>JAZSCR010000150.1:0-6354 GCA_045530715.1 Eubacteriales bacterium
AAGAGAAGCGAGGATGATGCCGTAGCATTCTTTATGAACGACTTTCTTGAAGCCTACGACGAGGGCGAAAAGCTTGGTGTAAAGGTTCTTCTGGGCGCGGAGGCTCATTTTGCCGATCTGCCCAACGATTATCTCATATACGGAATTGACGAAAACGACCTTCACGACCTCTACCGTTACATAGGAAAGGGTAGTAAGGAATATTACGATAACTGTAAAAACGACAGAAATATTATTATTCAGGCTCATCCTTGCAGAAAGGATCTGGTATATACACCTGACAGAATAGACGGCGTTGAGGCGTATAACCTGCATCCCGGCCATAACTCAGCAGTTGCCTTGGCGGCAAGACACGCCTGCACCACCAAAAAGGTACACATTTCAGGCTCCGACCTTCATCATCCCGGAAAAGAGGGCCTTACCGCGTTGCAGACCAATAAGATTCCTCAGGATTCTTTTGAGCTTGCCGAGATAATCAAATCGGGAGATTTCGTCCTCTCCATAAACGACGATATCATTCTTCAGCATAATTACAACGTATAACCCCATTTTCGTACTTGTTTTTTTATAAATAATGTGCTATAATAAATTCAGATAATATTAAACGGAGGATTTTTCCATGAAATTAGGCGCTCAGCTCTATACCCTCAGAGCATATACCCAGACTCTCGAAGAATTTGCAGAAACTCTTAAGAAGGTTGCCGACATCGGTTACAGATCCGTACAGGTTTCCGGTACCTGTGCCTACGACCCCGAGTGGTTGGCAGAGGCTCTCAAGGCAGCAGGCCTTACCTGTGACCTTACCCACTTTAACTATGACGCTATTATCGAAAACCCCGAAAAGGTTGCCGCTGACCACAAGAAGTTCGGCTGCAAGTACGTAGGTATCGGTGCTATGCCCAAGGGCTTTGAAGGCTACGAGGACTTCATGGCAAAGACTCCCGAAGCCGCAAAGAAGATCGCAGAAGCAGGCTCCTACCTTATGTACCACAACCACGCTTTTGAATATCTTAACGAAGTAGACGGCAAGCCCGCTCTCCACGTTATCGCTGAAAAGATTCCCGCTACCGATATGGGCTTTACCCTCGATACCCACTGGGTAAAGGCAGGCGGCTACGACCCCGTTGAAGAAATCAAGCGTTTTGCAGGCAGAATCCCCTGCGTTCACTATAAGGACCTTATTTTTGACGAAGAAGGCACCCGTAAGTTTGCCGTTGTAGGCGAAGGAACCCTTGATATGGAAGGCATTACCGAAGCCTTTATCGAGGCCGGCGCTGAATACGCATTCGTTGAGCAGGACAACTGCTATGGCGAAGATCCCTTTGCTTGTCTCAAGAGAAGCCACGATTACCTCAGAAGTATCGGCCTTAAGGACTAATTTGCCACATATAACAACAGGGCGGGACATTCTGTCACCGCCCTGTTTTAATACAGGAAACATACAATGAAAACTATTAAAGCTATTCTGGCTCTTTTTCTCGTTGCTCTGTGTCTGACAGCCACCGCTTGCTCGTCAACCACGGTGTATAACGTGGAAAAGGAGATAAACCAATACGTTATCAGCATGACAAAGGGGTCTACCCAGTACACGGAAAGCCCTACGCTGAAGCACTATGAGTTATACAATCAGGATAAGGTGCTTAACGTAAAGCTCAAGCAGGGGTTAAAAACTGCCCCCTCTTTTGAGATAACTACGGGCAAAAATAAGAAAAAGACTCTGGAACAAAATATACTCACAGTATACGCCTCAAAGGACGGAGAAACCACTCTCTACGGCTCGGCTACGGCTATGTCAAGATATTTTGATCCTTACAGAAACACCTACGTTCCCTGTATGAGAGTTTATAAAATTGACGACGAAAATTTCAGAGCCCTGTTCTTTATTACAAACGTCGAAAAGCAGGACGACTTCTTCCCCTTCTATCTGGCATTTACAGGAGATGGCTATAAAAAGGCGCTGACGGGAATAGAAAACTATATGAAGGTTCTTGACCGCAGCTTTTCAAGCTATGAAGAGGACGCTTCCGTTCCCGATTATCTTAACGAGTTTAAGAATATGTTTATTCCCGTGAAGGGTAACGAGGAAGCGGTACAGCTTTTTTACGGGGAGAAGTTTACAAACCTTACCTCTTCCGATTACGTCCTTTATCAGTTAGGGGGCAATTACGCCACCATAATCGACGAGATACTCACCCAGTACGCAGATATAGATATGCAGTATATGAGGGATGAATACGAAAAACTGGGCTACGTTGACTATGCCCTCGATATAATAATCGTTACGGCAGACATCAAGGTATCCGACGGCGGCAAATCGGTGGAAGTTACCATGAACGAAGACGTTTTCTATTCCGAAGCCGCAAAGGCCTCAGGAGTGGAATATACCTTTGAGTTCTGCCCCACCCTATCCGAAATAGGCAAAATAACCGCCCAATAAAAGGCAAAAGAGGAATAAAGATGAATACAATACTTGATAGTAGTGCAAAAGAATATATAGCATCCCACATTGACGAGCTTAAGGAGCTTATAGTGACCCTTTGCGGCATCCCCGCCCCCTCTCACCATGAGGAAAGAAGAGCTGAGTTCTGCAAAGCGTGGTTTGAGGATGCAGGTTTTAAGGGCGTTTATATTGATGAGGCAAAGAACGTTATCTGTCCCCTTAATCTTACCGAAAACAACCAAATAACCGTTTTTATGGCCCATACGGACACTGTATTCCCCGATACCGAACCCATGCCAATAGTTGAAGCCGACGGCAAGCTCTATTGCCCCGGTGTTGGCGACGACACGTCTAATTTGGCCATAATGATGCTGACCGCAAGATATATGCTCAAAAGCGGCAGAAAGCCTTCTTGTGGCATTCTCTTCGTTGCTAACTCCTGCGAAGAGGGGCTTGGAAACCTTAAAGGCTGCCGCAGCATAATGGACAAATACGGTGCAAGGGTCAAGGAGCTTATCTCCTTTGACGGAGAAATACACAGTATCGTAGTAAAGGCCGTAGGCTCCGCAAGATACAGAATAGAAGTGAAGACCGAAGGCGGCCACTCCTACAACGCTTTTGGCAATAAAAACGCTATACAGCAGATATCTGCCCTTGTCAACAGACTTTATCAGGTAGAAGTACCCACCGACGAAAATAGCAAGACCACCTATAACGTGGGCATGATCTCAGGCGGTACCTCGGTAAATACCATTGCACAGCAGGCGGAAATCCTTTACGAATACCGTTCAGACTCAAACCTCTGCCTTGAAAAGATGAAGAATAGCTTTGAAGGTATACTTGAAGAATTCAGGGCCGGCGGAATGAATATTACAGTAGAGCTGTTGGGACTTCGCCCCGGTATGGAGGAATCAAAAGACAAGGAAGGCCAGGAAGACCTGTTTGTCAGAGCTGAAACATCAATGGAAGCCTCTACGGGGAAAAAGCCAAGAAGACGCCCCGCTTCCACCGACTGCAACATCCCCTTTTCCATGGGAATAAGTTCCGTATCTATGGGGCTTATAGACGGCGACTTAGCGCATACCAGAGAGGAATTTATCACCCTCGACTCATTGCCATTGGGCTTTGAAACGGCAATGATATTTGTTGGACATTACTTCGAAAAATAAAATATGAGGATGCCAATTTGGCATCCTCATATCTCCATTAATTCAAACATTATATTACTATCGGTTAAAATATTACAAAGGATCACATATAAAATCCGAAGGAAGTGTTTTTATGAATTTGAAAAACGAAAATTTCCGCCTCGAACTTAACCGTGGATCACTTAGCGTAGAAATAAGCATCTGTTCCCGTGAAAAGATGGAACAGAGATTATCCGATGGAAAAATTGAAAATACTGCAATAATCAGTTTTCACGATCCCTTGGGGGAAAGCAACCATTGTTTGGGAAATTATTCGCCCATCGATTTTACAGGCAAATGTGACCGCATAATACAAATCGGAGTTCATGATATCGATAGAGAAATGCTCGGTCACTTCGGAATGACGGAGGCAACGTTCTTTCCCGAGGCTCAACAGCTTGCCGACTTTATCCATAACGCAATACACGATGGCCTTGACATTATCTGTCAATGCGAATACGGACATAGCCGAAGCTCCGGATGCGCTGCTGCAATCCTTGAACATTTCGGTAAACGCGGTATCGATATATTTGCCGATTACAGATATAATCCAAACCAACTCCTATATCATAAAGTGATCGATGCGCTGAAAAACGAAACAAAAGCATAAAAGAGATAACCTCGATAAGGCGGTGACAAGAATCTATAAAACGCTTCATTTGGATCTTTACGTCACTGCACAATAAACTTTTCTTTTATCGCAACACCTCAAAGTATAAATAAGCAAAAACTCGCTGCATTCTCTCGGAATGCAGCGAGTTTAATATATATCTTGTCTTTATCGAAAATTAGTCAACAAGAGAAATGATAGCCATCTCAGCAGCGTCGCCTACACGGGGGCCAACCTTAACGATTCTGGTGTAACCGCCGTTACGTTCAGCATACTTGGGGGAGATTTCGTCGAAAAGCTTCTTTACGACATCCTCCTTAGTAATAAAGCTGAGTGCCTGTCTTTTATTATGAAGAGTATTTACCTTACCAAGAGTAATCATCTTTTCAGCAAGGCAACGTACTTCCTTAGCTCTTGTAACTGTTGTTTCGATGGAACCTTTCTCGAGCAGATAAGTAACCATACCTCTGAGCATAGCCAGTCTGTGGTCGGTCTTTCTTCCTAATTTACGAGTTCCCATTACAAACAACCTCCTTCCTTATTCATTATCTTCTGCAAAGCTTAAGCCGTACTGACCCAGTTTAAGAATAACCTCTTCAAGAGACTTCTTACCGAGGTTACGCACACGCATCATCTCGTCGGGAGACTTATTAATAAGATCATCCACGGTGTTAATACCTGCACGCTTGAGACAGTTGAAGGAACGAACGGAAAGGTCAAGCTCTTCAATAGTCATATTGAGGATCTTTTCCTTATTTTCGTTGTCGTCACCCTTCCAAACGTCATTTGCAACTTCAGTATCTTCTGCAAGGTCAACGAAGAGAGAAAGATGCTCGCTCATGATCTTTGCGGAGAGGGAAACTGCAGTTCTTGCGGAAATGGTACCGTTTGTCCAAACCTCAAGAGTGAGTTTGTCGTAGTCGGTTATCTGGCCGACACGGGTATTTTCGATGGTGTAGTTCACCTTAAGAACAGGTGAATGTGCTGAGTCAACAGCTATAAGGCCTATGGGAGCGGAAGCGGGCTTATTCTTATCAGCAGAAACGTAGCCTCTTCCGGTTCCTATGGTAATTTCCATGTAAAAACGAGTTTTCTTGCAAAGAGTTGCAATATGCATATCCGGATTGAGGATCTCAAGGTCGGAGTCTGCATGGATGTCAGCGGCTGTTACCTCGCCTTCATCAGTAACTTCAATGTAAGCAAACTTTGAAGATTTTCCACCATGAAGTCTTGAAACAAGGCCCTTCATGTTAAGCACTATCTCAGAAACGTCTTCCTTGACGCCGGGGATGGTAGCAAATTCATGCTGTGCACCGTCGATCTTTAAGGATGTAACGGCTGCGCCCTGGAGAGAAGAAAGAAGAATTCTTCTGAGGGAGTTGCCTAAGGTAATGCCGTAACCTCTTTCTAGAGGCTCAACGACGAACTTACCGTATTTTCCATCTTCGGTCACATCTACTACTTCGATTGTAGGCTTTTCTATTTCTATCATAATGCCACCCTTTCTGTTGGAAACATTCATGCTCTGATTGTCGGAATCAGTTTTCCGGTAGGTTTACTAACAGAAAAAGTTAACTCTTACTTAGAATACAACTCGACGATCAGATGGACCTCAATGGGCAGATCTACGTCTTCTGCTGTGGGAAGAGCAACGACCTTACCGGTATAGTTATTGTCATTTTTGGTGAGTTCGAGCCACTTGGGCATGGGCTTGGACTCGGTGGATTCAAGAATTGCCTTCATCTTCGGAGAATCCATAGTCTTGAGCTTTATAGCGATTTCGTCGCCGGCCTTGATAAGGTAGGAAGGAATGTTAACCTTAGCGCCGTTTACGGTAAAGTGACCGTGGCGAACGAGCTGTCTTGCTTCGGGACGGGAAACGGCAAAACCGAGACGGTAAACAACGTTGTCAAGTCTGGTTTCAAGAATCTGGAGAAGGTTTTCACCGGTGATACCCTTCATCTTGGTTGCCATTTCATAGTATTCAGCGAACTGTTTTTCAAGAACGCCGTAGTATCTCTTAGCCTTCTGCTTTTCGCGAAGCTGAAGTCCGTATTCCTTTACGTTCTTTCTTCCGGTGCCGTGCTGGCCGGGAACAGTAGGACGCTTTTCAATAG
>JAZSCR010000185.1:0-23477 GCA_045530715.1 Eubacteriales bacterium
AACGAAGTTCTTATCTCATACTGCGCAGGTAGACCCGAGGATAGACACGGCCTTTCAAGAATGAGTATCGCAAAGGCTTTTCTGTTCGAAGATGAAAATAAGTAATAAAAGGAGCCCTTTCATATGGACAGAGGTACGGTATTGGCACAATGGCGTCCGTCGGAAAATAATCCGAGAAATAGCGAATGTGATCTTATAAGGCTTAAAGACGGATCCATTCTCCTAATGTATAACAAATATAAAGGAGATTCAAACAGCGACCTGGCTCCCGACGACATAGTGGCAAGAATATCATACGATGAGGGTATAACCTGGACTGAACCCGAAATCAAGTTCAGTCCGGAGAACTTCGGTTCTCAAAATATCGGATCTCCTTCCCTGGTACGACTTCTTGACGGCGATTTGGGAATACAATTTAACCTTCCCATAAAGACCTACGATAAGCACTGGATTAGACACAAGGTGTTTTTTCGTTCAAAAGATGAAGGAAAAACATGGAGTGACATGGTAGACTGTACCTGCAGTCAATTTGACGGCCGTCACGGCATTAACAATGCAAGACTACAAAGACTTGCATCAGGAAGACTTATATACCCTAATTCTATACATCCCGGAGCTCCAAAGGAGTGGGAACCCCACAGACGTGAGCCGCAGCCCACGTCTCATACCTGCGGAAACTTCGTTTACTCCGATGATGACGGACGTACCTGGCAGACATCAAAGGACACTATATATATGCCCTTTACCAACTCAAACCCCGGCCTTCAGGAGGGAGAAGTAATAGAAATCAGCCCCGGCATACTGAAGTGCTTCTTCCGTACGGATAAAATGTACCAATACGTATCCACGTCCTTTGACAACGGTGACCATTGGACGGTAGCACAGCCAAGCTGTTTCACATCAACATGCTCCCCTATCACCATAAGGAAAAACCCATATTCGGGTAAGATCTATGCATTCTGGAATCCTATCCCCGATTACAACGGCAGAAAAAAGGCCAAGGGTTTAAACAATAGAACTCCCATGGCGATTGCAGAGATGAACAATGACGTAACCCAAATAATTAAAATGGAATACGTTCATTCCGATCAGACTCAGGCATACTGCTATATTGCGACCCTTTTCCTCAACGAGAAGGAAACGCTTCTCGGTTATTGCAACGGTAAAGGAGAGTTGGGAGAAAGATGCATGGATACACTTACCGTATCAAAAGTAGACCTTGATTTTTAATTTTTGAAGGAGAGCCGACATGGCAAGAGGAAGAGTAATTCTTTCCCGCGGGAAAGAAGAAAATCACCCTCGTCACAGCGAGGGTGACTTCATAAGGCTTAAAGACGGGCGGATAATGTTTGTTTATACCAGGTATAACGGAGAAAGTCACAACGACAGCGCCCCCGCAGATTTGGTAAGAATCTACTCATCCGACGAAGGCGAAACCTGGACAGAGCCTAAAACCGTACTTGAAGCTTCACAGTACGGAGTAAAAAACATAATGAGTGTTTCTATGTTAAGAATGCTCAACGATGATATTGGACTTATTTTTATCATAAAGGCTCTTGAAGCGGCCTGGAGCAGGCAGATAGTGATCGTCCGATCCTCAGATGAAGGAGAGACATGGTCCGAAGCTATCGAATGCACACCTATGGAAAACGACGGGAAATACTGTGTTAACAATTCGAGAGTTGTACGCCTTGCATCGGGAAGAATAATATATCCCCTATCCTTGCATCCCGGGGCAAAAAAAGAACAGATAGAAGGAAAAAGAAAGGTCGGCACCACCTCCCATACCTGCGGAACTTTTATGTATTCCGATGATGACGGATATACGTGGAAGACTGCAAGCGATTACGTTTATCCACCCTTTGCAAGAACGAACGCGGGCATTCAGGAGGGTGAAGTATTCGAGATCGCACCAAACATACTTAAATGCTTTTTCAGAACCCAGATGTCATATCAGTACGAAAGCGTTTCATTTGACGGCGGTGACCATTGGACAGTTCCCCAGCCCAGCTGTTTTACAAGCCCATGCTCGCCTATTACTGTAAGGAAAAACCCTTATACCGGTAGAATATATGCATTTTGGAACCCCATCCCAAGCTATAACGGAAGACTTGCGTCAAAGGAATTTCCATCAAGATCTCCCTTTGCGATAGCGGAGGTAAACAGCGATATTTCCAAGATACTTTGGATGGATTACGTTGAAGACGACCGCACAGCAGGATACGCGTATACGGCTCCTTTCTTCCTAAATGAGCATGAAGTTCTTCTTGCCTATTGCGGCGGCAGACCGGTCGAGGATCTGGATATGCTGGTAAGGCTTAAAATTTCAAAAGTAAATCTTAACGATCCCATAGAGGAGGAACAAAAATGAGAGAAGCAAGGATAATCAAGACTATCGCTCCCTCTCCAAGCTATCGAAGGCATAGTGAAGGCGACTTTCTCAGGCTCAAAGACGGCGGTATAATTTTCGTATATGCCCGTTTTTTAGAGTTTGGCGGTAAAGATGATGACCCAGCGGAGCTCGCGGCCATGTACTCATACGATAACGGCGAAACCTGGACTGAGCCTGAAACATTCCTCAGATCGGAGCAGTTCGGTCCAAGTACCATAATGAGCGTTTCTCTTATGAGAATGCTTAACGGGGATTTCGGTCTGTTTTTCGAGATAAAAAACGAAGTCCACGGATCTCCAAAGTGGGAACACACCATGGCCCTTGCACGTTCAAAAGACGAAGGTAAGACCTTCTACTCTATCACTCCCTGCAGCCCCGCTGAATACGAGGGAAGATACGGCTTAAACAATGACCGCGTAGAAAGACTCTCTTCGGGTAGAATTATCGTCCCGATCTCTATTCATCCAGGCTCATATAAAGAGGCGCAGGAAGGAAAAACACGGCCGAGAATAGGGCGCTTTACCTTCAACACTCATACATATTCTGACGACGACGGTTATACATGGAAAACGAGCTCTGATTTTGTCTATCCGCCATTTACCGCCACGACAAAAGGTCTCCAGGAGGGCGGAGTTGTGGAAATATCCCCCGGTATACTTAAGGCATATTTCCGTTCCGATAAAATGTATCAGTACGTATCCACTTCCTTTGATAACGGTGACCATTGGTCAGCTCCTCAACTCAGTTGTTTTACGGCTCCATGGTCTGCGCTTAAAGTAGAACGGAACCCCTTTAATAACAAGCTTTATGGGATATGGAATCCTGTTCCTCTCTATAACGGAAGACCCTATCGCCATATAGACTGGGGTAGAACCCCCTATTACTTTGCAGAATTAAGTGACGATATATCGTCGTTTAAAAATATTCAGATTATTGAAGACGAGCCCGACCATGGATATAGCTACGTAGCTACCCTCTTTACAGCAGAAGACGAAATTCTTCTTGGTTACTGCAGTGGCGGTCCGGAAGACGGAACGGGTCTTTGCAAACAGACTATAGCAAAACTTAAAATAAAGCAACCTGAATAAGTAACATACATGATTGAAATATAAACGGAGGCAAATAAAATGACCGAGAACACAAGAATCGTAAAAACCTTCACTCCCGATACTGAACACGGCCGTCACAGCGAGGGCGCATTCCTCAGACTTAAGGACGGTGGCATTCTTTTTGCATACACCCGCTACAACGGAGAATCTGCGGCCGATACCGCTCCTTCCGATATCGTAGCTGTAAAATCTTACGACGAAGGCGAAACCTGGTCCGAGCCCAAAGTATTGTTCACCGCTGAACAGTACAACGTTAAAACCATTGGCAGCGTGTCCCTTCTCCGAATGGAAAACGGTGACCTTGGTATATTCTTTCTGATAGATACCGTTCCCGGCTGGACCCACCACATCATTTTTGCCCGCTCTAACGACGAGGGAGAAACATTCTACACCGAATCCAGAGATTGCACATTTGACCTTTATGACGGTTACTTCTCCCTTTGCAATGACAGCGTACGCCGTCTTTCTTCCGGCAGAATAATCGTGCCCCTCACCTATAACACCGGCGCATACAAGGATACTCCCGAGGCCCACGTTGACGAAAGAAGCTTTGGAGGCTTCACCTATTCTGATGACGACGGACAGACCTGGATTACCTGCGGTGACGAGCTCTATCAGACCTTCAGCGGAACTCATACTGGTCTCTGCTTCAACGGTGTTACAGAAATCGCTCCCGGTGCATTGAAGGCTTATTTCGGCACCGATATGATGTGCCAGTACCACGCATTCTCGACCGATAACGGCGCTCATTGGACCCCAGTTGAGCCTTCTCTCTTCAGCTCCCCCTGCGCTCCTATGAAGATCGCAAAGAACCCCGTTACCGGCAAGTCCTATGCTATCTGGAATCCCGTTCCCAACTATAACGGCAGAAGCGACATCAACGTTACACTCGGAAGAACTCCCCTCGTATGGGCTGAGCTCTCTGCTGATACTCTTCGTTTTGACAAGGTAAACGTTATTGAAGGCGATCCCGAATGCGGATATAGCAATCCTGCTGTATTCTTTACAAATGACGGTCAGATGCTTCTTGCCTACAACAGCGGATCCGAAAAGGACAACGGCAGCTGTATGGCAAAGCTTACCATTTCAAAGGTTAGAATATAATGAAATCAACAAGAACAATAAAAATACTCCTTCCATCGGAGGAGCACGGCCGTCACAGTGAAGGCGACTTTATCAGACTGAAGGACAATCGTATCCTTTTTGCATACTCCCGATATACAACCGGTGGAGGCAAAGATCATTCCCCCTGCGCCATCGCCGCAATGTATTCGGAGGATGAGGGGGAAACCTGGTCGGAGGCCGTTGACATTATTCGCCCCGAACAATACGGCTCGGAAAATGTTATGAGTGTTTCCCTTATCAGGTTCCAAAATGAAGATCTGGGGCTGACATTCAGCATAAGAGGAAACGGTTGGACTATAAGACGCGTTATCCTCAGATCTGCGGACGAGGGCAAGACCTTCTATGAGGAAAACGACATCATAGCAGAAGACTATAACGGAAGATTCGGCCTTAACAACAGCCGTGTCGTACGTCTTGAATCTGGCAGACTTATGGTTCCATACTCTATTCATCCCGGTGCTGAAAAAGAAGCCCGTGAAGGATATACAAGACCCCGTATCAGCAAATTCACCTTCGGACACGTGGTATACTCGGATGACGACGGAAGGACCTGGAAGGCCTCGAAGGATATTATCTGTCCTCCCTTTACGGATACAACAAAGGGACTTCAGGAAGGCGGTATAATAGAGATAGCGCCCGGCATTCTCCGGAGTTATTGGCGTTCCGACGTAGGGCATCAGTACATGTCAATGTCCTTTGACAACGGTGAGCATTGGACAGCTCCTCAAAGATCAAGATTCACAGGACCTTGGTCTGCAATGCACATGGTTAAGAATCCATTTAACGGCAAGATCTATGCAATATGGAATCCTATTCCTCTTTATAACGGAAGACAATATGACAACTATAATTGGGGGCGTTCCCCTTACGTTATGGCAGAGGTCACTCCCGACGGTAATATCCCCAATGAAAAACTGCAGGTTATAGAGGACGATCCTTCCCACGGCTACTGCTATCCCGCAGTACTTTTCACCAAGGAAAACGAAATGCTTATGGCATACTGCTGCGGAGGAGAGTTGACCAACAGAAACTGCCTCTCGGCGCTTAAAATAGCTAAAGTTACCGTAGAATAGAAAAAATCCACCCGTAAAGGGTGGATTTTTTCTATTCTACGGGCGTCGTGCGCCAGATACGTTTTGCATATTGGTGTATACTTCTGTCTGCGGAAAAGATACCTGCAGATGCAATATTTATAGCAGACATCTTGAACCATTTATCAGGATTTTCATAATCCTTTAAAGCAGAAGCGTACGCCGAGAGATAAGATTCAAAATCGGCAAAGCACATAAAGGGGTCGGGCACACCCCCGCCGTTTACCAGATAGCCCATAAAGTCGGAAAATTCTCCGTTGCGGAACTGGTTACACATATAATCAACCACTCGGCGAAGTCCCGCGTGTTTATTGTAGTACTCCCCTGAGGAATATCCCCTTTGCCAAAGGTCGGCAACCTCCTCGGTCTTAAGGCCGAAAAGATATATATTTTCAGAGCCTACGGCCTGAAAGATCTCTACGTTTGCCCCATCGAGGGTACCCAGGGTAAGTGCGCCGTTTATCATAAGCTTCATATTTCCGGTACCGCTGGCCTCTTTACCTGCCAGAGATATCTGTTCCGAAAGGTCGGCGGCGGGAATAAGATTTTCGGCTACGGAAACGTTATAATCCTCAAGATACACAACGCTTATATACTTTGAGGCAACAGGATCCTTTGCTATCTCCTCAGAAAGGGCGCAGATAAGCTTGATTATCCGCTTTGCCATATAGTATCCCTGAGCCGCCTTCCCCCCAAAAATAAAGGTTTGGCGAGGGTGTTCGGAAGAGGGATTATCCTTTATCCTCAGATAAACCGAAAATATTTTCAGCACGTTCAGAAGTTGACGCTTATATTCGTGCATACGCTTTATTTGCACGTCAAAAAAGGAGTCGGGATCGAAGGTCGCCCCATATCTACCCCTTGCAAAAAGAGCAAACTTCTCCTTGTTTTCCTTCTTTATTTCCTTTAACGACTCAAGTACTGCTTTATCGGAAGCGTATTTTTTGAAATCGCTAAGACGGGCCGAGTCCTTTCGATACATAGGTCCCACGGTGGAGTCAAGAAGGTCTGCCAGCCCCTTATTTGAATAACAAAGCCAACGTCTGTAAGCAATACCGTTGGTAACGTTTATAATCTTTGAAGGTGTATATTTATCAAAGTCGTGAAAAACGGTGTCTTTAAGGATTTTGGTGTGAAGGTCGGATACTCCGTTAACCTTATGGGAGCCTACCACAGAAAGGTTGGCCATACGTACCTGACCGTTGGCTATAATTGACATACGGGATATTCTATCCCAATCTCCCGGATAACATTTCCATAAATCGGCGCAAAATCTGGTATTTATCTCGCTTATTATGGAATAGAGACGAGGGAGTTTTAGCTTAAATATATCCACGCCCCAGCATTCGAGAGCCTCGGGCATAACGGTGTGATTGGTATAAGATACCGTATTGATAACCGTATCCCAAGCATCCTCCCAAGAGAAGGAATAGATATCAATGAGTATTCGCATAAGCTCAGGAATCACAAGTGCGGGATGGGTGTCGTTGATGTGAATGGCATTTTTAGAAGTAAATCTGGCAAGAGTTCCATATCTTCTGAGATGGTCGTCAAGGATATTCTGAAGAGAAGCAGATACAAGAAAATACTGTTGAGTAAGACGAAGTATCTTACCCTCACTGTGATTGTCGGAAGGATAAAGAACCTTGGAGATTATTTCGGCGTTGGTGCTGTCCTCCATAGCCTTGATATACTGCCCTTGAGAAAAGAGGCTCATATTCACGTTTTTAAGGCTGCGTGCCTTCCATAAACGTAGGTTATTTGCTCCCTTACAGTCATAACCTGATATCATAAAATCGTAAGGAACGGCCTGCACCTCTTCGCAATTTTCGTATATAATATCGAGCTTACCGTTTTTCCACTTTTCCCTTACAGTTCCTCCGAATCTTACCGTAAACACTCTGTCGTTTCGGGGCGTAAGCCACACTTCGCCGCCGGGGAGCCACACGTCGGGAAGCTCTACCTGCTCGCCATCGTAAATTTTTTGCTTAAAAAGGCCGTATTCGTAGCAAAGAGAAAACCCCGTAGCAGGATAATTAAGAGAAGTAAGAGCATCCATATAGCAGGCGGCAAGACGCCCCAATCCACCGTTACCCAAGGCAGGGTCGGGCTCGCAGGCCGTTACCGAATCCATAGAAAAGCCCATATCGGCAAGGACCTCGCTATAAACGTCATAAAGACCAAGGTTATGAAGAGCATTGGAAAGCTGCTTCCCTATAAGGAATTCCATACAAAGGTAATACACCTTTTTGGCGCCTGTTTCCTTAACCCTTAAGTTAAACTCCGACCTTTTGGCCGTAAGAATATCCTTAACGTTCATAACCGTCGCCTTATATATCTGTTCGGGGGTAGCATCGGCGTAGGTAACACCGAAATACCTCGAAAGCTTACCCGATATTTCATCTCTCACGTTCCGTTTAAAGCTATCCATATACACCGTTTCCAATCTAAATAATTTACAGCATATCGCTATAGGTTTTGACGTACTCCTCTGCGGAGGTGTTCCATGAAAAATCTGCCTTCATTACTCTTCTTACAAGCTTATCCCATTTTTCGGGCACTCCGTACACGGATAGGGTTCTGTCTATTGCATCAAGCATATCGTGGGCATTGTAGGTCTGGAAGGTAAATCCGTTACCGTGTATTGACGTCCTGCCCGTTTTTGTAGTCTTTTCAAAATAAGGCTTTATAGTATCGTAAAGACCGCCCGTTTCCCTTACCACAGGAACTGTACCGTAGCGTGAAGCTATCATCTGGGCAAGGCCGCAGGGCTCACTGCGAGAAGGCATAAGAAAAATATCAGCTCCTGCGTACACCTGCTTTGCAAGGCCTTTATCAAAGGCTATAACTGCACTTGCCTTTTGGGGATATCTCTTTGAGGCTTCAATAAAAAAGGCTTCAAAATCAGCCTCTCCCGTGCCGAGAAGCACGAACTGAAGGTCACGCTGCATAAGTTCGTCAAAGATATATCTTACAAGGTCAAAGCCCTTGTGCCCCACTAAGCGGGAAACCATAGCAACAATTGGAGTTTTAGGAGATTCGGGAAGACCGAAGACCCTTTGAAGAGCTAACTTGTTCTCCTTTTTCGGTGCGGGTGAGGCTGCAGAGAAGTTTGCCGCAATATCCCCATCCGCAGAAGGGTCGTAAAGGGAAGTATCTATCCCGTTCAGGATTCCCTGCAGCCCTTGGCCCTTTGAATCAATCATCCCCGCAAGAGCCTTTCCAAAATATGGATGCCTAAGTTCTTCGGCGTACTTCGGGCTAACGGTTGTAAGCTTATCACACAAGAATATGGCGCCCTTGGCAAGATTAATACATCCGTCGTACTCAACGTAGGGAATATCGCCTTCCGATAGCCCGAACACGTCACCTAAAGCAGAAAGACCGTATATACCCTGATACTCAATATTGTGTACCGTGTATACAGTTTTTATCCTTCGATAGTATTCTGCCGTTTTATACTGCCTCTCTAAATATATTATGCATAATGCCACCTGCCAGTCATGGCAGTGGAGAATATCGGGGAAATATCCAATTCTCGGAAGAGCATCAAGCACGGCCTTACAAAAGAAGGCGTACCTTTCGCCGTCGTCGTAGCTCCCATAAAGAGATTGACGCTTAAAATAATATTCATTGTCAATAAAGTAATAAATAACTCCGTCCGAGGAGTATTCAAACAGACCGCAATACTGCTTTCTCCAGGCAAGATCCACCGTAAAAGAGCATATTTTGGTCATTTGTGAACGGTACTTATCCCCTATTTGGGCATAAAGAGGAAGCATCACTCTTACGTCCTCCACCTTACCCGTATTTTTGAGAGCCTTAGGCAGGGCTCCCATAACGTCTCCCAGCCCGCCGCTTGATACGAAGGGCAAAGCCTCCGAGCCTACAAAAAGCAGTTTCATATTCCCTTCCCCTTTTCAATGTAGTAGGGCAGTGACGGACACCCCGAAAGATTTACTCCGTCCCGCACAACCACGTTTTTATCGGTAATTACACAGTTGAGGTAGCAATTTTCGGCAACGTATGTGTCCTGAAACAGAATTGAGTTTTTCACTACCGCACCCTTCCCTATTTTTACTCCGCGGAATATTATGGAATTTTCAACCCTGCCCTCTACAGTACAACCGTCGGCAAGCATTGAATTTTTGACCTCGGCACCTTCAAGGTATCGGGTGGGTGCTGAGTTTCTGACCTTTGTATATATCTGCCTTTCAGGAAGGTTAAACACCTCGTTAAGGGCACCAATCTCAAGAAGCTCCATATTTCTGGCAAAGTACTCCGCCATGGAGGAAATACCCGAATAATACCCATCGTATCGGTATATTTTGAAGGCATCCTTTACAAGATTCCGTTTAAGAATATCGTAAGAAAAGCTGTTATATCCGTGAGCTATGGCATCTGCAACGAAGGACTTTAAATATGCTGTATTCACAACCCATACGTTTATAGATGCATCGGCTATACCCTCGTATCCGTTGGGGCAAACAAGAACGTCGGTGAGATTACCGTTACTGTCCGACTTTAACACCACCGCACGCTTTGACTGCTCCACATCAAGATGAGTCCTTTTTACAGCCATCGTTATATCAGCTCCCATATCAATATGGACAGATATCATATCCTGCAGGTCAAAATTCCATATACCGTCGCAGTCGGAGATAACTACGTACTCTTCTTTTATTTGGTTTATACTGTGACTTATGCTTTTCAGAGCCTCAAGCCTTGATGTATAAAGGCCGTTGGAACTGTTTGCATAGGCCGTAATAAAGGGAGGCAATATTCTTATACCACCCGAACGGCGGGCAAGGTCCCAGTCCTTTCCCGACCCGATATGGTCCATAAGAGAGTGATAGTTATAATGAGCTATAACGCTGATGTTGGTTATCCCCGCGTTTACCATATTGGAAAGAGCAAAGTCTATAAGTCTGTATCTACATCCGAAAGGTACCGAAGCTATGGTTCTTTGGCGTGTAAGTTCAGGTATATTTTTATCGTGAATATTTGAAAAAATAATTCCTGCTACGTTCATTATTGCTCTCCTCCTTCTTTTAATACCGCGCTGTCCGAAGAAGAAATAGTTTTCCCCGCCGCAACAACAGTTCCTGCGGGAACCTTTATGCCACTTCCGATAACGGTAACTTTATTCTTACCTTGCTTTTTTGTTTCACCAATAAAGCAGCCCTCCCCTATCAGGGTATCAGCGTCTATTATGCTGTGCTTTATTACGCAGCCACGCTTTAAAACGCAGCCACTCATTATTACCGAATTGCTTACACAGCAACCTTCCTCTACAGTTACACCTTCGGAGATAAGGGAGTTCTCCACCCGTCCGTATATTTTGCACCCTTCGGTCACGATAGAATTATCTATATGAGCAGTTCTGCCTATATACTGAGGGGGCAAAGCATTGGTACGGGAAAAGATTCGCCATTCCCTGTCGTAAAGGTCAAATTTTGGTGATTTGCCCAGAAGATCCATATTGGCTTCCCACAAACTGTCTACAGTACCTACGTCCTTCCAATAGCCCGAAAATCGGTATGCAAACATGGATTTTTCGTCAGCCAACATTTTAGGGATAACGTTCTTTCCGAAGTCCTTTTGGGATGAAGGATCAGAGTTATCGGCCACCAGGTATGACAGCAGGGCATCCCTTTTGAATATGTAGATGCCCATAGATGCAAGGTCACTCTTCGGCTCTGCCGGTTTTTCTTCAAACTCCACTATTCGTCCGTTTTCGTCCACAGTCATTACCCCAAAGCGGGAGGCCTCTTCAATAGGAACCTTTATTACTGCGATAGTACAGTCTGCGCCCGATTTTTTATGATATTCAAGCATAAGGCCGTAATCCATTTTATAAATATGGTCGCCCGAAAGAACCAAAACGTATTCGGGAGAATATCGGTTTATAAAGTCAATATTCTGATATATGGCGTTGGCAGTACCCTTATACCAATCGGCAGACTTTTTGCCTTGATATGGGGGAAGAACCATAACTCCGCCAAACACTCTGTCCAAATCCCAGGGCTGACCGTTGCCAATATACTCGTTAAGCACAAGAGGCTGATACTGGGTGAGCACGCCTACGGTGTCAATACCCGAATTTACGCAGTTTGAAAGGGTAAAATCAATTATTCTGTATTTTGCACCAAAGGGTACCGCAGGCTTTGCCGTTTTTTCGGTAAGGGCGTAAAGTCGGCTTCCCTGCCCTCCCGCAAGTAACATTGCTATACATTCTTTTTTCTTATACATGAACATTCCTCCTCGGATTTACGTTTCGTATTTTTTATGGGCATCAGACAAATTCCGGATAAAGCCTTCAGATTGACGGATACTTTTCCATTTTCAGAACAAAGCAAAAGAGCATCTTCACCTGAGGATTCCTCGGTTGAAAAGACAACTTTATAATAAGCATCTTCAATGCAAACAGTTCTGTCCACCGCCGAAAAATTAAGGATAAATATAAGGCTGTTTTTCTTAAGGTCAAATCTTTTGAATGCGATTATATTTTCATCATTCTCATCGGCATATATCCACTCAAAACCTCCCCAGGAAAAATCATCCTCCCAAAGCTCTCTGCGACTTAAATAAAATTTATTTAAAGCAGCGGTATACTTCTGGAGAGAAGCGTGACTTCCGTATTGGAGCATAAACCATTCAAGCTGATTCTCATAATCCCACTCACGGAAAGGCCCGTATTCACATCCCATAAAGGTCATCTTTTTCCCAGGATGAGTCATCATCCAGAACATAAAAAGACGGAATCCGGACATTTTTTGCTCGTAATCACCCCACATTTTATCAAGGAGTGACTTTTTACCATGAACGACCTCGTCGTGAGATACGGGCAGAATATAATTTTCGTTAAAAGCGTACATCATTGAAAAGGTTAGCTTTTCGTGATGGTGTTTTCGGTATACGGGGTCTGTAGACACATACTCAAAGGTATCGTTTGAAAATCCCATATCCCACTTAAAATTAAATCCAAGTCCACCTTGAGATACGGGCTTTGTCACCATAGCCCAATCGGTTGACTCCTCGGCTATCATAAGAACGTCGGTAAACTCACTAAAAACGGCGCTATTAAGCTTTTTAAAGAACGCTACAGCTTCGAGGTTTTTATTATCACCGTATATATTGGGAATCCACTCTCCGGGACGCTTATCATAGTCAAGATATAGCATTGAGGCTACGGCATCTACCCTCAACCCGTCAACGTGAAACTCCCGAAGCCAATAAAGGGCATTGGAAATAAGAAATGACTGTACCTCGTTGCGGCCAACGTCAAAAAATCTCGTTCCCCATCCCTCGTGCTCCATACGGTCCTTGCCCTGATATTCGTACAAAGGCTGTCCGTCAAACTCGTACAGGCCGTGACTATCCTTTGGAAAATGGGCAGGAACCCAGTCGAGAATAACGCCAATACCTGCCCTGTGCATTTTATTAACAAAATACTTAAGATCGTCGGGTGTTCCATATCTGGAAGTGGGGGCATAATAACCGCAAACCTGATACCCCCAGGATCCGTCATAGGGGTGCTCCATAATGGGCAGAAGCTCTATGTGGGTATACCCCATTTTTCGGAGATAAACGGAAAGTTCGTTAGCAAGTTCTCGGTAACCTAGATAATTCGGCTCCTCTTTTGTAGAAGCCCCGCCCTTTGTTTTCCAAGAACCGAGATGAACCTCGTATATATTCATAGGATATGGATAAAAGGATTTTTGCCCGAACAGAGCCTCTCGCCCTTTAAGATAAGCGCCGTCTGTCCAACGAAACGGCTTGTTTTCCCATAAAATTGATGCGGTATCTTTACGGCATTCCGAATAAAAAGCGTAGGGGTCTGACTTTAAAAGCACACCCCTTCTGCTGACTATTTTATATTTATATCTGCACCCCTCGGGAGCATTTTTAACGCATAAACTCCCTTCCCAAAGGCCATTTGAGGTTACTTTTTTGAGGGGGATTCCACCTTTCCAAGAACAAAAATCACCTATGATGTGAACAGAAAGAGCATTGGGAGCCCATACTCTGAATATCCAGTTTTCTCGGTCGGCAGACATATGAGAGCCAAGATGTTGGTAAGCTTTCGTATCAGTTCCCTGATGAAAATAATAGGCAGCCAGTTCTCTGTCCTCAGTCATATAAATCCCCCTCCTTTTTTGCCATACAGTTTAATTATATTCTTGCTAAAGGCATAATATTCCCTATCGGAGGCTAATTTTTATTTATTTTAGTCACCCTCATTCATGGGTATCCGCAACCTTGATTTTATAATTTCAAATCACCTCATGCAAGTTATTGGTTGGAGGCAGACAACTGTGACCACGGCATACATAATAGGTAGTTCTGCCATTCTTTAGAGTATATACCTCCGTGGGCTCTTGCAAAAGATTTATAATCGCATCATGGGGTAATACAAGAGGCAAACGGCTTTTATCGGTCTGCTCATCAAGTACTGTTGTTATTTTCATTGGTGGATTATCATACTCCAAAAGAGATACTAAAAACATAGCGTGGCTTGTGGGATACTGCGAAGCGCTTTGGGTAAGAAAATCAAGTTGTTTTTGCGCCGCGGTTTTGTATCTCCCCTCATCGGTAAGGAAAGATAAGCGTACAAGATTATAAGCCATCACCGAGTTTCCGCTTGGAATAGCTCCGTCATAAGTTTCTTTTGGACGTAAGATTAACTCTTCGTGGTCTTTACCGTATAAATAAAATCCTCCCATGTTGTCGCCGAAATCTGTCAGTACCTTATCACACAAATCTCTTGCGCGATCAAAATATTCGTGCATTAGCGTCGCACGGTACAATAATAATAGGGCAAAAATATAGGCGGCATAATCATCCAGGAATCCTTTTACTCCCCGCTTTTCCATATGAAAGCTGACGTAGAGTGTATCACCGTCACACAGATATTTCTGTATAAAGCGGTCAGCAGTTTGAGCGGCGGAAAGATATATTTCCTTTCCACTGGCAAGATACAGATAACACATGGCGGCAATCATCAGACCGTTCCACGACGTTAATATCTTTTCATCACGGTGAAGAGATGTTCGCTTTTTGCGGTATTCATCAACTATAGGTAAAAAAGCCTCTAAAGATTTATCCGAAACGTCACTTTTCAGTAGATTCGGAATATTCTTTCCTTCAAAATTGCCCGTACTTGTAACGTCAAAACGACGGTTGAACCGTTCCCCCACCTCTTGCCCAAGCACCTCTATAATTTCGCTGGGAGTGAACAGATAGTATTTACCTTCCTCTCCTTCACTGTCGGCATCTTGAGAGCTGTAAAATCCTCCGTCGGGAGAAGTCATCTCCCTAAGAATATAACTTGCAGTTTTCTCTGCAACTTCAAGATAAATCTCTTTTTTCGTTACCTCATACCCTTTGCAATAGGCAAGGATCAAAAGTGCATTGTCATACAGCATTTTTTCAAAATGGGGAACGAGGAATTTTTTGTCGGTGGAATATCGGCAAAACCCAAACCCCACATGGTCAAACATTCCCCCGCGGTACATCTGCGTAAGAGTATATTCCGCCATATGCAGACATGCAGTACTATTGTAGCGTTGATAATAGTCGAATAAAAATATTAAATTGTGGGGTGTTGGAAATTTCGGCGCCCGTCCGAATCCGCCGTATTTTTCATCATATATGCGCTCGTATTGTGATACAGCTAAATGAGTCAGGTTTATATCTGCCACACCGGATATAGCTTCCACTCCATTCAGATGATTTATTATTTTGTCGGAATTTTCCAGTAGCACATCGCGGTCAGATACCCATTTTTCGTGTATGACAAGCAGTAGTTCACGAAAGCCTATCATCCCGCCTCTGGATGTTTTGGGGAAATACGTTCCCGCAAAAAAGGGCTTTTGGTCGGCTGTCATAAAGATACTTGTTGGCCAACCACCGCTTCCCGTAAGAGCTTGACACACTGCCATATAAATGCTGTCAATGTCTGGACGTTCTTCTTTGTCCACCTTGATAGATATAAAATATTTGTTTAACAGCCCCGCAATTTCTTCATCTTCAAAGCTCTCATGGGCAAGGACGTGACACCAATGGCAAGCGCTGTATCCAATGCTTAAAAAGATGGGCTTGTCCTCATTTTTTGCGCGCTCGAACGCCTCATTTCCCCAAGGATACCAATCAACAGGATTGTCTTTGTGCTGAAGCAAATATGGGCTGGTTTCATTTGCTAATCGATTACTCATACAGTCACCTCCGTATACTCTTATTTTGGCATGACAGATGTGATTTATACGAAAAAAATTGGTACGTATGGGCGTTAGTAAACAACAAACAATATTTATATTAAAAATTGGAGGTTAAAAAAATGAAACAAGACCAAATGCCGGTGGGATTTGCTATGGCTTTAGCGATGAATCCCGATGCTATGCAAAAATTTGCAACGTTCAACGAGGAGCAAAAGCAGAAGATTATAGATGGCACTCACTCTGTAAAAAGCAAAGAAGAGATGCACAGATACGTGGCTTCTCTTGTAAACGGCAATAGATGAGTCATAACATTGTGAATTCCATTTGGGAAGAAACCACGGAGCGCTTACGTTTTGCTCCTTTAAACGAAAACCTAAACACCGACGTTTTGATTATCGGCGGCGGCATAGCAGGGATCTTATGCGCGTATAAACTCAAAGATGAGGGTGTGGACTGTATGCTCGTTGAAGCCAAGGAGATATGCAGTGGCATTACAAAAAACACCACGGCAAAAATCACTCTGGGGCACGGATTGATCTACGATAAAATGATCAAACGCTTTGGTAAGGATAAAGCGGGACTCTATCTTGAAGCGCAAATAAAAGCGGTACAGGAATATACCCGCCTTTGTAACAATATAGAGTGCGACTTTGAAAATAAGGATTCCTACGTTTATTCTCTTCACGACAAAAAGAAGATAAAAAACGAGATTTCTGCCCTAAACAGTCTTGGTGTAAAAGCAGAATTTTCGGATGCTTGCGAACTCCCCATAGAGGTGACGGGGGCAGTCGTCGTAAAAAATCAAGCGCAATTTCACCCATTGAAATTCCTATACACTGTCGCAAAAGACCTGCCGATTTATGAAAACACAAAAGTAGTGGAGTTAAAGCCAAATAAGGCAATTACAAACCACGGAGAAATTACCTACAATAAGCTGATAGTGGCAACACATTTCCCTATTCTGAATAAACACGGTAGCTATTTTTTGAAGCTCTATCAGCATCGCTCCTACGTTATTGCTCTTAAGGGCGCGCAAAGCGTTAACGGGATGTACGTGGACGAATCGGACACGGGACTGTCCTTTCGAAACTACGGCGACCTTCTACTCCTCGGCGGAGGAGGACACCGTACGGGCAAACAAGGAGGATGCTGGAAAGAGCTGGAAGCCTTCGCAAAAAAGCACTATAAAAATGCAGAAATAGTTGGCAGATGGGCAACGCAGGACTGTATGACTTTGGACGATGTTCCATATATTGGGCGATACTCAAAGGCTACTCCCCACGTTTTTGTGGCAACGGGCTTTAACAAATGGGGTATGACAAACGCCATGGCGGCTGCAAATATTCTGTGCGACCTCGTTCAACACAAAGAAAACCGCTACGCCGCAGTATTCTCTCCATCTCGAACAATTCTCCGTCCACAGCTGGCCGTTAACGCCTTTGAATCTATCGTAGGACTACTCACCCCTACGGCACCCCGATGCCCTCATCTGGGTTGTGCCCTCAAATACAACCCTGCAGAGCACAGCTGGGATTGCTCCTGTCACGGTTCACGGTTTACCGAAAGGGGCCAACTTATCGACAATCCAGCCACAGATGATAAAAGAATGTAAGAATAGTATTCTCCCCCATTGGAAATAATAACGTCAACACCATAGACGGAGGTTAATTTTATTATGTTTAAACACGAAAAACAGTTATTTCATCCTGTGGAGATAGAAAGACCTAATCCTCAGTACGCAGTTCTCCTTCAGGAACAGCTTGGGGGCGGTAACGGAGAACTCAAGGCCGCAATGCAGTATATGTCACAAAGCTTCAGGATCAAGGACCCTGAAATCAAAGATCTGTTCCTTGATATTGCCGCAGAAGAATTAGGGCATATGGAGATGGTCGCTCAGACCATTAATCTCCTCAACGGACACGACGTAGATGCGACGAAAATTCAAGCGGGAGAAGTGCAGACACACGTTCTTCTGGGGTTAAATCCGGGGCTTATCAATTCCTCGGGGTATTCCTGGACGGGAGATTACGTTACCGTTACGGGCGACTTATGTGCCGATCTACTCTCAAATATAGCATCAGAACAGAGAGCAAAGGTGGTTTACGAGTATCTCTACCGTCAGATTGAGGATAAGAAGGTCAGAGAAACCATTGATTTTCTTCTTAACAGAGAGGAAGCTCACAATCAGATGTTCAGAGATGCCTTCAATAAGGTGCAGGAAACGGGGTCAAACCGTGACTTCGGCACGACGAGGGCAGCAAAGATGTATTTTTCCATGTCAAATCCCGGATCTAACACCTTTGCAACAGGCGAAACCCACGCGCCTTCCTTTCAGTAAAATAACCGCGCCACAGATCATGGTCTAGTTGAGAGTAATAAAACAAAACAAGCGTACAGATAAAAGAGGGCGACTCGTAAGAGCCGCCCTCAAAAGATGAAAAGAAACAAAAAGAAAGAGCATGAGGGCTGACCATAGATGTTCAGCCCTCAATATTGGGAATGTGATAGGCAAAGAAAAGGTACCTGATTATCTACAAAGACTTGACAAAAACAGAATTCCATGATACAATGAATTTATCTACTCGGGGTTGCGTTTTTTGCGTTTGTTTCGATAGGAGTTTTTTGTATATGGAGGGAATCAAATGTCTCAGGATGTTCAGTACAAGGTATTAACAACGTTCGAATTTGAAGAAACAGGCAATGGTGAATGGAAAATCACAAAGTATATTGGGTTCGATTTCGATGAGGAAAATATCGAAATTCCTGCGCAGATTGGTGACAAAAAGATTGTTGCATTGGGTGCTAAACTTTTTGCGCATAACGAAAGAATCAAGCGTGTGAAGTTAGATCCCGGAATTAAAGTGATTGAAAACAGGGCGTTTGCTCTTTGCAAATCTTTGGAACAAATTATTCTGCCCGACACATTGGAAACTATCGAAGAATGTGCATTTCTTGGAACAGCCCTTTCTGAATTGGTACTTCCTTCATCAATTGTAAAATTAGGCAGAGGCGTGTGTTCGGGTTGCACAGTTTATAATAGTTTCTGTGAGAAAATTGGCGGACTTACAAAAGTAGTGCTCCCGGAGGGGCTGACCGAAATTCCAGATGAAGCTTTCTTCTCCTGCAAAGTATTGGAGCATATTAATATTCCCAAAAGTATAAAGCGTATTGGAAAAACCGCTTTTGAATTCTGTGAAAATTTAACTCCGTTTGAATTTCACGATGGATTAGAGACCATCGGAGAACGAGCCTTTGCATTTACCTTCAGCGATCGATACGAAGACGGCGATAACTCCCTTGGAATGCTTCTAATCCCAAAGAGCATTAAGCATATTGAGAAAAGTGCTTTCGAGGGTTGCAATATTGATGAGATAGCATTTATACAGGGGTGCCAGGCCAAGTTGGAAAAGGGAGCATTTGCTAATACATGGCCTGCCAGTATGTACATCCCCGCTTCAATAACCAATATTGGAGAAATATTCTTGGGTACACACTATGATAGTTATGAATGTAAAAAACGAGATGAAGATGGCAAAATAGTTCGCGATGCCTGGGGCAATGATGTTTATGAAAAAAGGCGTTATTGTAAAGAAGAAGATCAATTTTCTAAAGAAATGATCATATATTGTGAACTTGGTTCCACAGCATTTAACTTTGCCAAATCCAAGGGTATTAAATGTGCCGATTATGAAAGTAATTTTCATCAATTTTATGAACATCAAAAGCAATATAAAGAGGATAAAGAAAAACGAGAAGCCGAACAACTGGCAAAAGAAAAAGAAAAGCAAGAACGACTTGATAGAATAGCGCAAGAAAGAGTAATTGCCTCAGACGCGTTTAAAACAGAATATGACAAATGCGAAGCTGCGAGCGACCCTTTAACCGATTTTGTTAATTACGGTGTGCAAAAATTGAAAAGCTTTTTGGACAAATTTAAGAAATGAGTGGTTTTCACAATATTCAATAATTTATCGGTTACCCATAAGTTTATTAGTTACTTTTAAGATTTTCATAAAATATTCCAAGAAATATACAAAACCGCTATAGATTTTGCTCTGTAGCGGTTTGTTTTTTATTCGTCTCAGCGCTGAAAAGTCTTATAAATCAAGAATTTTTAAAGAAAAAATCTCAACCTCAGATTTTATTAAATCTACGGTTGAGATATGGTCGGAGTGGCGGGATTCGAACCCACGGCATCTTGCTCCCAAAGCAAGCGCGCTACCAACTGCGCTACACCCCGATGTATTATGTTATTAAAGAACTACCCTATACAACAAAACAGCTTTGCTCGCGCTCCCAAAGCAAGCGCGCTCCCGTTTGCGGTTCCCGAAATTTATACGTTGCTGTTCGCAACTTTAAATTTCGACCTCGGCACATTGCTTATTGTTCGCTGCATCCGCCCCCGGCGGCGCTCACAAACGCAATCCAACTGCGCTACACCCCGAAGTATTATGTTCCTCTCTACGCCTCAAAACGCCTTGTCATTATAACAGAGATTCACACGTTTGTCAAGGGAAAAAGGAAACATTTTAATAAATATTCACCATAGAATCAGTTTATTTCAGCTTCGAGTATTCTGACAAACTCTTCAAGGCCTTCCCTATCGGTTTCGGTAAAGCGGCCTATAGTCGGACTATCTATATCAAGAACACCGATAATAACGCCGTTTTTGCGGATTGGGATGACTATTTCGGAATTTGAAGCGCTGTCGCAAGCAATATGACCTTCAAATTCGTGGACGTTTTCCACCAATATGGTAGCGCCCCGGGCTACTGCAGAGCCGCACACTCCCCTACCCACGGCTATCTCTATGCAGGCAGGCTTACCCTGAAAGGGGCCAAGGACAAGCTTGCCGTCCTGCATCAGATAAAAGCCCGCCCAATTTATATCTGATAAGCTATTATAGAGCAATGCCGAAGCGTTTGCAAGGTTTGCTATAAAATGAGCCACTCCGGATATCAGGCCTTTTAATCCTTCGTTTATTTCATTATAAGGCATAACAAAACTCCTTTATGCTGTCAGTCCTCGTTTATCCATTCTACAACAGGCGCCAGATACTCTTCACTAACCAGATTTCCTCCCTCGAGAAGAAGCTTGAGAGTTACGTCCTCTTCAGGAGTACGGTCGGTTTTCTTTTCCAGATCCTTGGCCAATTTTTTAACGACTATGCCCATCATAAACTTATATATACCCTTTAAACGGGACATATCTAATCCACCGCGAAGGACAAATACGGGTAAATCGGCAGAAATAGAGTTGTTTTTACGAACCGCCGGCAACTGTGAGCCGTTCTCTCCACAACCTACGCCACAAACACATTTAACATTAAAATTCCTAGAGGCCTTATCATAACCTCTTACAAAGCTTGCCATAAGCCAGCCCAGGTAAAGTATGTGAGTATTTTTAGCAAGTTTATTTAATGCCTTATCCAAATCATACACGGGCAATCCCGTCTTTCTGCCCAGCATCTGTGCGTACTGTGCCGTATATCCCGTATTAGAGGTGTAAACTATTGCTTCAACTTTCATATTCCTGCTCCAAAGTGTTTTATTATACCTTTAGTATTATACACTAAACCCGCAAAAATGTCAAGAAAATAAAATTTATACCTCATTTTTACTTGACAGAGCCTGAAAAATGTGTTATCATTGGTTAACAATAATCAAGAGGAGATTATAAATGAAAAACAAAATCAACGTGCTGTTTATAGGAAACAGCCACACATTTGTTAACTTTGTCCCTGCCATTTTACACGACCTGTTTAAGGAAGTGGGCGTTGACGCAAACTGTGTTATGATTACCCACGGCGGAAAGTGTATGGACTTCCACGCAGGTCAGATCAACACAAAGTACAACATACTTCACGGCAATTACGATTACATAATCCTTCAGGGTAAAGCTACAAACTTTGACTCAGAGCTCTACCTTGAAAACGGCAAACAAATATACGACAAGTACATTTCTCAGACTACTGCAAAACCAATAACCTATATGGTGTGGTCAAACAGAGGAAAAAAGCAGGAACAGACTCCCATAGCAAATGCAAACATCGAGCTTGCAAAGTATATGAACGGCGCCATCGCTCCCGCAGGTATTGTTTGGCAGAAGATTCTTCGCAGCCGTCCCGCGCCTGAGCTTTATCAGGAAGACGGAAATCACGCAACGCCCACAGGTTCCTATTTGGCAGCATCCTGTCTTTTCTACGCTATAACAGAAAGAGACCGTTGCATACAGGTAAAAGAAGGCTCAGAACCCCACACCAGACTTGGAATAGATACGGCTACAGCCGCAAAGATTCAGAGTGTGGCATGCAAGATAACAAGCGCATACAGAAAAGGCGAATATTAATTAAAGATAGAGAAAAGCAGACGGCGTACCGTCTGCTTTTCTCCTTATATAAGCTCGTTTAATAAACACTCGCAACCCAGGTATATATCCCTATAGGTCACGTCAAATTTACCGCTATACCACGGGTCGGCAACCGAGCCACCCTTAGGAGTATGGTCCATAAGTTTTGACACCTTTCCGTCGGGGTCTCCGCCGAAAATATAACCTATATTACGTATATTGGCGTCATCCATGGCAACAAAAAGGTCGTATTGGGAATAATCACTCTTTTTAAGCTGTACGGCTCTTTTTCCGCCTGCGGAGAGGCCGTGTTTCTCAAGCTCTGCTCTGGCGGGAGGATATACGGGATTGCCTACACCGCAAAATATTTCTTCGGTGCTGGTTGCAGAAGAGGACACAAAAAATCTATCAGATACTCCCCTTTTCTCAACCATATCTCTGAAAATTATCTCGGCCATTGGCGATCTGCAAATATTCCCATGGCACACAAACATGATCTTTATCATAAAATGCTCCAATGGGCTACGGCCTTTTACCGTAGCCCATAAATGATTTATTTTACCTTGATAGTAAGAATTTCGAAGCCCTTTATTTCGGTGGAAATCACGCCGTCATTAAGGGGAAGTTCTTCAAGCTCATTTTCAAGCATATCGCACAGATAAGCCTTTTCAGCCTTGAAGCCAAGCTTAATGTTAACCTTACTTCTGCTATTCTTGCTCTCATAAAGACGAAGAACCAAATCATTGCCGTTTTCTGCTTCCTTAACGGTTTCGCAAATAACGTTTTCACGGTCAATGGAAAGCATGGAGAAGCTTTCGGGGATAGTGCTTTCGGTACCCTCGGCCTTTACGGAAGTCATGGGATAGTTGAGATAGTAAGCCTCTTTTACGGTATCGCTGAACTCGAGAGAACCTGCGTGAGGACAAATAGAATAGGTAAAGGACATCTGACCCTGGTCAGCCTCGGGGTTGGGAGCGGTGGGACACTTAAGAAGAGAGAGCTGTATCACACCGTCGTGGATATCGTGACCGTACTTGCAGTCATTAAGAATACTTACACCGTAACCGCCGTCGGAAAGGTCAGCGTACTTATGGCCGCAAACCTCAAACTTGGCAGCTTCCCAGCTGGTATTCTTATGGGTAGGACGTTCGATTTTACCGAACTGTATTTCATAAGTGGCCTTGTCAGCGTT
>JAZSCR010000214.1:0-12850 GCA_045530715.1 Eubacteriales bacterium
AGCTCGCGGAGCTTTCCCATGGGAAAGCTCCGCGTACGAAAATTAATCAAAGAAAAAGGACGGATAATGTCCTTTCTTTTTCTTATTTGTACTCCGTTCAGGTAAGAAAAAGGCAGAACATTTTTATATAAGGAGTTCTTAGCGTGAAAGATATTTTGCAACGATAAGATATCGTGCGCTCTTCACGCTTGAATTAAATCTTCTCTTCGAAAATCCTTAATTCGTTTTTGAGTTGCCGCGAGCGGCAACATGGAGGTTTATTATGAGTGAAAACACCAGAAAGGAAGATGTTGTAGAGGTCGTAGATAAGGAATGCCCTTACGTTATTGAAATGTGCAATATCACAAAGGAATTCCCCGGCATAATTGCTAACGACGACATCACTTTACAGCTTAAGCGGGGTGAGATACACGCCCTGCTCGGAGAAAACGGTGCGGGAAAGTCAACTCTTATGAGTGTGCTTTTTGGCCTTTATCAGCCTGAGAAGGGCGAGATCCGCAAAAACGGAAAGAAGGTCATCATAAAAGACCCCAACGATGCAAATGACCTTGGTATCGGAATGGTACATCAGCATTTTAAGCTCGTTGACGTATTTACGGTGCTTGATAATATTATTCTCGGAGTAGAGCCGAATACCGCAGGCTTCCTCAGAAAAAAGCAGGCCAGAGAGAAGGTTATAAGCCTTTCCAAGACCTACGGCCTTAATATAGATCCCGACGAGCTTGTAGAAAACATTACCGTCGGTATGCAACAGCGTACAGAAATACTTAAAATGCTCTACAGAGATAACGAAATACTTATCTTTGACGAGCCTACGGCCGTGCTTACTCCTCAGGAAATAGACGAGCTCATGAACGTTATGCGAGGACTGGCTAAAGAGGGCAAGTCTATCCTTTTTATCACTCATAAGCTTAACGAAATTATGGCAGTAGCTGACAGATGTACCGTGCTCCGCAAGGGTAAATATATCGGTACTGTCAATATTGCTGAAACGACAAAGGAAGAGCTGTCCAATATGATGGTTGGACGTGACGTTAAATTTGTTGTTGATAAGGACGAGGCAAAGCCCGGAGACGCGGTTCTTGAAATAGAGGGGCTTTGCGTCAAGGGCACTTCCAACAAAAAAGACTCTGTTCACGACGTTTCTTTTTCTGTGCGGGCCGGAGAGATCGTTTGTATCGCAGGTATTGACGGTAACGGACAGACGGAGTTCGTCCACGCCCTTACAGGCCTTTCGAAGGTTGAGAATGGACGCATTAAGCTTCTTGGCGAGGACATAACCAATAAAAATATCAGATACAGAAATACACACGGAATGAGTCATATTCCCGAGGACAGACATAAGCACGGACTTGTGCTTGATTATTCCCTCGAGGAAAATTTGGTTCTTCAAAGATACTTTGAGCCCCAGTTCCATAAAAACGGATTTATCCGCTTTGATGCCGTTCGCGCCTATGCCGATGACCTTATAGAGAGATTCGACGTTCGTTCAGGCCAGGGTGCCGTCACCACATCTCGCTCAATGTCGGGCGGAAATCAGCAAAAGGCTATCGTTGCCAGAGAAATGGACCGTGACCATAAGCTTCTCGTAGCTGTCCAGCCCACACGAGGGCTTGACGTCGGAGCCATTGAGTATATTCATAAGCAGATTGTAAAATCAAGGGACAGCGGCACGGCCGTACTTTTGGTTTCCCTTGAACTTGAAGAGGTTATGAGCCTTTCGGATAGGATTTTGGTAATGTACGAGGGTGAGATAGTGGGAGAACTTGATCCCAAAACCACCACCGTTCAGGAACTTGGACTTTATATGGCAGGTGCTAAGCGCCAGTCGGGAGAGGAGGTAAAGAAATGAAAAAACGTTTAAGTACATTTTTAGCTTCAGAAGGAGCAAAATCCGTCATTTCTTCTCTTCTTTGTATAGTTGCCGGTATATTAGTGGGATGGATCGTTCTTCTTATTCTTGCTCTTACGTCGGATATGATACCTATCGGCGACGCCTTCAAGGGCCTTGGCATAATTCTTGCCGGCCCCTTTGCCAGCGGTGGATCGAGAAATATAGCATTCGTTCTCGGAGATATGCTTTTTGAATCAGCCCCTCTTCTTCTTACGGGTCTTTCGGTCGCCATCGCGTTTAAGACGGGTCTTTTCAATATCGGCGCTCCCGGCCAGTACCTTATGGGAGCCATGGGCTCGGTTATAGTTGCTCTTTCCATACCCTCTACTCCTCAAACTGCGTTCTGGATATGGCTCCTCGCTCTTATCGTAGGTATGGTTTGCGGAATGCTCTGGGGACTTATTCCCGGCCTTTTCAAGGCGTTTCTTAACGTTAACGAGGTTATAGTTTGTATTATGACAAACTGGATAGCCGCAAACATCGTAAGCTGGGTATTTGCAAATAATAAGCAGTTTATCAATGCCGCAGGAGGCAAAACCGCCTACACTCTTCCCACTACGGCCAACGGAATAGCTACCCCGAAGCTCGGACTTGATAATATCTTCCCCGGTTCAAATATAGATATAGGTATCTTTATCGCCATCCTCATAGCCATAGGTATTTACATTCTTATGAACAAGACCACGCTCGGATACGAGCTTAAGGCTTGCGGTCATAACAAGAATGCGGCAAAGTATGCAGGCATGAACGAAAAACGCAACATTATGCTTTCCATGGCGATCGCGGGCGGACTTGCAGCGATAGGCGCATCCCTTTATTATCTTAACGGCGGCGCAGAGCTTGCCTGGAATACTTACGGTAAACTTCCCGATAACGGATTTAACGGTATTCCCGTGGCCCTTCTTGCAAGCAACAATCCTCTTGGGGTAATCTTCAGCTCGGTATTCTTGCGGTTTATTGACAAAGGCGGATACAATCTTGCGGGATTTACCGCATACAACGAGTACGTTTCGGATCTTATTATTGCGGTAATAATTTACTTTGCAGGTTTTGCTAAGCTCTTTAAGGATATGCTTTCAAGGCGGAAGGCTGCAAAGGTAACCCGAACAGCCGTTAATGATAATAGCGTACCCACTCAAGACGGTACGTCAGCAGATAAGGAGGAAGAAAACAAATGACATTCCTCATTCAGCAAACTCTGGTTTATACCATTCCTTTGATGATAGTTGCCCTTGCAGGCGTTTTTGCCGAACGAAGCGGTATTATCAATATTGCTCTTGACGGTATGATGATCTTCGGCTCGTTTATGGGCGCTCTCTCCGTATATTTTATGCAGACGGGGGATATGTTTGGCGGAAACACCCAGATAATGTTTCTCGTGGCAATGGTTGTTTCGGCGTTGTTTGGCGCGCTGTTTTCCCTCTTGCTCTCCTTTTCTGCAATCAATCTTAAGGCCGATCAGACCATAGGCGGTACGGCGCTAAATCTCCTTGCTCCCGCAGTTACCCTCTTTATAGTAAAGATATTTTTTATGCAGGACAAGCTGGAAATGCCCAAGAGCCTTAAGTTCGTAATCTTCCAGCCCGATATAAGTGACGTGCTCAAGCCGTTTTTTGATAAGATGTATATTTCAACTTATATCGTAATCGCGCTGTTCGTCATTCTTTCAGTATTTCTTTACAAAACCAAGACTGGTCTTCGTTTGCGCGCCTGCGGCGAACATCCTCAGGCGGCGGATAGCGTGGGTATCAACGTTCATAAAATGAGATACCTTGGTACCACCATCTCCGGCGCTCTTGCGGGAATGGGAGGCTACATCTATATTGCAACCACAGCCGGCGGAACGACCGAAGGTACCGTTGCGGGAATGGGCTTCCTTGCTCTTGCAATTATGATATTCGGTAACTGGAAGCCTCTTGGAATAGCTCTCGGCTCTCTCCTTTTCGGGCTTCTGAAATGTATCGGAGCAACTTATTCTTCCCTCGATATTAACGGTGACGGGGTTTATTTCCTCAAAGATCTTGGTCTGCCTATTTATTTCTACAACATAATTCCTTACGTTGTGGTCCTTCTCGTTCTTGCTTTCACTTCCAAGAAGTCAAGAGCTCCCAAGGCAGAAGGTATCCCCTACGACAAAGGCCAAAGATAATTTTTCTTATAATAAAAAAAGAACGGTGGATAATATCCACCGTTCTTCCGTTTATTATTTTATCAAGTTCATTTCCTCTTGTTCCCTGATCATCCGCTTCCAGCAGCTATGACACATCGCAACGTAAGAATCATTTCCTCCGATCAGGATCTGCCCTCCGTCAGTCAACACGTGTCCGTTTCCGTCAATACGGGCATTAACAATAGCCTTTTTTCCGCAGGCGCAAATGGTCTTTATCTCGGTGATCGAGTCTGCAACCTCGAGCAAACGCAGGCTTCCCGGAAACAGATGGGTTAAAAAGTCAGTGCGAAGACCGAAGCAAAGCACGGGAACGTCGTACTCGTCAACTATGTATCGGAGCTGGTCTATCTGCTCAGGAGTAAAAAACTGACATTCGTCGGCGATAATTACGTGAATATATTTTCGGAATTCATACTCTTTGATCAGGTCTGTTTCGGCCGAAACCACGTAGGCTTCTGCTGAAAGTCCTATACGTGAACGAACGGTTCCGATGCCGTCGCGGTTATCAATGGAAGGTTTGATAAGCCACACCTTCATGCCGCGCTCCTCATAATTGAATTTTGCAATCAGAGCGCTTGCCGTCTTGGACGAACCCATCGCTCCGTATTTGAAATAAAGCTTTGCCATTTTTGTCGGTTTCCTTTGCGATTGATACCCTTATTATACCACACCTGTTTTTAAAAGTCAACAAAATAGTTATTTTATAATATTCAATATTTCCTCGAGCCCGGATATGATATATTCGGGCTTTCCTTCTTTTTGGAGAGTTTCTCTGTCAAATGACGTGGTTACAGCAATACACTTCATTCCTGCGCTGTGGGCAGAGGCGATACCGCTTAAAGCATCCTCTATTACCATACATTCTTCAGGCAGACATCCTACCTTTTCAGCTCCCAGCAGATAAACGTCGGGTGCGGGTTTCTGCCTTTTTACGTCAGAACCCGAAAGGATAACGTCAAATGCAGAAACGTCAAGTCCAATAGCTCTTACGTTTATTTCCAGCTTTTCTCTGTCGGCGCTTGAGCATACGGCAGTCTTATACCCTCTGTCTTTTAGGGCTCTTACCACCGTAGCGGCGTTTTTTATTGAGATGTCTGTTTTTGACACTATATCTGCGTAGACCTTATATAGGTCTTTTTTGATCTCTTCATGGTATACGTGACCGTGCATTTCAGCCACGCCTCTCAGATAATCGTCTGCGCCCATGCCTCTGAACAAGGAAAAATCCTCTTCCTTTGCGGGAATTCCTATTTGGTTAAAGGCGATTGCCGCCGCCTTTGCGGTGTATATTTCGCTGTTTGCAAGCACGCCGTCCATGTCGAAAAGGACGGCTTTTATGGTTTTGTTCATTATTCTTCTTTTCCTCATTTAAATTGCATCTATTATATCACAATTTTGGGGGAAAGTAAATAGGTGGTAATGTAATTATATAATTAATGTCGTGTACCTAAAGAGTGGTAAAAGCGTGAGTGATGTTGAAACGGAGCCAAACTTTTGCTCCGTTTTAATAATTATTTATTTCTATAATCATTGATAATCTGAACAATGTGAGAAACGAATTCGGTCGGAAGGCCGTCTACATTAATAAAATTAGTTGGTGTCAACCCTAACAAATAATCAGTTGGAACATTGAAGATTTTTGAGAGTTTTACCAGCATATCGATAGACGGTTGGATATTGTCGTTTTCCCAGTTAGAAACAGTCTGCTTGGTTATGTTTAGTTTTTCAGCTAATTGAACCTGGGTCCAGCCAAAAGACATTCTCAATTCATATATTCGATCACTTAACATAAACTTCTCCTTGCGACAAATGTTACAATACAATTATAACAAAACACTTGACAAAATAAAAATACTATGGTATACTAATATTGGACTTTGGTCTAATAAATTATACAAGGATGGAGAAAACTGATGAAAAAAGATTTGATAGGAGATCTGAAAAAGAATGGGGGCATTTTGGGATATTTTAAACATTTAGTAAAAGACCCTATAAAAACAGTGCCTGAATCAAAAGAGCGTTTGAAGGAAGTGTCAAAGTTTGCTTTGGTGAACTTGGGTATTATGGTTATTTCTCTTGTTGTGGCCAGAGTTATAACGGCTATAACCAATAATCCTGATAATATTGTGGGGGATATTTTAAGTATATCTGCTGGAATTGGTTTAATTGGGGTAGTCTTTTCACTATTTTTGTTTTTTGTTCTATATAAAATTTCTAGTGTTTTGAAATTGCGCGAATGCACAAACTGCAAAGAACAAATTACATACGGCGAAAACGTAAAATACGGTGTTTTACGCACATGGATAAAAAAGGAAACATCTTCGAAAAATGGACATGTTAATGTTCGTCAAACCGAAATGGCTCAGGTGGAAATTTCTTGTGTTTGTCAAAATTGCGGAACACCAAAGCATTTTAATAGAGAATTCAGGTTGGCACAGTATAATAATGGTAATCTTAGCTATTCATATGTGCTTGACGATTTGATAAAAGGCTTCTTTACTGGCGAACATATTCAATAATTTGCATGTGAAAATTTAATAATAAGTATAAAACTCCTTTGCTGACAGATAATAGTAGCGTTATTACCCAAGCAAAGGAGTTTATATAATTTATGAAAGCAACAGGAATTGTTCGTCGAATAGATGATCTGGGAAGAGTTGTTATTCCCAAGGAGATCAGAAGAACTATGCGTATAAGAGAGGGTGACCCTCTTGAAATATACACCGACAAAGACGGAGAGGTAATATTTAAAAAGTATTCTCCCATTGGAGAGCTTTCCGCATACGTTTCGGTCTTTGCCGAAACTATTGCCAAGGCTACAGGCAATACCGTGGCAATAACCGATAAGGATTCTATTATTGCCGCCTCAGGTCCCTATAAAAGGGAGCTTGCGGATAAGAAGATATCTTACGACGTGGAAAGACTTATGGAGTCCCGCCGCGAGTACGTCTATAAGATAGGGGATAAGCGTATCGGCATCCTTGATAAGGGTAACGATTTTTCTGCCGATAAACACTACGCAGGAGTGATTTGCCCTATCATTACCGACGGCGACGTTATCGGGTGTATAATCCTTCTTATAAACGATATGGGCAGCGCTCCCGACGACGTGGAGAAAAAGCTCATGTCTACCGCCACCCAGCTTCTGGCAAGACAGCTTGAGTCATAATGAAAGTCCCCGACGGAAAATCCGTCGGGGATAGTTGCATATATATATTTATTTTTCGATAATATCCCTTATTATCTTTCCCGCTATCATAAGTCCTGCTGCCGAGGGAACAAAAGATATGCTTGCGGGGGGATTTTTTTTGCCATCGCTTTCAGGGGCGGTAGCCTTTTGAGGTATCTCCTTTGAGTATAGAACGGTCAGCTTTTTGATGCCTCTCTTTTTACATTCGAGCCTCATAACTCTTGCCAGGGGGCAGACCGAGGTCTTTGATATATCGGTTATTTCAAATTTCATGGGGTCAAGCTTATTTCCCGTGCCCATGCTGGCTATTACGGGTATTCCGGTGGAAAAGGCCTTTTCGGCAATCAGCAGCTTTGAGGTAACCGTATCTATAGCGTCGGCAACATAGTCCAGCCCCTCAAAGGGTACCTGCTCTTGGTTTTCTTTGGAGTAAAAAATGGGATATTCGTATATTTTGAGATGTGGGTTTATATCCAAAAGTCTTTCCTTTGCGGCTTCGGTTTTTTTCTTTCCAAGAGTTGATCGGAGGGCAAAGAGCTGCCTGTTTATATTTGAAAGGGCGACTTCGTCACCGTCTATAAGGTGAAGCTCTCCCACGCCTGCCCTTGCCAGCGCCTCTGCAATATAGGAGCCCACGCCCCCAAGACCGAATACCGCAACCTTTGCGGAATTCAGCTTTTCTGCTGCATCCGTTCCTATGAGATTTTCTGTTCTTTGGATAAAATCAAAGCTCATAATTTGGTCCTTTATTGTAAAAAAATATCTTTTAAGGTATTGAAAATAGGATTTTTATGTGGTATAATTAAAAAAAGGCTTGTTTTTAGCCGTGAAAGGAATAAATATGAAAAGGGAAAATTCGGCAGGGACCGATTATAACGAAAGACTGTTTTCCGTATCCGACACCGATGACGGCGCATCTTTGTCTGCAAAAACCGACATTGGAGGTATCGTAAATTCCGTTTACGAGATACTCAAGGATAACGATATTGCTGAGTCTGAAAACGTTTGCCGTCTTCTGGGTAAGCTTCTGACCTCCCGTCCTCGCCTGTTCTACGGCAAAATGACCATGAATAACAAGGGGAGATACGGAGTGTCCTTTAAGGGAATGAATCTTATACCCGGGCTCTACTATCCCAACGTGGTTTCTCCCACTCTTTTATCCTTCTGCGGCGACGGTGATGATTTTGGCTACAGAGTTTTTGAAACCGTCACTCGCGTTTACAGAAGTAACGGCGTCAACAAGACGGTGGTAATGTTTACCCCTCTCTGGGATCAGTCGGTTTATCGCCGTGTTGCAACGGATATTGAAAATCAGAAGGAGCTTTTCGGTACCCGCTACGTATTTATTCTGGTGTCCGATAAGGGCGCGGTTGAAATTAAAGTCTGAACTGCCCAAAATCTTCGGGTAAGGGAGCCTCTATTGCAAGCGGCTTCCCTGTTATGGGACTGAGCATAGATACCCTTCCGCAGTGTAAAAGCTGGCGGGGATGCTCGTCACTCTTCTGTCCGTAAAGCCAATCTCCCGTAATGGGATGACCTATATATGAAAGATGAACTCTTATCTGGTGCGTGCGCCCGGTAAGAGTTTTTATTTTTAAAAGCGCTTGTCTTTCCGAGCGGACGATCACTTCGTATTCCGTAACGGCGGTTGCCCCGTCGGTAGCATCGCAGGCTTCTCTTTTTATGGTGGCAATTCCGGGGATTCTGCGGATGTTCCTGTCTATTCTTCCCGAATCGGTGACGGGATTTCCTTCGACTACTGCATAGTAGGTCTTGTTGAAAAGCCCCTTTTTCATCTGTTCTGTTATCAAGTCGTGGGCAAGACGGTTTTTTGCGATTATAACTACGCCGGAGGTGTCTCTGTCAAGGCGGGTGGCACATCTGAAAATGAACTTTTCGCCCTTTTCTTCATAATAGCCTGCTACGATATTTGCCAGACTGTCGTCTATATGCCCCTTTGAGGGGTGGCAGGGAAGAAATGGCGGCTTGTTTACGGCCAGAATATCCTCGTCTTCATACAGAACGTGGAGAGTACCCCGTCGGGGGTATATGTTTTCGGAGCTTTCTTTGTCCTCAATAACGATCTGCAGGGTATCACCCGTCTTTACCGTCATGTTTGCAAGGGCAGGCTTTCCATTGAGCTTTACTCCGCCTTCTGTTCTCTTTAACTCCGAGTAAAGGGCGGCGGATATATTAAGGTCCTTTTTTACGATATCCCTTACCGCCTTTCCGTTATGGGTAGCGGTTGCGGTGAAAACGATTATTCTTGTCATAGCTTTATTTTGTGGGCAGTAAACATCTCTGCCCGTCTTTGATACTTATTGTGTATCTGAAGCCGTCAACAGAGTCGTAAATAACGTAGTTTTCGGTAACGGTCAGGCCTCTTGCGTAGTCGGCAGCAAGTATTTTTGAATCCTCACCTTGATACAAATAGAGGAACGTGGGCTTATTGGGGTCCTGGCAGACGAGGGTTTTCTCGTTGCCGTTAAAATCTCTTGCGGCGATGTGGGTGCTTGTAAATTCTGTATCATTGAGAATAAATAGCTCTTCTCCGTCGGAAAATGCGAGGGTTTTGCCTATAAGGCCCGACAGATATACACCTTCTTGAATTAAAAGAGGCGTGTTTCCTTCTTCGTTTGTGACCCATAGCTCGTCTTCCGATAGAATATATATAGTTCCGTCGGCCACGTCAAAGGTTCTTACTTCCTTTTCTCCGAATATGACCTCAAATTGGAGTCCGTCGGGAGTATATTTTCTCAGCTCTCCCTGTTCGGCAGCTATGCCGTATATACTATCCTCTGCAATAATAGTCTGGGTACAGATAACTCTGCCCATGGCCTGAGCTTTGCCGCCGGATACGGGCATCCCGAAGAGGGTAGATGTGCTTTTATTAATGTAGTATATTTTGTCGTTAGCTGCAAAAAGATTTTTTGTAGCGGCTCTTTCTATCTGTTTTACTTCTCCGTTTACGTCTTTAAAATACAGTCGGCCGTCTATTGGAGAGGTATAGTAGAGTCTGTCACCGTATTCTGTGGAAGAGCCTCCGAAATATGAGTTAAGTCCCGACACTATTGATTCAACAGGTATGGATTGGGGTAGGTTTTCCTGTAACTTGTCCGAATCCTTGTCTTTTGGCAAAAGCAGAGCCAGCTCCACCGATATAAGAATGGCGATACCTCCTAGAACTACTGCTACGGCAAGAAGCTTTCCGGGGCGGGGAAGAGCCTTCTTCATCTTTTCTTTCAGGGTAAGGGGCTTGGGTGTTTGCTCTGGCTTTGTAGGGAGAAGTTTTTGCTTTTCGGGAGCAACGGCCTGGCGCAGAGTGCTGTTTTCAAGGCGAAGAGCTTCAGCTTGTTGCTCGAGTAATCTTTTTATTTTCATCTGTCAGCCTGCCTTTCTGCCCCGTAGCTCATAAGGTTTGCAAGGGGTATTTCGGCCAGGGAGTCTATGTCCTCAGCTATTTTCTCAATACCCATTCCCTTAACGCTTGCAAGGTAGAGGATATTTTCTTCCAGAACTAAAAGGCTTTCATTAAGTAATGCAAACTCCTTTACTTTGCCCGAGAAGAAAGCATGAGCCTTTTCTTCCTCTTTGTTTAGTCCAAAAAGGGTACCGTTATAAAGGTAGAAAACGTAGCCTTCCGATACTGCAATAAGGGTGGACTCGGTATCCGATACCTTTATCTTCTCTTGGCTTGAGAACTTTGTTCTGTAAAGGGAAAGACTATCGCCATCCTTATTTATATAGTACATATATCCGTCTGTTACCGTGAATGACAGGATGTCCTCTCCCTCCATAAACAAATAGCCGTTTTTGCCGTTTATATATATTTTGTGTATATCTCCTCCGTCGGTGAGGGCGTAGAGGGTATTATTGTACACTTTCAGGTCTGCGACGGAGATGTTTTTGATCAGCGTAGTCTTTTCTTTTCCGTCGGTACGTATTCTGTATATTGCTCGGTCGTTGCTGTCGTAATAATACAAGCAATATTTGTAGACATTCAAATGGGTGGCTGCCCCTTCGGTGACGGTTATTTTTTTGCCGTTTATATACTTATATATATAGGCGCCGTCTGAAAGGTAAAATATTTCATCCTGAATGGCAATCTGCGGGTGCGCAGTGGTTGATCCTGTCTTGTTAAATCCTTCCGTGGTGTCGGGGATAAAGGAGGGGTCGTTTATGGACTGGTCTTCGGCATAAGGAGTGGCCATTTCTCTTATAAAACTGCCTGCAATCAGCGCTATGCCGCCAATAAGTATTAGAGCTGCAATAAGGATAAGTATTCTTTTTGCGAAAAAAGCAACTGAGACTCTTTTCAGTATGGCGTCGGGACTTTTTGTTTTCATTGCCTCCAGCGTCTGGGGACGTATATGTTCCGTTATCTCGACGTTTTCTTTTTTTAGCTGCGCTATTTCTTTTATCAGCGCCTCTTTGTACGTATTATCGGCCATGTCAACCCTCCTCTGCAAAGCATCATATAATTCAGTATATCATATAAAGGGGCGACAGTCAAGGGAGAGGTGTTGACATTTGTGTTCAAATTCTGTATAATCTTACCATATAATATATAGGAGCAGAAAAATGGAAAACAAGAATTTGCAGAAGTGCGTTGATTTTATCCTTGAGATAGAAAAGCTTAAGACTATATACAGGCAGACTTATACCGTACACGAAGATAGGCAGGAAAACGATACGGAACATTCCTGGCATCTTGCCGTTATGGCTATGTTGCTCGCTGATCAGGCTGATGAGCCGGTTGATGTTGTAAAAGTTCTTAAGATGGTCCTTATCCACGATATAGTGGAGATAGATGCGGGGGACACCTATTGCTACGATGCCGAGGGATATAAGACCAAGGCTCTTCGTGAAGCTGCTGCTGCGGAAAGGATATTCGGTATTCTCCCCGAGGAGAAAGGTAAGGAGCTCAAAGATCTGTGGGAAGAGTTTGAAGCTTGTGAGTCTGCTGAGGCTAGATTCGCCGCTGCATTAGATAGACTCCAGCCCTTACTTCTTAATCTTGCCCGTAAGGGCCGTTCCTGGCATGAGCATGGCATTACCTCCGAAAAAGTATATAAGCGAAACGAGAGAGTTAAGGACATCTCGGAAAGCTTGGGCGGTTATATATATTCCCTTCTTGATGACGCCGTTGATAAGGGATATTTGCCGAAATAACTCCTTTATTGGGCAGTCCTTGTTGTAGGTCGATTTTTCCCTTGGTAATATTGCTGGCTATAGATTAAATATTCTACACATGTGTAGTGCGCATATAACAAATGAAGAAAAAGATGAAGAGTGTAAAAAAGTGCAAAAAAGGTGATAGTTAAGGGAAAATATTGGTCAAAAAGTTGCGCAGAGAGATAAAAAAAGATAAAAAAAAGTGTTGACAAAAGGAATGGGTTGTGGTATAATAATCAAGCCGAAAACGAAAGGACGAAAAAAACTCCTTCAAATTCGGAATTGCAACTTGAAAATTAAACAGTGATAGAACCCTGATATTTTTTTTGAAGAGTATTTAAACACTCCAACCGAGATAACAAAAAATCGGTTAAAGATTTAAAGCCGGCGTGATGCAGAAATGTATCGCAAAGGACTCAAG
>JAZSCR010000230.1:0-5988 GCA_045530715.1 Eubacteriales bacterium
GGATTCCACACTCAGACCAATATCCCCACCGTTGACAAGGAAAAGGTTGGCCTCTTTAATCAGAAGGTAAGAAGCTTCGTTGACGCCGTTAAGGATGGTACTGAAGCTCCTATTCCCACCAGCCAGATCATCTACAACCAGGCTATTATCGACGGTATTATCCGTTCTGCAGCTTGCGGTCACGAAGTAGAGATCAATCTTCCCGACGAAATATAAGTCAGAAATAACGCTATAACAAAAAGAAGGCTCCTCAGGCGGGGAGCCTTCTTTTATACCTAAAAGAGGAGCACCGACAATTTGTCGGTGCTCCTGGTTTTTATGATTTTAATTATGAAACTGAGGGTTGAATATAAACCGTTATGGTTTTAGTTATCTGCGGACCTCCGTCTGTGGGCGTGAAGACTGCCGTTATAGTATGTGTTTCTCTTGTAGGTACTGTGCCTGTAAGATCGTTAAATGTTACAGAGTTTTGAGCGAACTGTGAGTTTGTTATGATTGTTGATGGGCTCTGGAAATGGAACTCAGTGCTGTCAGCCATCCAATAAACTGTACCACTTGTGGGAACATTTGAGTAGAAGGTCAGCATAATCGTTCCCCCATTCACAATTGTTGCATCGGGTGGTGTGGTGGAAAGACTGAAGTTTGTAGCTGAAGATGTGGGAGACTTTATAGTAATATTATATACGTCTCTATAAGTACCGTATTCACAGTATACCTGAACGGTACCCACGGTAAGCGCTTTAGCCGTTACACTTGTTCCCATAGATCCTGAAATGGTGAGCGCACCTTCGGTAGATACGTTGCCATTGGTATTAATATACCAGATGGGGGTTTCGCCTACATAACTGTAGTAGGTTTGTCCTACGGTAAGAGATTTACTGTCACCTACGTACATAGTAATATTTGTGGTGGATTTAACGGTCATTTCTATTTCCTCAGGCTCTTCAACGATTATGTTGAAGGATTCCTGTTTAACACCGTTAGCAGTATATGCGTTAACCATAACAACCGCATTTATTGATTTGACAGTGGCGGGAACGGTAATTGTTACGCTCTTTACCATACCTGTGGTTGCGTCACGGTTCTCTATTGCCCAAGTTGCTACACTGGCGGGATAGTAGGTAAACTGAGCGCTGTATGCGGTGGTGTCAGAAGGAGCAATGGTGTAGCTTGCTCCGGGGGAGAGGTAAATTCTGTCGCCGTTTACGGATGAAGTAGACTCTACTACAACTCTAAAGGTTGCGGTCTTTGTGGAGTCGCTTCTGAGTGTGGCAGTGATGAAGCAGGTACCTTCTCCTACCGCTGTAATGGTATTGGTCACGGTGAATCCGGATTTGTTACCCTGGCGAGCAACTATTGCAACCTTTGTATCGCTAGATGTCCAAATTATATCGTCGTCGGTAGAAGTTTGTGTTGTAGAAGCCTTGGTGAGGGTAGCTACAAGATCCTTCTTTCCACCGATGTTAAGTTTAGCATTATTGGAAGCAAAGGTTATGCCACCGGCGGCGCTGGTTATGGAGCCTGCAAATGAAGGATCGCTTACAATAATGTATACGATTTCTTCGCAGTTGATTTTATATTTTCCTGTCCAATCGTTGACGGTGAGGATCAGTCTTGCCATGCCGTCTTGTTTACCTTCAATAATATAACTTCCCTTAGTTAATTCGGTAATTCCGATAACAGTGGATTCGGGTGAATTAAGCGCATAAGTGAAGGTTGCCTTGTCAGCTTCGGGTATAACTGAGTCAAATACTATAGTAGCAGTAAGAACGCTGCCCTTTCTGAGTTCGTCTCCGCTGGAGAAAGAAGATCCGCTAAGAGTGAGCTGAAGGGTTGCTTTTACGTCAGTATCAACAACAGCCGCGGTAACGGTTACTGTACAGGTTGCGATAGAACCGTTAATAGCTGCGGTAATGATTGTGGTACCTGCGGCAAGAGGAGTAACCTTACCGGTCTGGTCTACGGTTGCAACTGCGGGGTTAGAGGACATCCATGTAACTGTGCCTGTTGTGCCGGTTGCAAGAGTAGCTGTAAGAGCATAGGAAGTAGTGCCTGCTATGAGGTTAAGAGTGCTCTGGGAGAGACTGATAACGCTGCCTGTTACAGTTCCGGAGGAGGATCCTACGGTTACGTTACAAGTAGCCTTTATCTTGCTGTCAGCATTGGATTTTGCAGTGATTGTTGCCTTACCTTCCTTAAGACCGGTAACTACGCCGTTTACAACGACAGCTACAGAGGTATCGGAAGAAGACCATGTAACAGCCTTGTTTGTGGTAGTTGCGGGGGAGAAGGTTGCCATAAGACCGGCGGTGCCGCCTACTGCAACGTTAAGACTTGTATAGTTAAGGGTAAGTCCTGTGGGAAGAACATTGTCGCCGGTATTTCCGCCGCCGCTAACGTCAATTCCGTCGGGATAGATGATAAGGGTACCGCTTGCGCTTACAGAGCCTACGGTATAGGTGATCTTAACAGCCATCATGCCGCCTGCTGCGGTGGAGGGATCAATGCTCTTGTTTATGGTGATTACGCCGGTCTTGGAATCAACGGTAGCAACGCTGGTGTTGTCGGACTTCCAGGTTCCGGTCTGAGTGGCGTTGGAAGGAGTTACTGTAGCCTCGAACTTGATAGTTTCAGTGGTAGACTTGTTAACTTCAATTCTATCCTTATCAAGTTTTACTCCGGTAGCCTTTACAACGGTCTCTTCAGAGCTTGCCTTATTAACGGTGATCTTACAGGTTGCTGTATGAGGAGTTACGTTGTCGGATACGGTAACGGTGATAGTTGCAGTACCTGCGGCAATAGCCTTAACCTTACCGTTTGAATCAACGGTAGCAACAGAAGGATCGCTGGAGGTCCAGGTTACAACGGGATCAACTCCTTCAAACTTGGGAGATACGGTAACGGTAAGGGTTGTCGTATTTCCTACGGTGAGAGTTCTGGAAGTTCTGTTAAGCTTGATGGATTCGTAGTCGTTCTTGGGGAATACTACGGTAACGGTGTGGGTAGCCACAAAGCCGCCATCCTCTGCTACAGCGGTAAGAACTGCAGTACCCTCGCCAACTGTCATAGCAATGTTGCCCTGAACGGATACAACTGCAGGGTTGCTGGAGGTTACAACGTAGTTCTTGTTGGTAGCGTTAACAGGATCGAACACTATTGCAAGGTCAACTATCTGATTTGCTGCTGTATAAGTAGAGCTTTCAGTAATAAAAGATATGCCCTTGAGAGCAACGGTTGTGTCCTTTACGGTAACAGTACAGTTAAGAGCCAGAGTCTTATCTGTTCCGTCGAATGCCACAGTAGCGGTAACGGTAGCGGTACCTGCGGATATACCGGTCAGGATGCCGAGGCTGTCAACGTGCACGATACTGGGATCGGAGCTGGTCCATGTTGTTGTGTATGTTCTTTCTCCGTCACTGCTGTCAAGCACCATGAGGGAGTCGGTAACGCCTACGCTGATTTCTTTCGTAGTTACGTTAAGGGTGTAGATTTCTTCAAGCGGAACGTCAGTGTCGTTGGGTCCGCAAGCTGCAAATAAACCGACCGTCATAGTTGCGACGAGCAGTATTGCAAGGAGTTTACGATATGAAAACTTCATACCTTTGTACCACCTTTCGTTTTTGGTTGTCTTTTGGTTGTTTTTTCCTTTATAATAAAGTATTCGTTAACAAGTAGAATACATATCAAGTATATTCTATCATTTATTTTGCGTTTTGTCAATTACTTTGTAAGGAAAAATGTTAAAATTATTATGGGAAATATTGATTTTTGCTTTCTTTATCGCTATAATATATATAAGGACGACGAAAAGTTCCAAAAGTTCCCTTATAAGACAGAGAGAGAAGATTATGAAAATAGCATATGTGGCTGTCAATTCCAAATACATACATACCGCTCTTGCAGCAAGATATCTTAAAGCCTACGGCGAAAAGCATCTTGGGGAAGAAACCCTTCTGTGCGAATATACGGTAAATTCCTCTCCCGAGGACGTCCTTTACGACCTTTATTCCCAAAAGGCCGATGTGTACTGTTTTTCTTTATACATATTCAACAGAACTTTTACGATGAAGATAATGTCGTCGCTTAAAAAGTTGGTACCCTCAGCGATATTTATAGTCGGTGGCCCCGAAGGATCCGCAGATGACGAAGAAATTCTCAAAAAGTATAGCTATGTGGATTTCGTGTCTCTTGGAGAAGGGGAGATGGTCTTGACATCTCTTCTCTCAAAACTTATATCTCTTCCTGCTGTTGATGTAAAAAAAGAATATATTCAATCTGGTGGTTCGGGCGTGTCCTTTATTTATAATGAAGAGTTTTTCAGACTGCCCAATAATACCCCTATATGTAATTTGGATGAAACACCTTTTCCTTATTCGGAAGAGGATCTTCTTGATTCCAACAGGATAATTTATTATGAAACCTCCAGGGGGTGCCCTTTTTTCTGTACTTATTGCTGTTCGGGAAACGAATCTGGGGTAAGAAGCTTTTCTCTTCATAGGATTTTTAACGACATTGACCGTCTTATGAGGTATAATCTCCGACAGGTCAAGCTTGTGGACAGAACGTTTAATTATGACCGTAAGCGAGCTCTTACAATACTTAAACATATAGTTGAAAATCATAACGGCGTAACCAATTTCCATTTAGAGATAACCCCTTGGCTTATTGATGATGCCCTTTTAGAGTTTTTGTCTTCAGTTCCCACTAATATCTTCAGGTTTGAGGCGGGGATACAAACAACTAATCCCAAAACTTTGAAGGCCATAAACAGAAACGTATCCCTTGATTCATACCGTGACCGATTAAAGGCTGTTATTGATATGGGATTCTGTGTACACCTTGACCTTATTGCAGGCCTGCCTTATGAAGATTACCACAGCTTTGGTCGCTCGTATAACGAAGTTATCTCCCTTGATCCCGAAGAATTGCAGTTGGGCTTTTTGAAAGTGCTTAAGGGGACGGCTCTTGCCGATGATACCTCTCACGGAATAGTTTGCTCTTCCGAGCCTCCTTACGCTATATTATATAATAGGTACGTAACTTTCGAGGAATTGGAGTCCCTGAGACGGATTGAGGCTCTTACGGACAGATATTTTAACGGTAATATGGCTCGTCGAGCTATACGTGCTGCTGCAGACCTTTTATTTGACGGCAATGTCTTTCTCTTTCTCGAAGGACTTAGCGAATACTTTTATAAAAAGGTCTTATTCGGCAGGGAATGGTCTGTGCGGTTGATGTATGATATTTTTGCTGAATACGTAGACAGTTTGCATTCACCTCACGCTTCTGATGTCATAAAGGCTCTGGCTTTTGATTTTTACAGTTACGGTAAGCAGTCCCTATTCCCCCATTGGCTTGAGCAGGTATGTGTATGTGACCATACGCTATTGACCGACTTGCTTAAAGATGATGAGAGGATATTGTCTTTGATGTCACCTCTTCAGAAAGACGTATACCTTTCCAGAGAGCCCAAAAAGTGGTTTCGTAATGGGGAAGCGGTAGTATTTAATAACGGATCAGGTGAAGAAAAATACTTGTTTCTATATTGTGAGAGCCTTGACCGTAATAACTGTATGATAAAGTTGTAATGTATAGATTTTTATATGTACAATATGTATATCAATATCGATATATTCTACACACGTATAATTATAATTGTATAAACCGAAAAATACCTTATTTTAATGAAAAACTTAAAAAAACGTGATTGTTAAGAGAAAATAGCGTACAAAAAGTTGCTACGGTAAACAAAAAAACACAAAAAAAAAGTGTTGACAAGCCCCCTCGTTTGTGATATAATGGTTGAGCCAACAAAATTGAGGGCGTAAAAATCTTCGATAATTTGGTAATTGCAACTTGAAAATTAAACAGTGATAGAACCCTGATATTTTTTTTGAAGAGTATTTAAACACTCCAACCGAGATAACAAAAAATCGGTTAAAGATTTAAAGCCGGCGTGATGCAGAAATGTATCGCAAAGGACTCAAG
>JAZSCR010000162.1:0-3469 GCA_045530715.1 Eubacteriales bacterium
CCCGCAAAGGAAGAAAAGAGAGCAAACCCCGTTGCCACCGCATTTGGCGTTATCGGCGCGGTAATTCTTGCCTTCGTACTGATGGTAATCCTCTTTTACGGGATATTCTGCCTTCTTGACACAAAAAAGAAAAACGGATACCATACTATAAAATTCTAAACAGAACGGAGGAAGTTCAAATGAGTTTTCCCATAGCGGTTCAGGTCTATTCTGTGCGTGACTTTGCAGAGAAGGACTTCCGTGGAACACTTCAGAAAATCAAAGACATGGGATACGACGGGGTAGAGTTTGCAGGACTTTACGGCAACAGCCCCGAAGACGTAAAAAAGATGTGCGAAGAGATAGGCCTTGTGCCCATTTCCGCCCACGTTCCCTTTGCAGACCTGCGTAAGGATGCAGAAAATCTGATGAAAGATTATGCAACCGTCGGTTGTAAATACGTAGCGGTGCCCTACCTTGAGCCCGCAGACCGCCCCGGTGAAGAAGGCTGGGAACAGACCATTGCCGACGTTGAAAAGATAGGTAAAATAGCAAAGGAGAACGGAATCCAACTCCTTTACCACAACCACGACTTTGAATTCCTTAAAATCGACGGCAAGTACGCCCTTGATATTCTTTACGATACCGTTCCCGCAGAGTATCTGGCCACCGAGCTTGACACCTGCTGGGTAAACATTGGCGGCGAAAACCCCGCCGAGTACGTAAAGAAGTATGCCGGCCGCGCTCCCGTGGTACATCTGAAGGACTTTTTCGGAGAAAAATCCGACGACATGTATGAGCTTATCGGTATCGAGTCCGAAAAGCCCAAGAAGCCCAGCAATTTTGAGTTCCGCCCCGTAGGCAGCGGCTTGCAGAACTTCCCTGCCATTATCGAAGCGTCAAAGGTTGCAGGCGCAAGCTGGCTTGTAGTTGAGCAGGATAACCCCAGCATGGGCCTTACTCCCATGGAATGTATCGAAAAGAGCCGTAACTACCTCAAATCCATAGGATATTAATTGATCCATATAGAAAAAGAACCGAGCATAAGCTCGGTTCTTTCTTCATATCAATGCAAGTTGTTTTAGTATAAATACCGTAATAAACATAGTTATCATTGACAGGCATGATGAATAGACTATTATCTTTGATGCAGTCTCCCCATCCCCATCCATATGGGTGGCAAGAGCGTAAGAAGCCACAGCCGTAGGTGCTCCAAAGAGAGCCACAAGTCCCACAAGCGCCTCACCTCTGAATCCCAGAAGAACGCTAAGGGGAATGAATATGGCGGGAGCTATTATGAGTCGGGTACCTATTGAAAGGAATACCGACCTGGCAACACCTTTGCTCATCTTGAAGGAGAAGGTGGCACCTAATATCATAAACGCTATTGGAGAAGCCATATCCCCGAAAGAATCAAGGGTCTTTAAGACGAAGTTTGGCAAAGGGATGCTGAAGAAAAGAAATACCATAGCTATTACCGACCCGATAATAATTGGGTTGGTAACTATGTCTTTGCATACCTGCTTGAAGGTAACCTTCTTTTGTCCGTTAAGGCTGAAGGCCAAAACGGAAAGGAGGTTATAATAAGGAGCAAGAAGAACAACCATCAGCATTATAACGTTAAGATTGGAGTCCCCAAGCAAGGAAGTTGCCACGGGAATACCGAAAATAACGAAATTGCTGCGGATAACCGCCTGCACCATAACCCCTCGACGGCTACGCTCGGGTTCTATGAACCTAACCACAACCATCATAATCAGGAACTCAACCATCAACACCGCCATTGCATAAAGGACGGGTTTTATATCAAGCATCTTTGAAAGGTCGCCGTTATAGACGTTGCAAAAGATGGAGATAGGGATGAGAACTTTATAGGTAAGAGTGTTGAGGGTTCCGCAGGCGGACTCTGGAAGAAGTCCAACCTTACGAAGGATAACACCCATAAGGAGCATCAGTATTATAGGGGCAACTACGTTAAAAGATACGGCTAAATTTTCCATATTAGAACAAGCCTACGATAGTTCCGTTATCGTCCACGTCGATATTCTCGGCGGCGGGCTTTACGGGAAGGCCGGGCATGGTGAGGATATTGCCAAGGTAAGCAACTATGAAGCCTGCACCGGTGCAAACCTTAAGATCCTGAACCGTAACGGTGAAGTTCTTGGGTCTGCAAAGGAGGGCGGGGTTATCGGAGAGGGAGTACTGGGTCTTTGCCATACAAATGGGAAGATCACTGTAACCCATAGCCTCGATGCTTGCCATGGAAGCCTTTGCGGCAGGAGTGAGTTCAATACCGTCAGCTCCGTAGATCTTGGTAGCAATGGCATTGATTTTATCATAAATGCTATCGGTAAGCTCATAGGTGAAGTTGAGCTTGGAGGGCTTTTCGCAAGCCTCGATAACCTTCTGTGCAACGGCTTCGGTGCCTTCGCCGCCACGGAGGTGAGCAAAAGAGTATTCAAACTCTACGCCCATTTCTTCGCACACGCGTCTTACTACTGCCTTTTCAGCCTCGGTATCGGTGGCGAAAACGTTAAGAGCAACAACTACGGGAGCGCCGAAGTTCTTCATGTTTTCAATATGCTTGCGGAGATTATCTACGCCCTTTTCAAGAGCTTCGAGGTTTTCGGTACCGAGAGACTTGAGGTCAGCACCACCGTTGTACTTAAGAGCACGAACGGTAGCTACCAGAACGGTACAGGAGGGGTCAACGCCCAGTCTGCGGCACTTGATATCAAAGAACTTTTCGCCGCCAAGGTCGGAACCGAAGCCGGCCTCAGTTACACAGTAGTCGAATCTGGAAAGAACCAGCTTGGTAGCGGCTACGGAGTTACAACCGTGAGCGATATTAGCAAAGGGACCGCCGTGGATAAAGGCGGGAGAGTTTTCAAGAGTCTGAACGAGGTTGGGGAGGATAGCGTCCTTGAGAAGGGCAGTCATTGCGCCGTGAGCATTAACGTCCTTTGCAAAGACAGGAGTCTTGTCGTAGCGATAACCGATGTGAATATTACCAAGTCTTTCGCGAAGGTCCTTAAGATCCTCTGCAAGACAGAGTATAGCCATTACCTCACTGGCAACGGTTATCATAAATCCGTCCTGACGGATAACGCCGTCGGTGTTCTTTCCAAGACCTACGACAACGTTACGGAGAGCTCTGTCGTTCATATCAAGAACACGTTTGAATATTATGCTCTTGGGATCTATATTTTCCTTGTTACCCTGATAAATATGGTTATCTATCATTGCGCAAAGGAGATTGTTTGCGGAAGTGATCGCGTGGAAGTCTCCGGTAAAATGAAGGTTGATATCCTCCATGGGAACGACCTGAGAATAGCCGCCGCCTGCAGCACCGCCCTTAACGCCGAAAACGGGGCCAAGAGAGGGCTCACGGAGAGCTATTGCGGAGTTTTTACCCATACGGTGAAGGGCTTCGCCAAGGCCTACTGCAGTGGTGGTCTTGCCCTCGCCTGCAGGGGTGGGATTAATGGCG
>JAZSCR010000208.1:0-1902 GCA_045530715.1 Eubacteriales bacterium
TTACTATCCATACAGCTACAAGAATAACGGGGAATCCGTATCTATGGTCACCCCAGTTTTGTTCAAACCAATATAATGGATTACCCTTACTTGCAGATGTAAGAAACATAAAGTTTGTATCAAATATGAGGTTTGCAATAAAGGCAGGAACGGCAAGACCAATAACCGTTAAAAGACATTTGGGGATATCTTTTACCTTCGGCCGTATATCTCCGCATATCAAAAGCACCAGGGGATAAAGCATAAGAAGTATATGTACGGTAAAGCTGTGGATGTGCATAAAATTCAGTAATGGAAGTTTTGTCCAGGTTGGGAATGCCAGGGCAAAGAACGTGGCGGGAATGGCCACGCCGTAAAGATAAGACTCGATAAATTTTGTGGGCTTCCAGGCGTGGAAGGCGATAACGAATATGTTTATACTGCATAGATGGAGGGGGAGATAATCGGGAGTGTAATTGCCACCGATAACGAGCATCACAACCTTGAATATCTCGTCAAGTACAAGGAGAATGGCCACGGTCTTTCTCCATATCCCTTTACCTTTATTTAAGAGCTTTTTATAAATAATAGCATTAAAAACCACAGCGGCGATAAAAAGGATTATCCAGAAGATGTGAGTGCTGTCATAATGAGAAAATCCCACTCCTTTTGGTATGCTACCGCTGGTTTCCATAAAGTATTGCATAGCTTTAATTTCCTTTAATATTATAAAAAGGGGCTGATTAGTCAGCCCCTTTACGGATTATTTATCCTGTGTTAACTCTTTAAGAGAGGTTGCAAGGCCTGCCAGCGACTGAATTTCGGAAGGAATGATTATCTTGGTAGCCTTGCCGTCAGCTGCGGCGGTAAAGGCTTCGAGAGATTTAATAGCGATAACGCTCTCGGAGGGATTTGCTTCGTTTATCTTTCTGATACCTTCGGCGGTAGCTTCCTGAACCTTAAGAATAGCTTCGGCTTCGCCTTCTGCTGCCTTGATTCTTGCTTCCTTTTCTGCTTCTGCTCTGAGGATAGCGGCCTGTTTTTCTGCTTCTGCCTGAAGGATCATACTTTCCTTCTGACCTTCTGCAACAAGAATAGCGGACTTCTTTTCGCCCTCTGCCTTAAGAATGGACTCTCTGCGTTCACGCTCTGCCTTCATCTGCTTTTCCATGGCGTCGCGGATTTCTTTGGGAGGAATAATATTCTTAAGCTCAACTCTGTTTACCTTGATACCCCAGGGGTCGGTAGCTTCGTCAAGTATGGCTCTCATCTTGGTGTTGATAATATCTCTTGAGGTAAGAGTCGAGTCAAGCTCAAGGTCGCCGATAATGTTACGGAGAGTGGTGGCGGTAAGGTTTTCTATTGCAGACATGGGGTGATCAACGCCGTATGCGTAGAGCTTGGGGTCGGTAATCTGGAAATATACTACCGTGTCTATCTGCATAGTAACGTTATCCTTTGTGATAACGGGCTGGGGAGCAAAGTCGACTACCTGCTCTTTAAGGGTGATGGACTTTGCAACTTTATCGATAAAGGGGATTTTACCGTGAAGACCCGTCTGCCAGGTTTTGTGGTATGCTCCAAGTCTTTCAATAACGGAGGCGTGAGCCTGGGAAACTATCTTGATATTGGCTATTAAAAGTACAAAAATAATTGCAACAATAATTCCAACTATGGTTACGATTGATTCGGGGGATGCTGCGGCGAGAATGAGAGGGAATGCTTTCATGGTAAATCTCCTTTCGGTTTTTAAGCCTTTTTAACTATAACTTTTACCCCTTCGATACGGATAATGGTAACTGCCGTATCCTTGGGGATAATTTCTCCTGTTTCGGATCTTGCTGTCCAGACCTTACCGTCTATGTACAGCGCCCCTGTATTCTGAATGTTGTTTATATCTTCCGTTACAACGGCAAGCTTTCC
>JAZSCR010000176.1:0-5062 GCA_045530715.1 Eubacteriales bacterium
TTCTCGTTTCTCCCAATCAGGGTATTGCGGTAGGTCTTTCAAGTAATATTTGTTCCTTTAACCTTGCAGAGGTATGTCATACTGCTGCCGAGCTTATAAGGGACCCCGACCATAACGTAATGCTCACCCTCACTGCCCCCGACTTTACCACCGGCGGACAGATAATCTATAACGCAGAGCAGATGCGTAAGATATATGAAACGGGTAGCGGAAGCTTCAAGGTAAGAGCAAAATATACCTACGATAAAAAAGAAAATCTTATAGAAATAACCGAAATTCCTTACACAACTACCGCCGAAGCCATTATCGACAAGATAGTTGAGCTTGTAAAGGGTGGCAAGATAAAGGAAATAAGCAATATCAGAGATGAAACCGACATCAACGGCCTTAAAATAGCCATTGACCTCAAGAGGGGTACCGATGCCGATAAGCTTATGCAGAAGCTTTATAAGGCCACGCCTCTTGAAGACAGCTTTTCCTGTAACTTTACCGTTATTATTGCAGGCGCACCCCGTCAGTTGGGCGTTAAGGAGCTCCTTGACGAGTGGTCTGCCTTCAGGTTTGACTGCATAAGAAGAGGTCTTTATTACGAGATAGAGAAGAAAAAGGCAAGACTTCACCTTCTTCTCGGTCTTGGTAAGATACTTCTTGATATTGATAAGGCAATAGCCATAATCAGAGGCACCGAGGATGACAAAGAGGTTATCCCCAACCTTATGATAGGCTTCGGTATCGACGAGCTTCAGGCCGAATTCGTTGCCGAAATAAAGCTCCGTAATCTTAATAAGGAATATATCATCAACAAGACTGCCGAAACGGAGACCCTCAAAAAGGACATCGCAGAGATGGAGGATATCGTATCCCACCCCAAGAAGGTCAACCGTATCATTATCAAGCAGCTTGAGGATATTGCAAAGAAATACGGCGAACCCCGCCGTACCCAGATAATATACGAGGACGAGATCGAAACCTACAGCGAGGAAGAAACGGTAGAGGATTACCCCGTAAACGTATTCATTACCCGCGACGGATATCTCAAGAAGATAACTCCTCAGTCTCTCCGTATGAGTGGCGAGCAGAAGCTTAAGGAAAACGACGTTATCCTGACCTCTGTTGAAAGCTCCAACGCTGCAGAAATCCTAATATTTACTGATAAAATGCAGGTATATAAGGGAAGACTTGCCGACTTTGAGGACACTAAGGCCTCTGCTCTGGGTGAATATATGCCCCAGAAATACGACTTTGATAAGGATGAAAAGGTTATATACACCGCCATTATCAAGGACTATACCGGATATATGTTATTCTTCTTCCGTAACGGCAAGGCTGCAAGAGTACCCCTCTCCGCTTACGAAACCAAGACAAACCGTAAAAAGCTCATCAACGCTTATTCGGATGCTTCGCCTCTGGTTGCCGCATTCTGCATGAGCGAGGAATCGGAGTTCGTACTCACCGCATCCAACGACCGTTGCCTTATAGCTTCCAGTGCTTCCATAGCTCCCAAAACTACCAAAAATACCATTGGCGTAAGCGTATTGACCCTTAAATCCAAGAACGTTCTTTCCACCGTTGAAATATACAGGGACGGAATGTTTGAGGATCCCAACCATTACCGTACCAAGAATATTCCCGCCGCAGGCTGCTTTGTAAGAAAGGCTGACAGCGAGCGTCTTGTACCTACTTTATTTTAACCCGGAGGAACATCAACGTGAGCAAAATAGGATTCGATAACGAACTGTATATCGACAAACAGTCCGAAGAAATCGCGAAGCGAGTAAAAAAATTCGGAGGTAAGCTCTATCTTGAGTTCGGCGGCAAGCTTTTTGACGACTACCACGCTTCCCGCGTACTGCCCGGCTTTAAGCCCGACAGTAAGCTCCGTATGCTTCTTAAGATGCAGCAGGACGTTGAAATAGTCATAGTTATCAACGCTATGGATATTGAAAAGAGCAAGAGAAGAAGCGATATAGGTACCACCTACGACGCCGAGGTTCTCCGTCTTACAGATGCTTTCCGCGACTTCGGTCTTTACGTTGGCAGCGTAGTTATCTCTCACTATACGGGTCAGCACCTTGCCGAGGCCTTTAAAAAGAAGCTTGAAAGACTTGGTATGAGGGTATTCCTCCATTATCCCATAGAGGGTTATCCCTATAACGTTTCCCATATAGTAAGCGAAGAAGGCCTTGGTAAAAACGAATATATCGAAACCACCAGACCTGTCGTCGTAGTTACCGCTCCCGGTCCCGGAAGCGGAAAGATAGCCACCTGCATATCCCAGCTCTATCACGAGCATAAGCGCAATATTTCCGCAGGTTACGCCAAATTTGAAACATTCCCCATATGGAATCTTCCCCTTAAGCATCCCGTGAATCTTGCTTACGAGGCAGCTACGGCAGACCTTAACGACGTTAATATGATAGACCCCTATCATCTTGAAGCCTACGGTAAGACCACCGTAAACTACAACCGTGACGTTGAGGTGTTCCCCGTACTCAACGCAATGTTCAATATGATATACGGCTCCTCTCCCTATAAATCACCCACCGATATGGGTGTAAATATGGCGGGTTATTGCATATCCGATAACGATGCGGTTTGCGAAGCCTCCAGAAGTGAGATTATCAGACGTTATTATCAGAGCCTTTGCGATAACCGTAAGGGCAGGGTAGGCCCCGAAACCATTGACAAGATCGAGCTTATTCTTCGTAATGCAAGTGTTGCCGCATCCGACAGACAGGTGGTATCTTCTGCCCGTACAAAGGCCGAACTTACCGGCGCACCTGCGGTAGCCATCGAACTTCCCGATGGAAGTATCGTAACCGGCAAGACCTCACCCCTTCTCGGCCCCTGCTCTGCCGCACTTCTCAATGCAGTAAAGGTCCTCGCGGGTATAGATGATGCATCTCTCTTGATAAATCCCTCTGTAATCGAACCTATACAGCAGCTCAAGATAAATACTCTGGGTAATCATAACCCCAGACTCCATTCTGACGAAACTCTTATTGCTCTGTCTGTAAGTGCTTTGAACAGCCCCAACGCAAAGGCCGCCATGGAGGCGCTGAAGTTGCTCCGCGGCTGTGAGGCTCACTCCACCGTAATACTCCCTCAGGTCGACGAGGATATTTACAGAAAACTGGGACTTAACATTACCTGCGACCCCCAGTATACCACCAAAAAGCTTTATCATAAATAACAATAAAAAAATCGGGCTTCCGTTAGGAAGTCCGATTTTCTCTATCTTAAAAAGGATTATCTTACAACTACTTTGAGGGGGTACTTCATGCAGAGGTCGTTTACTGCGTTGAGTACTCCTTCCTTGTTTACGCCGCGAGCGGTGTCGGAGATGCACTTTGCGATCACCTTCATATCTTCTTCAACAAAGCCTCTGGAGGTTACTGCGGGGGTGCCCAGTCTTATACCGCTGGTGATGAAGGGAGATTCGGGGTCAAAGGGAATGGCGTTCTTATTTGCGGTGATGCGAACCTCGTCAAGTCTGTGTTCAAGTTCCTTACCTGTTATCTTGAGAGGACGGAGGTCAACGAGCATCAAGTGGTTATCAGTACCGCCCGAAACAAGGTCAAAGCCCTCTGCAAGAAGAGATTCTGCAAGAACCTTTGCGTTCTTTACTATCTGGGTCTGGTAGGTCTTGAAGGAAGGCTGAAGAGCCTCGCCAAAGCAAACTGCCTTTGCGGCAATAACGTGCATAAGGGGGCCGCCCTGGGTTCCGGGGAAGATTGCCTTGTCAATAGCCTTGGCATATTCTTCCTTGCAGAGTATCATACCGCCACGGGGACCGCGAAGGGTCTTATGCGTTGTGGTAGTAACAATATCTGCGTAGGGAACGGGGGAGGGATGAAGTCCTGCGGCTACAAGACCAGCAATGTGAGCCATGTCAACCATAAGCATAGCGCCTACGGAATGAGCGATGTTTGCAAATCTCTCAAAATCAATAACTCTGGGATATGCGGAAGCACCCGCAACTATCATCTTGGGCTTATGCTCCTTAGCCAGAGATTCTACCTGGTCGTAGTCTATTCTGCCGGTCTTTTCGTCAACACCGTAGGGAACGATATTGAAGTAAGAGCCGGACATATTAACGGGAGAACCGTGAGTAAGGTGACCGCCGTGGGCCAAATTCATACCCATAATGGTATCACCGGGCTTGAGGAAGGCAAAGTATACTGCGGTATTTGCCTGTGCACCGGAATGGGGCTGAACGTTTGCGTGTTCTGCGCCGAAAAGCTCTTTTGCTCTGTCTCTTGCAATATCTTCAACAATATCTACGCACTGACAACCGCCGTAATATCTTTTTCCGGGATAGCCTTCTGCATACTTGTTGGTCAGAACGCTGCCCATAGCGGCCATAACCGCCTCTGAAACTATATTTTCTGATGCGATAAGCTCAATGTTACGCTGCTGGCGCTGATGCTCCATTTCCATAGCCTGTCCCACCTGAGGGTCAAAGCTCTTGATGAATTCAATGGTATCCATTAATCAAATTCTCCTTGCGTTTTATCTTGAATAAAGTATACCATAAAACACCTATGAAGTAAATACAGTTTCTTCTTTTTTCGATTTTGTACCAAAAAAGACGGAGTTAGTCACAACTCCGTCTTTTTTTTATTTTAAAGAATTATACAAATAAGTCCGCCGCTACCCTCGTTTACTATCTTTTCAAGCGTGTGATGCATCTTTTCTCTTGAATCGTCGGGCATATGTGAGAGCTTGGTGTTTAACCCCTCGTTTACAAGCTCGTGGAGGGATTTTCCGAAAATATTGCTCTCCCACAGCTTTTGGGGCTCTTCTTCAAATTCCGTCAGCAGATATTTTACCAGCTCCTCGGACTGCTTTTCTGAGCCTACGACGGGGCTTACCTCCGTGTCTATGTTTGCTTTTATTATGTGATAGGAGGGAGCAGATGCCTTTAGTCTTACACCGTATCTGTTTCCCTGTTTTACGATTTCGGGTTCTTCCAGCTTTAATTCGTTAATGGATGGGGAAACTATTCCGTAGCCCTTGCCGTCGGCCTCTGCCATTGCAAAGTATATCTTGTCGTAGTCTG
>JAZSCR010000027.1:0-6719 GCA_045530715.1 Eubacteriales bacterium
CCTGCTTTGGGCCTCTGTAATTATTGTCTACCGCAATCTTATCAGAAAGCTTTACAGAAGAAAGGGCAGCGCTGAGCTTGCCTGAAATGGATATGCCTGTAACGGGGACATTCTTTTCTCCATCCCAATAATATCCCAGACGTACCTCGCCGCCGATATAGTCGTTAAAAACGTCTACCTGAAGGCCTGACATGGATACGCATCTGAAATAGGGCTTGGATGCCAGCTCCTCGTCGGTTAATGTGCCGGCTTCAACTTCCATACAACGAAGATTGCCCGTAGCTTTTCTTCCAAGATACTCGGCAAATCGGTGATTACCGAAATAGTCGGTAACTACGCCGTCTTTGATTATCTCCGCATTAACGAGAGTGGTTCCGTTTTCGTCAAAGAGGGCGGAGGATACACTGCCTTCTACAGCACCCTTCATGGTAACGGTGATTTTATCACCCGTAGGCTCCTTCTGGATTGCATCGCCTATGGAGTAGGGATTGGATTTTGTATATACTGCGGAGTAATCAAGTCCGAAGGCAATATCTCCTATAAGGGTTGCAAGTTCATTGGTGTCGAGAACCACGGGACATTTTAACTGCTCTGCTGGGGGAGTGGCTCTGCCTCTGTCCCTTACCTGACGCATCTTTTCTTCAATCTCGGCAGTAATATCTGCGGGGTCGAAGGAGCTGAAGGTCTTGCATTCGTAAAGCTCAACCGATTCACCATCGGTCCATGTGGGTATTGCTTCGGCCATAGCCGTATATTTTATCTCTTTTTTGTCAATACCGCGGCTGTTTTTCACAGAAACGGTCTTCTTGTTTATAAACACTTCAAGGGCGTTTACCGAGCCGTTGCCGTAAGTTTCTGCGGCGTATACGGCGTCTGCAACCTTCTTTGCCAAGTCATAAGGCTCGTAATCGGTAAAGTTTGAATGGATTTCGCCTTCGAGAGCTTCATTTTCGGGAAGAGAGTAGTACTCGTTTGAAATATTCTTTGCCCGTTCTACCGCATTCTTGACTTTCTCTGCAGCCTCGGCTTCGCTTGTTGAAGCGTAGAGGTTAAAGCCCGAATGTCCCTTCTTTTCGTCGTGGTCAACGTATACGGTTACAGTTGTAGCCTCGGTATCGGTGCTTCTTACCGTTTCAAGCTTTTCGTGGATGAAAAAGAGCTGATAGCTTTCGGTTTTTTCGGTTCTTATCTTGTAATCGGTAACCTCGGGATTTGAGGTGAGAATCTTTTCTATGTTTATACTCATGCCAATTTAACCCTCACTTTCAGAGCAGGGCCGCCGTCGGAAACTCTGACCCATTCTTTATATCCTTTTCCGCATCCGCCGCTTCCGATTATCTTAAATTCGTCGGAAACCATGGATATGGACTTGAGGAGATCGGGAACGTATCCGCTCATTACTACGGGGGAAACGTAATTGTCGGTAAGCTTTCCGTCAATTATCTCGATACCGTATTCTGCGGTACACTGAATTTGCCAGTTTTTGGGGTCTTCCATACCGTTATTTGTCTGGAAGAGCATATATCCGTGTTTTACGGAGGCTATCATATCTTCAAGCTTGTCCTTGCCTGGTTCAAAGAACGTATTGGTCATTCTTGCATAGGATTTCTTTTTATAGGATTCACGGCGGCCGTTACCCGTTGCTTCGGTTCCCAGCTGGGCGGCGGATGCAAGGTCGGATATGCCTGCAACCAGAATACCGTCCTTTATTATTTGTGTGTCGTGGGCGAGAACGCCGTCGTCATCAAAGAAATAGGATGCGGTGGAAAGAACGGATGCCGCGCCGTCACGCATATTGCAAATGGGAGAAGCTACGTATTTACCTACGTAATTCTTTGCAAGGGCTCTATCCTTTACAAATTGGTCCATTTCTACACCGTGACCGAAAGCCTCGTGAGCTATCAGACCGCTTATGGTGGGGTCTGTTATAACGTCGTATACACCGGGCGTTATGGGCTTTGCGTTAACCAGCTTGCCCGTCTTTTTTACAAGCTCGGGAATAATGGGTTCAAAGTTAGCCATTGCCTCGGACATGAGATGAGAGTAAGAGCCGTCGTAGCTCTGTACCATCTTTTCGCCGTCGCGGAGAATAACGAAGGCGCTTATATTTACCCAGGAATAATTCTGGTCAAGCTCTCTGTTTTTAGTGATAAAAAGCTTCGATACTGTAAAGGGGGAGGCTCCTACGTGACAGTTTACTATCCTTTCGTCACGGGAAAGAATATCGTCCCTCATCTTTTGACAGAAATTAAGTATCTCTCCGTCAGAATAATTTTCAAGATCGCTTTCTCTTGCAAAGGACTTTACCATAGGCTCGTCGGCGGGAAGGGGAACCTTTACGGTATTTTTCGCAAGAGTTTCGTCCAATTTAAGAGAGGACAGAATCTTTTGAGCCAGAGCCTTTTTATCTCCTGCAATATCGTCGGCGGAGTATTCAAAAAAAGCCTTGCCTGAGTGCATTTTGATAACGAAACCGCATTCGGACAGATTGCCTTCCTCAATGATGGAGCTGCGTCTGTCTGCGGCTATTCTGGAAGAGGTTACGTGACTGCCCAGAATACTTACGTACTCAAATGAGGATGAAAGCTCATTTATAAGAGCCTTGCAGTCATCTCTTCTTGAATTAAGAAATTCGGAGAATCCCATGGTTTTTATCCTTTCGTTATTTCTTTATCTTTTTTCCTTCGGATACGGTATTATAAACGGTGCAGCCCTCGTCTACCGAGTGGGTGAGCCATACGTTACCGCCGATAACACAGTTATCTCCTATATAGGTGTCGCCGCCGAGAATGGTGGCGCCGGCATAGATTACTACGTTATTTCCTATATTGGGGTGACGCTTTATGCCCTTTACGGGGTTGCCGTTTTCGTCCTTTTCAAAGCTCTTTGCACCAAGAGTAACGCCCTGATAAAGCTTGACGTTTTCTCCCACAACGCAGGTTTCACCGATAACTACGCCCGTGCCGTGGTCGATAAAGAAGGACTTGCCGATATTCGCGCCGGGATGAATGTCGATACCTGTTTTTTTGTGAGCAAATTCGGTCATTATTCTGGGCAGCAGAGGGAGACCAAGGTCATAAAGCTCGTGGGCGGGTCTGTATATGCTGATAGCCTCGAAAGCAGGGTAAGACAGTACTATCTCAACCTTTGAAAATGCGGCAGGGTCACCGTCGTAGGCAGCCTGTATATCGGTGTGGAGAAGTTCGGCTATTTTAGGCAAACGTTCGATAAAATCTGAAGCTAATTTTCTTGCCTTTTCAGAATTTTCTTTGCCAAGAACGGACAAGCATATGCCGTGAAGGATGGAGTAGGTTTCCTCTACGGTTATCTCACTCATAGCTCTGACCGGCTCGGAAGGAGCGAAAATTTTGGGAAAGAAAAGTATTCTCAGCTTTTCTATAAGCAGCTCTGCATCGTTGCGTATCTTTACCGTCATATTATGGGGATATTGTGCAGAGTTGTTTTGCTCTATTTTATCCAATTTTTCAGCAACGCTGTGGAATATTTCTTCGTATGAAGCCAAGGTTAAGTCCTCCTTGAAAGGGTTTTATTACAGTATATTTCCCGCTCTTAAAACGGGTGAAAAAAGGCACAGAAGTGCCTCCGACCTATAAACTCTCAAGGTCAGAAGGTCTTCCGTGCCAGATGATTATCAACGTTCCGTTTCCCACTTTTATGCGGGTGGGGGCGCCTATAAATTCATTGCTCACACCGAGGGGCTCGAAAGGGGAGAGGACAGCATTATTGAGAGTGTATTTTGCGCCCTCAACGTATACTTCGGAGGCTTCGTTTCCCATACAGAAAATGGAGAAAAATCCCGAAGTGCCCTCTTTAAAGGAGACTTCTCCGTCGGTAACGGCGGTGTATACGGTGGAATCGGGCGCGAGTATGAAAGCCTTTGCTCCTTTTTTTGAAAGCATGCATAATGTCTGCAGATTCGCCAACGTATGCTCAGGTCGAGCTCCGCCCGTGGCACCGTATATATAAAAGGTGTCGTAGCCCTTTTCAAGGCCTAATTTGGCCGCAATACCCGTATCCGTATCGTCTTTTACGGTGGGATATACCAATACTTCCTGCAAATCGGGCTTCTCTTGAAGAGAATCAAAATCCCCAAGCAGTAGATTTGGCTTTATGCCTGCCGCCTTGAGGTATGAATACCCTCCGTCTGCAGCAATTATAAAGGCATCTTTAGGCGGGGAGAATGTGGAAATATCAAAATCTCCCGCCCCTACAATACAGATATTGCGATTCATAAGGGAACTTCCTAAGTGATTATTTTATCTCGTGGATCCAGCCCTTGGGAGCTTCGATTCTTCCCATCTGGATACCGGTAAGGGTATCGTAGAGCTTCTTTGTTATGGGACCCATTTCGGCCATGCCGGAGGGCAGACAGATTTCCTTACCGTGGTCAACTATCTTGCCTACGGGGGAGATAACTGCAGCAGTACCGCAAAGGCCGCATTCTGCCATATCCTTGAGCTCGTCTATGTATACTTCTCTTTCCTCTGCTTCAAGACCGAGATATTCCTTTGCTACGTACATAAGGGAACGTCTGGTAATGGAGGGGAGAATGGTGGAAGACTTGGGAGTTACTACTTTATTGTCCTTGGTGATGAATATGAAGTTTGCGCCACCGGTCTCTTCAACCTTGGTTCTGGTTGCAGAGTCGGGATAGAGGTTTTCGTCATATCCTTCGTTATGGGCAGAAACTATTGCGTGAAGGCTCATTGCATAGTTAAGACCTGCCTTTATGTGGCCGGTTCCGTTGGGAGCGGCTCTGTCAAAGTCACTTACGCGGAGGGTAAGAGGACGAACGCCGCCCTTGAAGTAAGGACCTACGGGAGTTGCAAATATTCTGAACTGGTATTCCTGTGCGGGCTTAACGCCGATAACTGCACTGCTACCGAACATAAAGGGGCGAAGGTAAAGAGTTGCGCCTGAACCATAAGGAGGAACCCAAGCAAGGTTTGCCTTTACTACCTGTTCTACAGCATCAACAAATTTTTCAACAGGGAATACGGGCATTTCGAGTCTGGCGGCAGAATCGGCCATTCTCTGTGCATTAAGGTCAGGGCGGAATACAACGGTTCTTCCGTCTTCGGTGGTGTAAGCCTTAAGACCTTCAAAACAGGTCTGGGCGTACTGGAGAACGCCTGCGCATTCTGTAATGGATATCTGGTCGTCCTCGGTGAGAACGCCGTTGTCCCATGCTCCGTCCTTGTAGTTTGCAACGAATCTCTTGTCGGTCTTCATGTAGCCGAATCCGAGATTTGCCCAATCAATATTTTTCTTTTCCATTTATAACAGTCCTTTCGGGTGGAATCAATTTTAATACATATATCATTGTATCACATTAAAGTGTAATAGTCAATAGATTTTCCTTCGTTGTTTCATTTTCGTCAAAACAAAAGAGAATCGGAGAGTTTTATCATCCGATTCTCTGTGTTTTTTTAGTCTAAATCAGGCTTTACTTCCTTAATAGGAGTGTCAAGCTCTTCAGGATTTTCTATGTAACGCTTCCAAGTTTTAAAGGCCGCAGCATAATAGAATCCGTCGCATATACGCTCGTCGGTAACTACCTTAACGTCTATAACCCTCTTCTTTTTAACCTCGCCGTCTCTGTTCATGTACAACTCATCTCTCTTCATACCGTATGAGATGAATACGGGGAGATTGCCGAAGTTATAAAGGTGATGGTATATGGGTTTGATGCCGAGGGATCCCATACTGGTTATTATCATGGATCCGTGGAAGGGACTGAGCCTAAGAAGGAACTTGGGCAGGCAGCCTATGTAATCAAGACACTCAAGCAGCCATACTACAAAGCGGAGTAGAAATCCGGGAATGAAATTGAGTATGGTTACGAGCTTATCAAAGCTGGAGTCGTCTTCCGAAATGCCCTTGTTTTCAAGTACGTGAGCATTGAACTCATTATATACGTCAATTGCCGTTGCTTTATGGTCGAAGATAACGTCTATCATAGTCTCGGGCGCATCTATGGACATTTCTTTTTTAATAGCCATGACAACTTCGATATTGTTTCTGGCATATATCTTTTGACCGCTGATAAATCGGTTGATGGCAGGATACTGGGCAATGGTGCGTACGTAGGCAGCGAGGAGTACGTGCAGCATGCCAAAGTCGGTATAACCCTGACGGATCTTTTCGCGGCAGTATCTTTCGGCCTTTCCTATGGAGATCGTTTCCGCAAAGGTGTTCAATGCGTCGTTACGAGTCTTCATTAAGTAAGGCATAAGACGGTTCATAGGGTCAATCTTTCTTATGAGGTGTCCGTCGGAACGGTCTCCGAGTCTACGTCTGCGGGTTTTTGTTTCGGTATTTTTAGCCATAACGGGCCTCCTGTGAAGATATATCATTCACATTATACACTATTTTTCTATAAAAATCAAGTATTTTCGGCAGAATTTTGAAATTTTTATAATTCTATGTGTCAATTTTTGTCGGCCGACGAATTTTTGGATTTGTTTAACTGTATGAAAAAGGGTTGTAAGTAATTCAAAATTGAATTTTTTTTAAATTACTGTGTGTTGGGATTGACAAAGGGTCGGCCTTATGATAAAATCATACAGTAATCCAACGTATGGGGTATTAGCGCAGTTGGGAGCGCACAACACTGGCAGTGTTGGGGTCAGGGGTTCGAATCCCCTATGCTCCACCAAAAAAAATCCGAAAGCATATGCTTTCGGATTTTTTTATTT
>JAZSCR010000151.1:0-3221 GCA_045530715.1 Eubacteriales bacterium
GAAAATAATAAGGTTTCTGACCAGAGCCCCATAGGAAAGGCTCTTATTGGAAAGAAAAAGGGTAACGTTGTTTCCGTTGAATCTCCCGGCGGAGAGTACAAACTCAAGATCGTTAAGATTGCACTTGCTCAGGACTAAATAATAATTTTAATTAAGGATATTGATACTATGACAGAAGAGAACGTAATAAATCAGGAGCCCGAAATTACTGAAGAAGAGGCGAAAGCTGCTCTTAGCGAGCAGATGCTTGTAAGAAGAAATAAGCTCCAGAATCTTAAAGATAGAGGCGAAGACCCCTTTACTATTACCAAGTTTGACGTTAACGCTTATTCCACCGAAATTATCGAAAAGTTTGATGAATATGAAAATACCGACGTATCCATTGCCGGTCGTATTATGGCTTGGAGAGATATGGGTAAGGCAAACTTCCTTAATATTCAGGACGGCAAAGGAAAAATCCAGATATACGTACGTATAAACGATATCGGTGAAGAATGCTTTGCTGAATTCAAAACTTGGGATATCGGTGATATAGTTGGTCTTACCGGTACTGTTTTCAGAACCAGAAGAGGCGAAATATCCATTCACGTAAAGACTATTAAACTCCTTTCAAAGTCACTCATTCCTCTGCCCGAAAAGTGGCACGGTCTTCGCGATACCGATACCAGATACCGTCAGAGATACGTAGACCTTATTGTAAATCCTGAGGTAAAGGATACCTTTATTAAGAGAAGTAATATACTTAAGGAAATCAGAGCGTTCCTTGATTCCAAGGGATTCCTCGAGGTTGACACTCCTATACTTACTCCTTTTGAGATTGGCGCTTCTGCGCGTCCCTTTGTAACCCATCATAATACCCTTGATATGGATATGTTCCTCAGAATAGAAACAGAGCTCTATCTGAAGAGACTTATCGTTGGCGGTATGGACAGAGTTTACGAGGTAGGTCGTATCTTCCGTAACGAAGGTATGGATACAAAGCATAACCCCGAATTTACCTCTATTGAGCTTTATCAGGCTTATACCGACTATAAGGGTATGATGGACCTTGTAGAAGAACTCTATAAAATGCTTGCAGTAAAAATCTGCGGCTCCGAAAAGATTACATATCAGGGCATAGAAATTGACATGGGCCATTGGGAACGTCTCACCATGGCCGAGGCAGTTAAAAAGTATTCCGGATGTGATTACTATAGCTGGAACAGTGACGAAGAAGCCAGAGCCGAAGCTAAGGCAAAGAACGTTGAAGTTCCCGCTAACGCAACAAAGGGTACTGTTCTTATTGAACTCTTCGATGCTTTTGTTGAGGATAAGCTTATTCAGCCTACCTTTATTTACGATTACCCTGTAGAAAACAGCCCTCTGGCAAAGCGTAAGCCCGATGAACCTGCATTTACCGAAAGATTTGAGTACTTTATCAACTGCACCGAGTACGGTAATGCTTTCAGTGAGCTTAACGACCCCATTGACCAGAAAGAGCGTTTTGAGTATCAGGTAGAACTCAAGAAGGCTGCCGAGCCCGACAGTAACGCACAGGTGGATTACGACTACGTTACCGCTCTCGAATACGGTCTTGCTCCCACAGGCGGTCTTGGTTTTGGTATTGACCGACTCGTAATGCTGTTGACCGATTCTCCCAGCATTAAGGACGTTTTGTTGTTCCCCACGGTTAAACCTGAAAATTAAAATCATTCTTCCCACTAATAACCCAGAACATCATGATTTACCGTTCATCGGATTTTCCTTTGGGAAGGTCCGATGAACTTTCTTTTAAAGAAACGGATAATAGTATGAAATATACGAAAAAAATAGAGCGTGAGGCTGACAGATACGTTGACCCCAACGAAACTAAATTTCAAAGGGCTATGCGGTATTTGAACTATTATAAAGTACCTATTATAGCAGTAATTTGCATTATAGCTGTATTTGTGGTAATGACCTTTACTCTTGTGGGTAAAGAAGAAATAGATATGTATGTTTTTTTCGTATGCAATGACGAGTATGCATTCCTCTCTGAGGAAAGTGATTATCTTGATTTTTTCTCTGATATGACCGATTTTATATCATCTTATACGGAAGATTATAACGGTGACGGTGAAATGAAAGTAAGCATTGATACCGTACATATAAGTTCTGACGAGCTTTTGTATCAAGATACGGTAGAAATGAATAAAAAGCGCATTACTGCAGCTCTCAGTGCAGGCACTTGTATGTGTATAATAGGTGATTCTGCCGGTTTTGAATATCTTTCTTCATCGGATATTCTTCAGGACATCTCCTATCTTGTGGATGAGTCCTATTTTAACGGCAAGGCTTATAAGCTTAATGATTCTGAAATCGCTGTAACGGCTATGAAGATTGACGGTGATGAACCTCTTTATATCGGGCTTAGGGCTTATTACGGGACTTTTGCCGAGGTTAAGGAAAAAGAAACCGCATATTTTACCACGGCTGAGAAGATGATAAAGATTATATCAGATCCCACCTTTAATCCCGAAACAGATACAGTTCCCACACCTGTAAATTAAAGGCATAACGTTCCGTCTATCAGGTTATACTTAAAACACATTCCTTTATGGGAAAAGTTTTGAGTAAGGCGGCGTTATTATGGCAAGTCGTAATGTTTCAGCGGTGATTTTAGCAGGGGGCGAGGGAACAAGACTTCTCCCGATTACCGAAAATCTGCCAAAGCCACTGGTGCCGATAGCAGGGAAGCCCTGTATACATCTTATAATTGAATTGCTTCTGTCTCACGGTATTGAAGACATATATATTACTTTGGGCTGTAAAGCCGATATGATAAGAGATTCTGTTCAAAAGAGCGAGATAATGAGTGATAGAATCCGCTTTTTAGAGGAAGATTCTCCCATGGGTACTGCCGGGGCTGTGCTGCTGTTGAAAGACAAAATACAATGCGATTTTGTTGTCATAGGCGGAGATTGCGTATGTGACTTTGACTTATCAAAGGCTATCGACAGGCACTATGCTTCTGCCGATATCGCCACAGTATTGCTCTCTTCGGCTACAGATCCCAGGGAATACGGCGTAGCTGTTACAGAAGGAAACCGAATAGTAAGATTTATTGAAAAGCCGGGTTGGAACAGAGTATATTCTGATACGGTCAATACCGGAATATATATATTTAATAAGAGAATTTTTGACTATATTGAAATTGATAAAGACGGGAAATGCGATTTTGCAAAAAACGTTTTCCCATTGTT
>JAZSCR010000024.1:0-9024 GCA_045530715.1 Eubacteriales bacterium
CCTCACCTATGGTGTTGCCGTAAAAGTCGCTGTCCTCGGATGTGAAAGCATAGGAGGTTTCCCCTACCATAACCTTCTTTCCGTAGGTGTTTGCAATATCCGAAAGGACGGTTGCAAGGTTGTCCAGAGTGCCGTGCCAAAAGGGATAATATGAGGACACGAACACGTCGTAATCCACTCCGTAATATTCAAGATTTTTCCCGTAGCTAACGTAATTTGTGACCTTTTCGGGATTGGCGAAATGCACCGCCACGAGGGCGTTGGGACAGACCTCTCTGACAGCCTTGGAACCCGCCGACATAAGCTGGGTTATCCTCTTCCATCCCCCCAGAGCGGAACTTGACTCACCTGCCATGGCGCCGTTGGTTTCATTGCCTATCTGCACCATACCAACGTCCACCCCTGCGGCCACAAGCTTCTCCAGACATTCCTTGGTATAGGTGTAAAGTGCTTCAGCTTTACTCTCTATATTCATACCCCTCCAGGCCTTGGGAACCATCTGCTTTGCAGGGTCAGCCCAGAAGTCGCTGTAATGGAAGTTCACAAGGAGCTTCATTCCGTATTCTGTGGCACGTTTACCTATGTCTATTGCATTCTCAATATCGCAGTTGCCACCGCCGTAGCCGTTGCCGTCGGAATCAAAGGGGTCGTTCCATATGCGGACGCGAATGTAGTTTATGCCGTTCTGGGCAAGTATCTCATATACGTCCTTTTCGGTGCCGTCATAGTCGTAGTATTTTACGCCGCCCGCCTCAAGGGAGGGAACGCAGGACGCGTCCATACCCATAATAAAGTCCTCGGGCAGGTTTTCCACCTTTTCAACAAAAAGAGTGTCGGAGCTGACGTTTACCTTAAGGTCGTGGGGGCGCCAGTCGGCGTTTATCTCACGGCCTCCGCAGGCTGTCAGTAAAAGACTGACAGCCAGAAGAGTGAGGGTAAAAGCAATATACGTCTTAATATTTTTCATAATCCTTATCCTATAATCTCGTCATTAACGTAGACTCTTACGCTGATGCTTTCTGCGGTTATCTTGCCGCCTTCACGGACAATTACCGATGTTCCAGAGGTATTGCCGTCGGCAATAAGGTTCCACTCCCCTTCAATGGTGCAGGGAAGGTCGGTCTTGTGGGGATTTATTATCACCAGAGCTTTGCCCCCATTACCGTCGTCAAAGAGTATTTCAAGGATTCCGCTGCCATGCTCGGTATGGGTTATCTGGGTACTGTCGTCGGTAAAGATACCGAAGGTCTTACGCATTTCAATAAGGCCCTTGTAATAGAGCATGGTGTTATACTGGCGAGTGCCCTCGTTGAGTACCGACCAATCTATATTGTTCACCTCGTCGGAGGATTTATAGCTGTTTTCGTCGCCGCCCTTGGTGCGGAGCATTTCCTCGCCCGCCTGCCAGAAGGGAGTACCCTTGGATATCATAATAATAGTAGCGCCAAGATTATTCATGGCATTTCGCTCGTCCTCAGTACTGTTGGGAGCTGAGAGAAGGAGTTTATCCCAAAGAGTATTGTTATCATGGGCGCTCATGTAGTTAATGACCATGGAGTTTTCCACCGTCCAGCCCTTGCCTACACCCACGCCACCGCGGATACCGAAGATGACCTTTGAGAGGTTAAGGCTGTTGGGGGAGCCGTTAATATAGCCCTGTGCCGCCTTATCAAACACGCTACCCTTAAGGCCGTCGCGGATAACGTCGTTAAATACCGCTATGCCGCCTATGGCATCATTTGTGGGAACAATCTTGCTTATCTGGGTCTGATTTGCCTGGGCGCTTCCGTCAATAGTGGAGCCCATTGTCCAGCCCTCGCCGTAAATAATGGCCTTGGGGTCTATGGTATGAACGGCTTTCTCTATCTCCTGCATGGTCTCAAGATCGTGAAGACCCATAAGGTCAAATCTAAAGCCGTCAAGGTCGTATTCCTCGATCCAGTAAGAAACGGAATCCACCATAAACTTACCGAACATATATCTTTCGGAGGCGGTATCGTTACCGCAACCGCTGGCGGAGGAATTGGCGCCAGAAGAGGTGTATCTGTAGTAGTAATAAGGAACTATCTTATTAAAGGAGCTGTTGGCATCGAATGTATGGTTATACACCACGTCCATTACCACGCTCAGGCCTGCCTCGTGGAGAGCCATAACCATCTTCTTGAACTCTTTTATCCTTACCTCGCCGTGGTAGGGGTCGGTGGAGTAGCTACCCTCGGGAACGTTATAGTTCTCGGGGTCGTAACCCCAGTTAAACTGGGTATCGGGGTCTCTTTCGTCCACCGAAGCGTAGTCGTATACGGGAAGAAGATGAATATGGGTAACTCCCAAATTCTTGAGATAATCAACTCCTACGGGCTGACCGTACTCGTTGACAAGCCCCGTTTCGGTAAAAGCAAGATATTTGCCCTTATACTGAGAAGTGCCTATTTTATTTGAGAAATCTCTGACGTGTACTTCCCATATTATGGCGTCGGAATAGGAAGAAATGGGTGATTCAAATTCAGCCTCATTCCATCCCTCGGGGTCGGTAAGTGAAAGATCCACAACCATGCCTCTGTCACCGTTAACTCCCGCCGCCTTCGCATAGGGATCAACTGCCTCCTGGGTACCCACGGAGGTGGTTACGGAGTAGGTATAGTAGGCTCCGTGGCCACATTCCTCGGTATGTGACCAAACGCCCTTATCACCCTTTACCATATCAACCTTTTTGTAAGCCTCTACACCGTCACCTGCGGTAAAGAGATTAAGAACAACCTTTGATGCAGTGGGAGCCCATACCTTAAAGGTGGTGGTGTCCCCGTCTATATAAGAACCAAGATCGTTACCGTCGTAGTGGTAGTTTTGAGCAAAATATTCACTATCAAATATATCGGTGGGCACGGCGGCCTTTTCGCCGTAGCCGTCAATAATAACTCTGTAATTTTCCGAAAGGTCAATATCCTCACCCAGAGATATATAGCCCGAAGCCGCGGGTCTGCCGAGAGTGGAGATACCCGTAACGGACACCTCTCTGTTACCCGCGTACACCTTGACCTGACTCATGTCGGAGATTGTGGTTTGAGGAGTAAGGCTGTATTTTATTCTGGTGCCGTCCACTATGCCCGCAAGAGAAAATTTTCTTATCATATTAAGGGTTTTTCCTCCGTCGATACTGCTGAACTGATCCTCTACCCCGGATTTGAGATAGATTACGGTTTCTTTTCCCTCGATAATTGCAAATCTGTCCTGCTCAAAGTCCTTAGTGGCGTTACCCCAGGAGCTTCCGCCGGGGTCGGAACAGTTCTTACGGACAATAAAGCCCACCTGCTCCACATCCTCGGGAACGTTAACCACAACCTTGGCGCCGTACTCGCACTCGTGGAAGAGATATCCTTGCCCTGCCTTGTCGCCGTACCATATCCAGACGTCGCAATTCTCGTATGTACCGCTATACGTCCAATACAACGTAAGCTGATTATATCCTTCCTCAAGAGGGAGAGTATATTCATCATCCGTGGGCAGAACGACTCCGTCATCGGGAAGTTCAACGTGGGGCTCGTCGGTGACGTGATTATCGCACCCAACGAAAATCAAACATAAAACGAAGGTTAAAATAAGAGGAACGCAAAAAAGCCGTTTCATAATTTTCTCCTAAAAATGATAATACAGTATATGATTATTATATCATTTTTGATAAAGAAAATCAACACTTTTTTAAAATAAATTTCAAAAAATCCAGGATATTTTTCTTTCCGAAACAAAAAAATCGCCGCCCCGAAGGACGGCCATCAGGTCTATTTTTTTCTCTTCTTTTCTCTTCCCGGCTTTGAGGTCAGATAGTGGAGCAACAGTCCTCCTATTATAGCCAAAGCGGAGCTAATGGCGATAATGATATAAAACCCGTACTCTTCCGAAGCAAAGGGAAGATGAACGTTCATGCCGAATATGGATGCTATGAGGGTAGGTATCTCAATAATAAGGGTTATTACCGCCAAAACCTTCATTACGGTATTGAGGTTATTTGATATAATAGAGGCGTTGGCGTCTATCATACCAGAAAGAATATCCCTGTAAATAGTACACATCTCTATGGCCTGGTTATTTTCAACCTCCACGTCCTCCATAAGGTCAAAGTCGGCCTCGTACTTCTTATATTCTTCAAGTCTTTTAACCTTGCTCAAAACCACCTTGTTTGCGTTAAGAGAGGTAGAGAAATAAACGAAGGACTTGTTAAGGCTCATAAGTGAAAGAAGATCCTTATTCTTCATCGAGGACTGAATTGCTCTCTCAAGCTCCTGTCTTTTACTGTTGAGATATTTGAGTGACATAATATACTGGGAGGCAATTCGGTACATAAGCTGAAGGGTCAGTCTTATATGCTTGTGGGGTTCTATACGCTTAAACTTCTTAATCATAAGATCAAGAAAAGCGGTTTCTTTTTTACAGAGGGTAATATAATAATCCTTATTGTATATTACCACAAAGGGGTAGGTCTCGTATATATCGTCCACAAAAACGGGAACGTCCAGAACTATCATCGTGTAGTCGTCGTCCACGTCAAGACGGGCGGATTCTTCTTCGTCCATTGCGCTTATAAGCAGGTCTTTATCTATACCCGTTATCTCGCTGAGTCTTTCAACGTCACTCATTTTGGGCTCGAATATATGAATCCACATATTTTTCTCAATCTTATCAAAGATGCCCTCCTGCTCGTTAATGCAGGTAAGCTTATTCTGAATCTCTTTAAAAAGCTTTATCATATCCGTGCCCTCACACTACTGTAGACTATTATAATTATAACATCGCATATAAAAAAAGTCAATATACAAAAAAGCCCTTTGATAAGGGATATCCCCTAATCAAAGGGCTGGCTTTTATAAAATTATGATCTTACGGAATCCATCCAATCAGCAAATGAAACATTGTTTGAATAGAACCAATCCTGGAAGTGATCCTTAAGCTCGTCGCTTAATGCTTCAAACTCTGCCCAGGTGTACTGGTTAGGTAACTTGCCACCGTTTTCCCAAGGAAGAGTGGGGGTATTGCCGCTGCCGCCCCGAACGCTGTTCATCCATACTTCAAAGGCTTCAAAGCTTGGGAACCAATCCTGGAAGCATTCCTGAAGCTCGTCACTTAATGCCTCAAACTCTGCCCAGGTGTACTGGTTAGGTAACTTGCCGCCGTTTTCCCAAGGGAGAGTGGGGGTATTGCCGCTGCCGCCCCGAACGCTGTTCATCCATGCTTCAAAGGCTTCAAAGCTTGGGAACCAATCCTGGAAGTATTCCTGAAGCTCGTCGCTTAACGCCTCAAACTCTGCCCAGGTATACTGGTTAGGTAACTTGCCGCCGTTTTCCCAGGGCAATGCAGGAGTCGACGGGGATTCGGGGATATTACCGCTGCTACCGCTATTTCCCTGTACACTGTTCATCCATGCTTCAAAAGCTTCAAAGCTTGGGAACCAATCCTGGAAGTATTCCTGAAGCTCGTCGCTTAAGGCTTCAAACTCTGCCCAGGTGTACTGGTTAGGCAATTTACCACCGTTTTCCCAGGGGAGAGTGGGAGTATTACTACCACTGCCGCTGTTACCCTGAACCCTATCCTTCCAAGCAATAAAGGCATCGTTAGAGCCAAACCACTCGTAAAAGGCTTCCTGAACGTCGTCACTCAAGGCTTCAAACTCCGCCCAAGTGTATTCGGAGGGCAACTTACCGCCGTTTTCCCAAGGCATAAGGGGAGCGCTGCCCTGAACCATGTTATACCACTGGTCGTAAGCCTCCTGAGTTTTAAAGCTGTTACGGAATGCAACCTTAAGCGCAGGGGTCAGTGCTTCGTATTCTTCCCAAGTGTACTGTGAGGGCTGTTTGCCACCGGTCGTCCAAGGAGGAATAACTCCGGGAGACGGAGGAGGATTTGAACCGGGGGTGTTAAGTCCCAGAGCCTCATCCATCCACACCTGAAAATCGGCGGGATTAGAGAAAGCTTTAAAGAAGGCCGCCTTTTGTTCGGGAGTCAAAGCCTGATATTCTGCCCAGGTGTATTCGGAAGGTCTCTTTCCTCCGGGTTTTTCCCAAGGCATTTTTTCGGTAGGAGTAACCGAGGGAGTGGAGGGCGTAGAGGGCGTTGGGTCAGGGGTCGTGCCCGACTGTCCCTGAACGCTTGCCAACCATTTCTGATAATCGGAAGGCTGTGTAAAGCTTGCAACAAAGGCCGCTTTGTGAGCATCGCTCAAAGCCATAAACTCCGCCCAGGTATACTGAGAAGGCTGTTTACCGCCGTTTTCCCAGGGAAGGTCGGATTTAGGCTGGGCTTCGGCATTCGCCTTCGTCAACCAAGCAGTGTAATCGTCAGTATTTTTAAAGCTGGAAATAAAGGCCACTTTATATTCCGCACTTAAAGCCAGGAACTCTTCCCAGGTATATTGGGAGGGAGCTTTTCCCCCGTTCTCCCAAGGATAGGGATTCCTTACTACGGGATCATCCTCTTTGGGGTCTTCTTTTTCGGGTTCATCGTTATCGGGCTTTTGTTCGGGCTCGTCGTCCCCTTGAGTGTTATCATTAGGTTCGTCGTTACCGTCAGGCTCGTTATTATCGGGCTTATCGGTATTGGGCTGTTGAGAAGAGGAATCGTCGGGATTCTGAGGCTCATCCACGTCGGGCTCGGAACCACCCTGCTGGGAATCCCCCTGATTGGGAGTATCATTATCGTTGGGCTGTTCCCCCTCAATGGGATCCTCATATCCGCCCTGATCTCCCGTATTATCAATAGGCTCGTCCACGTCATTGTCTCTGCAACCTGCAGCAGACAAAAGCAACGCGACAGCTATTCCAATCCAGAACAGTCTGGTAAATATCTTTTTCATACCCGTCCTCACTTTTTATGTTTTTGGGTAAAATTATTTGGGTTGATAGAAGATTTCAACTATCATTTCTTCCAGAGAATCCGCATCGGCATAAAATTCCATATATCTCTCACCTATAACGGATTCGCCCTCAATATTCCTTATTCCGAGAAACTCGTATTGACTGAATTTGTCAGAGAGGGTCTGTAACTGATTTACAGACCTGTCGGATACTATATAATCGGCTATAGAGGTAACCGCCTCTATGGCAAACTCGCTATCAGCCTCAATGGCTTGCTGTAATTTACTGTGGAGATTATTTATATACTGCTGCTGACGCTTCATTCTTGAGATATTGGTACTATCGTCAAGTCCTTTACGGGTTTGAACGTATCTCAAGGCATGCTCACCCATAAGAGTAACGGTCTGCCCCTTGATCAAGGTATCGTCAATGCCTGTAAAATCATCAAGAACTTCAACCTCAACGCCGCCAACCATATCGTTAAGCACCAATACGGTATCCATTGTGGTGGAAAGGTAATGATTGACCTTTATTCCCCTAAGGAGAGAGGAAACGGCGTCAGATGTATTGCGACAGCTTACCTCTTTACCGTTACCGTAGGTATGGGAAAGGGCTATCTGTCCGACAATGGTGCCAACCTTATTTCCTGCAACGCCCAAAACGTTAACGGGAACCATGGTATCTCTGTTGATATGTATTGCGGAGCATTGCTGCTTTTCATTATCAAAAACAAGCAATAAGAGAAAGTCCGACTGCATATCGTTGGTGTATGAATCGTGATTAGAGGCTCCCTCAAACTTGTCAAGACCCATAAGAAGGAAGGTTTCCATATTCTCCTTAAGAACGTACTTTTTCCCTTCAAAAGTAATAGACTCGTCACCGAACTGCTGTTCGGGGAATTGGCCAACGTTTCTGTCCCAATCTCTGAGAATCATAAACAATGACAAAACCAGAGACAGGATCGCAAGTACGAGAACCCCCACCTTTATATAGAAAGACGCCTTACGTCTTTGTTTTTTCATAGTAATCCTCCATGTTGCCCTTTACGGCAACGCAAAAAGATAAATTAAAGATTTTCCAAGAAAAGATTTAATTTAAGCGTGAAGAGCGCACAGTGTCTTATCGAAGCAGAATATCCTTCACGCTATCACTCCTAAAAGAAAAACAAAATCTAAAGATAGGAAAAAGTCCGCCACGCGCAGAAAAACTATCTGAAGTTTCCAAAATACGGCATGGCGGCACTGTAATCACCTTATTTTATTATATACTTAACAGTATTGCTTATTCTGCTTCTCTCTTCTTCTTTGCAAGGAGAACAACAACTACAAGAATAACCACTGCAGAAAGAGCTGCAACGTAGAGCCAGAGGTTGTTGGTGTCGGAAGTGCCGGGAGCATCGGTTTCAATTTCAGCGGTGCTGATAACGATAGCGAAGGGAGAGAAATGCTCTGCATCAAACTCAAGATGTTCGCCGTTATGAGTTACTTCAGCACTTTCAACCACATGCCATTCGCCATCATAATAGTGAATGAGGGCTACGAAGTTCTTAAGAAGGTCAGCCTTAAGGGCAACATCAAAGTGACCGTGGAGTTCATGATTATTGGGACAATCGGTTGCATGAACGTCAAAAAGGTCGGTTATAGCAAGATCTGCTGCAGTGATGCCCTTTGCAGCTGCAATAGCGTTGAGAGCTTCGCAAAGTTCAGCGGGAGATTCCACGCCGATTATCATCTGATAAGCATACTCAATGAGCTGACGGAGGTCAGAAGGGAGAGTATCTCTCTTGCTGTAGGGTGTTACGATTATTTCAGCCAAGCACTCATCAGAACTATTTCCCCCACTTACGAATTCGGGACTGTCTTTACCGGAAACACTTTCATAGAAAGCACCGGGGGTTGCGCAAATACCTACGGCCAAAGCCATAAGAAGAGCAAAAGACAAGCAAATAGTCAATACTTTTTTCATTTTAGGATACATCCTTTCAATATTTATAAAAATATTTTTAACAATGTTATTTATCTAAAGAGCATGTAGTGACCATACTCGTTTAGTTCAAATATAAAATCTTTGCCGAGTTTTTTCTCTATCAGCCCGTAGGCCTCTGCTATGCGAGGAGGTCTCGTTGTCATATTATGACAGTCGGAACCGATAAAATGAATTTCCTCTCGGTCAAGCATTTTCA
>JAZSCR010000077.1:0-6360 GCA_045530715.1 Eubacteriales bacterium
GGTTTGTCAATACATTTTTTCAAAAAATATAAAAAAAATGGACTGCAAGATTGCAGTCCAAAAATACAGAGTATATACTATATCAAAAGCAACAGCGCCACGATGGGCATGGTTATAATTGAGCCCACGGTGGTAAAGGCCACGGCCTTGCCCGAATAGTGGGAGTCGCCGCCGAACATCTCGGCAAAAATACTCGTTGCGGTGGCAACGGGAGTGGAGGCGCATATAAGGGATATGGTAAGGGCCATATGTCCTGACTCCCCGGAGCAAATGCCGGTAAGAACGAAGAGCTTCATTATACACCAAAGGAGGACGGGGTTTAAGAAGAGCTTGACAAAGAAGAGCTTATACATACTCAGATCCTTGAATATCTCCCTGAAATCAACGTCGGCAAGGCGTATACCTATCATAACCATTGAAAGGGGCGCGATAAGGTTTTTAAAGTTTACCATAAGGTCCACGGCCAGCTGGGGAACGTACTGATTAATGGGAAGGAAGAAGCAAAGAAGACCGATATAAATGGGAATCATAGAAGGGTTTATGAATATCTTCTTTGCGGAAAGGTACTTCTTATCCTCAGTATAAATAAGGCATCCCACGGACCACTGGAAAATAGAGAAGGGAATGTTGTAGAATGAGGCGTAGATCGCCGCCTCGGAGCTGAAGAGGGATATTATAAGGGGGATTCCCATATAGCCGTTATTGGCAAAAATAGAGGCGAAGCGTAAAACCTTGCGTTTAGCCTCGTCCTTTTCCCTGAAAATAAGGAATGACAGGCCGTAGCACATACCGTGGACGATGGTGGAGAATATAAATACCCAGATAGAGGTCTTGAGTATCTCGGGAGAGAAATCGGTCATGTAAGCCTCTATAAGAAGGGCGGGCTGAGCCACGTATATTATAAGATTGGCAATGTTTTTTGCGGTGATGCCGTCGGCCATTTTAAACTTACGCATAAGAAAGCCGGGAATCATCATAAGAACCAGCATTAAGACCTTTATAAGCAGGTCGAGAGGGTTTACCATTTCAAATTACTTCCTTAATATTTGAATTCAAATCAGTATACAACATTAAATCCGAATTGTCAACAACTATGAGGGCAAAGGGGGTGTGAGTTCGTAAAATATTACTAAAAAAGGGGAATTTTCCCCTTGCTTTTATGAATAAATTGTGATAGAATAAAAACAGAAAACTATATGTGAGGACAGAAGAATGAAGGTATTGGTAACCGGCGGCGCGGGGTATATCGGGAGTCACACCTGCGTTGAGCTTATAAAGGAAGGCCACCAGCCCATAATAATAGATAATCTTGACAACAGCAACCAAAAGGCAGTTGACAGAATAAAGGAAATCACCGGCGTTGCTCCCCTTTTCTATAAAGAGGACGTAAGAAACGGCGAAGCCCTTGACAGGATATTCAAGGAAAACGAAATCGACGCGGTTATCCATTTTGCAGGACTCAAGGCGGTGGGAGAATCGGTAAGAAAGCCCCTTGAATACTACGATAACAACCTCATAAGCACTCTGGTGCTCCTTGAGAAAATGAGAGAATACGGGGTTAAAAAGCTGGTATTCTCATCCTCTGCCACCGTATACGGGCTGGTAAAGGAAGAAGGCCCCCTCAAAGAGGAGCTTCCCACAAGGGCCATAAATCCCTACGGCTGGACCAAGGTATTTATTGAGCAGATGCTCCGCGACCTTGCCGCCTCGGACAAAGAGTGGTCGGTAGTGTTACTCCGCTACTTTAACCCTCTTGGAGCCCACGAAAGCGGTCTTATAGGTGAGGACCCCAGCGGAATTCCCAACAATCTTCTCCCCTATATTGCTCAGGTGGCGGTTGGCAGACTTGAAAAGCTCAACGTTTTCGGCAACGACTACAACACCCCCGACGGCACGGGCGTGAGGGACTATATCCACGTTGTAGACCTGGCAAAGGGCCATATAAAAGCCCTTGAATATGCAGAAAAGTCCTGCGGATGCGAGGCTGTGAACCTGGGCACGGGCAAGGGTTCCTCGGTGCTTGAGGTAAAGGATGCATTTGAAAGGGTAAGCGGAGTGAAGATACCCTTTGTAATAGGTCCCCGCCGCCCCGGAGACCCCGATGCGGTATATGCCGACGTTGAAAAGTCCCAAAGGCTTCTCGGCTGGAAGGCTGAAAAGACCCTTGATGATATGTGCCGCGACTCCTGGAATTGGCAGAGCAAGAACCCCAACGGATATAAATAATAAGCATTCGTCCCCGATGCAAAAGCATCGGGGATATCTTTTGGTCGGGAATTAATATCAATTTTTCAATTTCGGTGGCAAACCTCCGCAGGATAAGACAAAAATGATGTAGAATAATGGAAAATCCCTTAGTGTTCGGTCAACGGCTTTTCCTTGCAATCGGTGTGAAAACATGATAAAATACATATCGAAAAACAAATAATCTTCACGAGGTGACCAAAATGTCCACAAACGCACAAACACGAATCGTCATTCTTGACCAGCACAAAGAGAACAGAAATCTTCTCGAAAAAGCTCTTGCAGACAAGGGATACCACATTCTCGAATCCACCGACAACACCTTTAAGGCTCTTGAAATTTTGCGCACAGAAAAGGTTGACGTCCTTATTATGGACGTTATTTTGGCAAAGACCGACGGAATAGAATTCTTGAAAATTGCGGCGGGATACATAAAGCAGGGCAAGCCCAAAATCATAGTATGCTCCCAGATAAAGGCGGAAAACGTAATATCCCAGGCGGTAAACTACGGAGCAAGCTATTATATGTTCAAGCCCGTAGACGTAAATCTACTGGCCGAAAGGGTGGAGCTTCTCACCGCCCCTCCCCTAACGGAAAAGGTTGGAGCCACCAGGAATTTTATAATTGACAGGGGTGAGCCTGCCGACTACGAAGAAATCGAGCTGAGCCTTGAAAAGCAGATAACCGCCATAATCTCCGACGTGGGAATCCCCGCCCACGTTAAGGGGTATCATTTTGTCAGATACGCCATAATCCTTGCGTTGAAGAGCCCCGAATCGGTAAACTCCATAACCAAATTTATCTATCCCGAGGTATCGAAGAGGTTTGGAACTACCCCCTCAAGAGTTGAAAGAGCCATACGCCACGCCATTGAGGTGGCATGGGAAAGGGGCAACATAGAAACCATAAACAGACTTTTCGGGTACTCGGTGAGTGACGCAAAGGGCAAGCCCACAAACTCCGAATTTATCGCAATGATTGCCGACAGTCTGCGCCTTGAGGACAGAAGATTCAGAGAGCTTTCAAAGAAAACGTCATAAATATTATCATAGGACGGCAAAAGCCGTCCTTTTCTCTTAATTAAGGGTTGAAATATTCAAAAAAAGATGTTATAATAAGGGGTGTAAAAGAATTAGGGTAGGAAAAACATGAACAAAAGTAAAAACAGTTCTATATTAGGCTGGATTAAAAACGAAAGAAAGCAAACGAAGATACTCCTTCGATCCATTCCCGCAACGGTGGTAACGCTCTTCGTTGTCAGCGTTATATGTATGAATCTGCTGGCAAACAAGACCCTGCTGCAGCTTGAATGGATAGCCCTTGACGGGGGTATTCTCATATCCTGGCTCTCCTTTATGTGCATGGATATGATAACAAAGCATTTCGGCCCCGGAGCATCAAACAGAATATCCGTACTTGCATCGCTGATAAATCTCCTCACCTGCCTAATATTCTTCGTGGCAAGCATAATCCCCTCAAATGCCAACGACTACACAGCCTTTGACGGGATATTCGGGGGAACATGGTTTATCCTTTTGGGAAGCACGGTGGCATTCCTTACCTCGGCGGTTATAAACAACGGCCTTAACTGGCTTATAGGCCTTTGCTTTAAGAAAAATCCCGACGGAAAGCTGGCCTACACCACAAGAGCCTACGTATCCACCTTTATGGGGCAGTTTATTGATAATTTTATATTCTCGGTAATAGTATTCGTCCTCTTTGCCCCCATATTCTGGGACGGCTTCCATTGGACGGTACTTCAATGCGCCACCTGTGCGCTGACGGGTGCGGCGGCAGAGCTTATTATGGAGATTCTCTTCTCCCCCATAGGATATAAAATAACCAAAAAATGGAAAGCCCACAACGTGGGAAAAGAATATCTTGATTACATTGAAAAGGGTGAAAACAAATGAAGGTGCTTATAACGGGAACATCCCAAGGAATAGGTAAAGCCATAGGAGAAAAGTTTTTAGCATCAGGCCATACCGTTATAGGTATAGACAGACAGCCCCAGAGTATTGTTAATGGCAAGTATACTCATTACCTCTGCGACGTAAGGGACAAGGAAAATTTGCCCCAAATCGAGGACGTGGAGATACTTATAAACAATGCGGGAACCCAAAATGAGGACGACATAGATATAAACCTTAAAGCCCTTATACACATCACCGAAAGGTACGGCATTCAGCCAAAAATCAAGTCTATTCTCAACATAGGCTCGGCCAGCGGACACACGGGGGCGGAGTTCCCCGAATACTGCGCAAGCAAGGGCGGAGTTATGGCCTACACGAAAAACGTGGCCATGAGGGTGGCGCCCTTTGGAGCCACCTGCAACAGCCTTGACCCCGGCGGGGTTATTACACCTCTCAACGAGCCAGTAATGAAGGACGAAAAGCTCTGGGCAGAAATAATGGCAGAAACTCCCCTGAAAAAATGGGCAACTGCCGAGGAGATTGCAGAATGGGCGTATTTCCTCACCGTTACCAATACCTTCTGCACTGGGCAGAATATTCTGGTTGACGGCGGCGAGTCGATAAATTATAACTTTGTTTGGACGGAATAAGGATAAAGAAAGAACCTCTGCGGGTGCAGGGGTTCTTTTGGTTTATTTGAACAATTCGGAGTGACTGCCGACACGGTTAAGGATCAAAAGAAGAACGTCGTTTACAATTTCATAAATCAATAGCCAATCAGACTCTATATGACATTCTCGACAATTTTTATAATTCCCGACCAATTCATGATCACGGTATTTTCATCAAGCTTTTCACCGTCAGAAAGTTTTTCAATAACATCAAAGAGTTTATTAATATCTTTTCCTTGCTTTTTAGCAAGCTTTAAATCCTTTTTAAACTGTCCGGTAAATTCAACCTCATATTTCATATTTCAAGAGCCGCCTTCAAGTCATCCATATTAGTATATCCTTTGACATTCTTGTCATCAGCTATTCTGCGACCTTCTTCTATTGCGGCTACCGTAGTTTCGTTGGGCACGTTTAACTTCAGTTCAAAAGGAATTCCGTTTTCTCTAATAGTCTGTCTTAAAAACATATTAACGGCGGTGGTCATATTTAAACCAAGCTCTTCAAAAATCTTTTCTGCGGCAAGTTTAACCGCCTTATCAGTTCTTATATTCAAATTAGTATTGTTCATAATTACCCTCCCATAATATTATATGCATATTATAACACAAAAAATACGCACAATGTCAATACACCGTGCGTATTTTTTATTTATTTTTTCAAGTATTAAACACAAATCCCTTCTTTGAGAGCCTTTCTTCTATGGCAAAGGCGGAGAAGTAGGCGTTCTCGCGGGGGATCCACTCGTTAATATATTTTGAGTGGATGAACTCGCCGTTTCTTTCAAGTATCCTTTGGGATTGGGTAGCGGAGTCGGTCTTTAAATAGACTCCTATATCATAATAATCCCCAAGGAAGGGGTGGGCGGCGTAAACGCCCTCAACAACCACGGGGCGGCGATGAACGAATCTCATCAGGGGTGTAAACTCCATTGTATGGCAGTCGTATCGGCGGTAGTTTATCTCATTATCTCCCCTTCTCAAGGGGTATATAATCTCGTTATAAAGCCGTTCCTTATCGAAAAACTCTCCAACGCCCGTAATTCTTTCGGGGGTGCGCTGGGCGGGGGTGAGAAAGTAATCGTCGGGAGTAAATACGGCGGCGTCAAAAGCGGCGTAAAGAAGTGTGGCCAAGGTGGTTTTGCCCGAGCCTGCCATACCGTCAATGGCGATTATGGGGTAGATAGAATTTGAGATATGGTTATCTATATTCCGTATAAGGGGGAAATACTCCATACACTCAATACAAAGGACTCGGTATGCGGGGCGGTAAGCCTGTCTGTATTCCTCGCTATGGCGGGGAATAACTCCCCCCGCGGGGTATAATGCGACAAAGTCGTCACCCGAAAAAGGCAGGTCAAGGTTGCCCGAATCAATGGCATCTCTCACATTATCAAGGGCGGTCAAAAGCTCCTCGCGGGTGCCATTTACCCTATTTGCAGAGTAGACGAAGAGATTATTTATTACCTCGGGAGAAAGGGTATTTTCCTTTGAGGCGAGATTAAATCGGCAGACCTTCTCCAAGTCGGAGGCCAA
>JAZSCR010000046.1:0-1513 GCA_045530715.1 Eubacteriales bacterium
TGAGGACAGTCCGAAAGCCTGTGTTCAGAGTCAACAGTGGGCTGACTTCCGTCCTCATCGTATATGAGGCAGTAGCCGTTTTCTGCAGAGGGCATCTGTTTTTCAATCCCATCCTCTTCAAGGATACAGCCGAAGAAGTTAACGTCCGGGTTATTATAAATCGTCTGCTCACCCTCGTGATAAGCAAAGGTGGAAAGACGGATATTCACCTCAATATATCCCATAAGATCAAAGCTTATACTGTCGGAATCGGGGTCGGAGCGACTGTAAACGGCATTGACCTGGTTAAGATAAAAGGAGCAATTATCAATATTAACGTCTATATTATAGGGATAAGAGTTGGCAATATCCTCATCATCGCCCCCATATCGGGGATGTCCCATCTCTTTAAGCCAAAGTCCGCCACCTGCGGTTTTTGCACCGTTCTGTGCCACCACGCAGTCAAGCATGGTAAGCTTTACCTTCAAAAGGGCGATACCGCCCCCATACCCCTTGGCAGAATTAAGGTTAAAGGTACAGCCGTTAAGTGTCAGGCTTCCTCTTTGCCCGTAAATACCGCCGCCACAGTCCTTGGCTCCGTTGTTCTTAAAGGTGCAGCCCGTAATAGTAGCCCTGGCTTCCTTAAAGAAGAGTCCGCCACCATAAACGGAGACGTTATCCTCAAAAATGCACCCCGTCATATTAAGGGTCAGATTGTTATCCGCACCCATGGCACAGATGCCGCCGCCAAAATCCGAAAAGGCAAGGTCGCTGTTGAAGGTACTGTTCCCCTTAAAGGTGCAATTCTTAAAGGTAGAGGATATAAAATAGCCGTCCTCTGCCACTATCCTCACGCCGCTACCCCTATAATTCTCAAAGGTACAGCCCGAAAAGGTAATCTTTACGTTGCCTTTGACCTCAACTGCAGGGGCGGGAGATTCGGTAGCGCTTGTAAAATTAATATTCTCAAATACCACCGTAATTGGCAGGTCAGTCTGCCCCTCAACTATAAACCGCCCTTCGGTGAGGGTGACGGGAGCAGTCTTATCTCCACGGAGAACTACGCTCTTATTCAGATAAAGACTCTTGCAGTCCTCCCCAAAGGTCATATCCCTTGAGAGATTTATGACCGCCATATCATCACAAGAGGCAATCTCCTCCATAAGACGGGCAGGAGAAGTGACCGTCACAAGCTCCGCCCCCAAGGGAACGGAAAGCAAGGACAGGGATAGAATTACCGCCAAAACGGCCGCTATTCTCTTCACGCCGCATACCTCCCCAGCATAATTTACCTTATTATAACATATACGTGGAGAAAATGCAAGAGTTTTTTTAGAATAGGGGCCAGGGGCCAAGGTCCAGGGGCCAGGGAATAGAGGTGCGCCTATATGCGCGGTAGCGCAAGGTGATGCGCGTCACCTGACGCGCTGTGCGTGCGCATCCCGCTTGCGGGAGGGGGACCGCGGTAGCGGTGGTGGGTGTGGGTTGTCTGGATTCTGCGTAAGACGGGAAACGATACCGAGTTTTGCGCAGA
>JAZSCR010000218.1:0-2135 GCA_045530715.1 Eubacteriales bacterium
CGGCAGAAGTTTTCGTAATTACCCCTCTTCCCCGACTCGTCCTCAAGCTTACCCATAGGCCAGAGCATACCGTTGGTTATCTCGTTGCCCACCTGAATATATTCGGGAGAAACGCCCTCCTTGACGGCGGCATTAAGGCACTCGACAGTGAACGAATACACCGCATTAACCATTTGGTCAAGGTCGTAGCCCTGCCAGGCCTTGGGAATAAACTGCTTACCCGGGTCTGCCCAAAAGTCGCTGTAATGGAGATCCATCATAAGACGGTAACCCTTGCTTTTGGCAAGCTTACCTAATTTAATATAGTTGTCAATATCGCAGGTTCCTCCAAGATAGGGTCGGCCGTCGGTGTCGTAGGGGTTATTCCACACCCTTATACGCATACAGTCAACGCCGTTTTTCCTAAACTCGTCCAGAGGGTCTATCCTCTTATCTCCGTCAAAGTATTCGGCACCCTTCTCAAGTTCCTCAAGATATGTGGAAGTGTCAATACCCAGTATCATTGTTCTCCTCCTTTATGGGGAGCAAATTTTATAGGCTCGTTATCCTCACCAAAGTCCACCACTCTCATTTTCATGGCGCGGTAGCGGTATCTGGCCGCCTCGTTAAGGCGGAGAACGTCGGCTTCAGTACCCGAAAAACTGCACCTTAAACAGTAGTATTCCTTTTTGTTTTCATCAAAAAACATATCAATGTCAATATCCCTCATAAAGCAGGAAGGACAGCGAAAATTCAGTTTGCCTTTCGTAGACTGAGCCATGTGCTCACACCTCCTTCGGTAACGGTTTTTCTTAATGCCACGCGGTATATGGGAGAGAAGGCTATGCCCTCTTCGGCCACGGCCTCATCGTTATCCCCGCCCATTTCCACGGCGGTAAATACGTCGGGAATATTCGCGTAGACCTTTTGGGCGTTAGGCTTGGTTATTTTTCGTCCGAGGTAGGAGAATTTCATCTCTTCCCCGTCTGCACCGAGGGTCAGGTTGCTCATATCAGCCTGATATTCGGTGGTACCGAAGCCGCCGGTAAAGTATTCCTCAAAGGTAACGGCCTCACCGCCTATATCGTTGAGAATACGGCGCTCGGTTATTATCTTTCCTTCGCCGTCCAAAATGGTGAATACCGACTCTATCTCAATATCAATGCCGCCAAGATTCAGAGTAACGGGGTCTGCCGTAAGGCGTACGCCCCCTTCAACCCTATCATACCTTGCCATTGTACGGCAAAGACAGAGGTCTGTACTCTCGCCCCTGCAGGTGACCTTGCAGGAACGTATGGTGCCTGCACCCGCATAGTGGGTAAAGTATCCCGCACGGTAGTTTATTTGTATAAGGTAGGGGTAGGACGCGTCGTAAACGTTTTCCGTACCGATACCTGTTCTTTGGGGTATCTTTGCAACGTAGGGGCGAAGGTCTATCATAGCACCGCCCTGATTAAAGTCAAAGCAGGTCCTCATAGCGGGGTCGGCATACCAGAAATACTCCTTGTTACTTCCGTAAAGTATGTCCTTCCAAAGGGCGCACTCTCCCCTGCTGTAGTCCTTATGGGTACTGCGGTAATAATCGGCAAACTCGCTCATGGTCATGTCCGCAAGCTTTCCCTCGGCCTTCAGCTTACCGTAGTATTTCATACCGTCGTCGTAGGACTTTGCAAGAAGCTCGTAGGGAGCCTCCCAACGTCCGCGACGGTTGAGCCAACCGGGGCCGACGAACATCATATTATAACAGAATCCGTCGTTATACTTTGCAAGGTGGCGGTACTGGTCTATAAGATTATACAGATAAGGGTACTCGTACTCCCCATCCTGGTTATAATATATCATGCCGCGGAGAACGTTCTGGGGGTGGGTGCCGAAGTTTGAGCCGTTTCCGTCAAAGCAGGCCATAAGGTCACGGGAAAGGTGGGGTATGGCAACGATACCCGAATCGTCCTCTTCGTTGGCGGCGGGACAATGGGAATTGACCTTGGAGGGAATCCATGGATTCCAGGGGCCGCCGTCCATAAAGGTATACCAGGAATTATTGCAGGTATGGTAGGCCTTGGGTCCCTCCTCCCAGCAGGTTGCCACGGCACACTTAACTGAGGGGTAGTTCTTCTTGATATAATTTATGGTGTAAGCGTCGAGGAAATAACTTC
>JAZSCR010000179.1:0-2073 GCA_045530715.1 Eubacteriales bacterium
AACGACATGGCTACGATCGACTTGGAGTATAAAGTGTTACGAAGAAGTAACGTAATAGTCATGGGGCCTACCCCACCGGGTACAGGTGTTATGTAGCCGGCAACCTTTTCGGCTGTTTCAAAATCAACGTCACCTTCAAGCTTGCCTTCAGGCGAACGGTTCATCCCAACGTCAATAACAACTGCCCCGGGCTTTATCATATCACCTGTTACAACCTTGGACTTACCTACAGCTACGACTAAAATATCTGCTCTGCGAGTTACAGTGGCAAGGTCGGGAGTCCTTGAGTGGCAAATGGTTACCGTACCGTTTTCTCTAAGAAGAAGCATGGCCATGGGTTTACCGACTATATTACTTCTTCCAACTACTACACATTCCTTTCCCTCGGGAGAAATGCCCGTTTCTTTTATAAGCTCCATTACGCCTGCGGGAGTGCAGGGCAAAAATCCGGGGTCACCGATCATGATTTTTCCAACGTTGTAGGGATGAAAAGCATCAACGTCCTTATGGGGAGCAATGGTTTCGGTAACAGCTTTATAATCAAGATGAGAAGGAATGGGAGCCTGAACAAGAATTCCGTCAACATCTTCCCTTTCATTCAACTCCCTTATAAGGGAAAGCAGTGTTTCCATTGTGGTGGATTCGGTAAGAGCATATTCAAACGAATTGAATCCAACCTGCTCGCAGGCAAGTTTCTTATTTCTTACGTATACTTTTGAGGCGGGATCTTCACCTACGATTATTACGGCAAGACCGGGTTTTACCCCCTTTTTTACAAGCTGCTCACAGTCATTTTTTATTTGACCGCGGAGACGCTCGGCAACCTCTTTTCCGTTAATTATAACAGCCATATCATTTATCCTCCGCTGTTGTATTTTTAGCATTAATTTCCTGCTTTTGCTCGAAATGAGCCCTTAATTCTTCCGCTGAGTAAAGGGTATTATTAGCTACGCCTTCATCGGTGACAACACCTTCGAGGGAGCGTTGAAGGGTTTCTTCGTCAGCTTCGTAATTCTGAGGCATCGAATCAAGCAAGGGCTTATACACTTCTTGGTACTCGTCTTCTTTCTTTCGTTTCTTTTCGGTATGTTCTTCCGCCCATTTATTAAGAATTCCAACCTTAAGAAGGACGAACATCAATACACCGAAAATAGCCAAGATCACAGAGAGAAGCTGAGATACTCTGATATTGAATAAGTAAAGACTATCCTGTCTTAATCCCTCCACAACGGTCCTTATACATCCATACCAAGCCAGATACAAGAAGAATATTTCACCATTCTTGCGCTTCTTTGCAAAGCTGAAATATAAAAATAATATAATTAAGCCTAATATGTTCAGCGAGGACTCATAGAAAAATGTAGGATGGAAGGGGCCACGGCCGTTTATGGTCATACCCCAAGGTAAATCCGTAATGTATCCGTAGGCTTCGGCGTTAAAGAAATTACCCCAGCGGCCAATGCTCTGGCCGATAAGAAAACCGAAAGCGCCAAGGTCAAACAGAGCAAGCATGTTTATTTTCTTCACACGGGAATAAATAATACCGCCAAGGAATCCGCCGATAACTCCACCGTAAATAGCTAGACCGCCGTTTCGGATATTAATTATATCATAGAACGAATTAAACTCGTCCATAGCAAAAATAACATAGTAAAGTCGGGCACCGACTATTGCAAGAGGCACACCTATAAGGGCAACGTCGATGATATTATCCGAGGTGAGTCCGACCTTTTTTGCCTGAAGCATAGCAAAGAGAACGGCAAGCAAAAGACCGCTTGTTATTATTATTGCATACCAGTAAATATCAATACCCAAATTGAAAAGATTAGGAATAGCTACTCTATCTATGGTGAAAGGGCCTATACCTAAGCCGTCAAAGGATATAACATTTGAAAGAAACATATCATTTGCCTTTCTTTTAGTTTATTTGGGAAGTACTACCGATACGGCCATCTTATCGGTATCAAAATATGACAAAGCTTCATTTACGTCTTCAAGTGTAAGATTTCTGTATATTTCAAGCTTATCTAAATGAGAAATACCGTCAAAATAAGCATCCATATAGCCAAGGGC
>JAZSCR010000136.1:0-1570 GCA_045530715.1 Eubacteriales bacterium
TAGATTATTCTCCAAAAATGCGATAAGCATACGGGGAGGAGCAACAACGGTGTTATTGAGGGTATGTGCGTAGTATTTTTTGCCCTCTGCATCAACACGGATCTTAAGTCTGCGTGCCTGTGCATCACCAAGGTTGGAACAAGAGCCAACCTCAAAGTACTTGCCCTGTCTGGGTGACCAAGCCTCAACGTCTATACTCTTAACCTTAAGGTCTGCAAGGTCGCCACTGCAGCACTCAAGAGTACGAACGGGGATATCAAGAGAACGGAACAGGTCAACGGTGTTCTGCCAGAGCTTATCAAACCACACAGGGCTTTCCTCAGGCTTACAAACAACTATCATTTCCTGCTTTTCAAACTGATGTATTCTGTAAACGCCTCTTTCCTCTATACCGTGGGCGCCCTTTTCCTTACGGAAGCAGGGGCTGTAGCTGGTAAGAGTCTGAGGAAGCTTAGCTTCGGGAATGATGGTATCAATAAACTTACCTATCATAGAGTGCTCACTGGTGCCGATAAGGAAAAGGTCCTCGCCCTCTATCTTATACATCATGCTGTCCATTTCAGCAAAGCTCATAACGCCTGTAACAACACTGCTTCTTATCATAAAGGGAGGTATGCAGTAGGTAAAGCCACGCTCTATCATAAAGTCCCTTGCATAGCTGATAACAGCAGAATGCAAACGGGCGATATCGCCCATAAGATAGTAAAAGCCGTTACCTGCAACGCGGCGTGCGCTGTCAAGGTCAATACCGTCAAACTTTTCCATTATCTCGGTGTGATAAGGAATTTCAAAATCGGGAACTACGGGGTCGCCGTAACGCTTAACCTCTACGTTTTCGCTGTCGTCCTTACCGATAGGCACGGAGGGGTCGATAATGTTGGGGATACGCATCATAACAGCGGTAAGCTTTTCGTCTACCTCTTTTTCTTCAGCGGTAAGCTCATCGGTGCGTGCGCCCTTTGCAGAAATCTCTGCCTTAAGTGCTTCTGCCTCTTCCTTCTGACCCTTAGCCATAAGGCCGCCTATCATCTTGCTTGCCTTATTGCGTTCAGCGCGAAGGGCTTCAACCTCCATCTTTATCTCACGAAGTCTTTTATCAAGTGCTATAGCCTCGTCTACCAAGGGAAGCTTTGCATCCTGAAACTTCTTTTTCATATTTTCCTTAACTATATCGGGGTTCTCTCTTACAAATTTAATATCTAACATGGCTTAAAATCTCCTTAAAATTATATTTCTTCAAATAATCCGTCGCCGCACAGCGCCTTAAGCAGCTTTTCCAAATCCTCGCTGCTTGAGTAGGACAGGGTAAGCTTGCCCGCCTTGCGGTTTATCACAGCGCGTCTGCCCAAAATGCCCGACACGCGGTTTTCAAGCTGTTTGTAGTAGCTGTTTTCCACGTTATTTTCTTTTTTTGGAGGTGTGGGCTTCGCCTCCAGCATGGATTTTACCATCTTTTCCGTATCTCTTACGGAAAACCCCTCTTTTATAACGCGGTTGGCGGTAGATACAAGCTCCGTTTCCGAAACCTTATCCCCAAGGGGAATAAGGGTCCTTGCGTGTCCGTAGCTTA
>JAZSCR010000041.1:0-27414 GCA_045530715.1 Eubacteriales bacterium
CTACTACCGACTTTGAATTCCTCTTCCCCTTCGGTTGGGGCGAACTTTGGGGCGTAGCAGACAGAACCGACTACGACCTTACCCAGCATCAGAATACTTCCGGTAAGGATCTCACTTACTTTGATCCCGAAACCAACGAAAGATATATTCCTTACGTTATCGAACCCTCTCTCGGCGTTGAAAGAAGCGTACTTGCAGTTCTCTGTGACGCTTACGACGAAGAGGTTGTGGATGCGGAAAAGAACGACGTAAGAACCGTTCTCAGATTCCACCCCGCCATCGCTCCCGTTAAGGCAGCAGTTCTTCCCCTTTCCAAGAAGCTTTCCGAAAAAGCTAACGAAATATACGACGAACTTGCAAAGTACTTTAACGTTGAGTACGACGAAGCAGGTTCCATCGGTAAGAGATACAGAAGAGAAGACGAAATCGGTACTCCCTTCTGCATCACCGTTGACTTTGATACCGAAGTTGACGGTTGCGTAACCGTACGTGACAGAGATACCATGGCTCAGGAAAGAATCAAGATAGAGGATCTGAAGGATTATATCTCCAAGAAGATAGAATTCTAATTTCTCAATCCCCGAATTTATCTAATAAAGGAATAAACTTATGATAATTCTTGATGAATACAGAGTAAAGCTCAGAGATCTGAAAGCGCAGATAGTTGAGCTGGGGAATGCTCTTAATATTGAACAGCTCAAGACAAGACTTGCCGAGCTTGAGGAAGAGGGCAGACAGCCTGATTTCTGGAACGATATGGAGAGATCTCAGAAAATACTTCAGGAACAGAAGATAGTTAAAGAGCAGGTTGAAAAGTACCTTTCTCTGGTGTCGTTCCACGAGGATACCGATACCCTCGTTGAAATGGCCGCCGAAGAAAAGGACGAGAGCTTTGACGACGAAATTGTCGAGTCTGTTGCCGATATTGAAAAAAGAATAAACGAACAGACCCTTGCTACCCTTCTTTCAGGCGAATACGATAAGAATAATGCAATTCTTACCTTTCACGCAGGTGCTGGCGGTACTGAGGCTCAGGACTGGGCTCTTATGCTTTTCCGTATGTATACCAGATTTGGTGAAAAGCACGACTATAAGGTCAAGGTTGTTGATATTCTCGACGGCGACGAAGCGGGAATCAAGAGTGCGGTACTTCTTATAGAAGGTATGAACGCTTACGGCTATCTTAAATCCGAGTCGGGTGTTCACCGTCTTGTTCGAGTATCTCCCTTTGATGCTTCGGGCAGACGTCACACCTCCTTTGCTTCCGTTGAGGTTATGCCTGAAATAGACGACGATACCAATATAGAGATAAGAGAAGAAGATATTAAGGTTGAAGCTCATAGGGCTTCGGGTGCCGGCGGTCAGCACGTTAACAAGACCGACTCGGCTATCCGTATAACCCATATACCCACGGGTATAGTCGTTGGCTGTCAGAATGAAAGAAGCCAGCGTCAGAACAAGGAAGTTGCTCTTAAAATGCTTAAATCCAAGCTTTTGGAGATAAAGGAAAGAGAGCATCTTGAAAAAATAGAGGATATTAAAGGCGACCAGAAGGAAATTGCCTGGGGTTCCCAGATACGTTCTTACGTCTTTATGCCCTATACCCTGGTTACAGACCACCGTACCGGTTGTAAGGTGGGTAACGTAAACGCTGTAATGGACGGCGACCTTGACGAGTTTGTCAACGAGTATCTCAAATATCTCAAAAACGGGAACTGATATTCCCCTGGAGGCCTCTTAATGGATTTAACATCTATCAGCTCCATAAGACCACTTATGGAAAGGCACGGATTTGACTTCACAAAAAGCCTTGGACAAAACTTTCTTATAAATGCCGACATCCCTCGCCGCATAGCTGACGAGGGAGTTAGCATTGATGAGGAATGTGACGTCATAGAAATAGGCGCAGGCATAGGCTGTCTTACCAAAGAATTGGCTCTTCGTGCCCGTAAGGTAGTAACCTTTGAAATTGATAAAAAGCTTATACCCGTTTTGGCTGAAACAATGGCCGAGTTTGAAAACGTTACAGTTCTCAATCAGGATATAATGAAAGCCGATCTTAAAAAAACAGTTGAAGAGTATGGGCTGAAAAACCTGCATATCTGCGCAAACCTGCCTTATTATATCACCACCCCGGTTATTATGAAGCTGCTTGAATCCGACCTTGATATAAAGCAGATAACCGTAATGATACAAAAAGAGGTTGTGGACAGATTTTGTGCCGAGCCAAACACCCCTGATTACGGTGCAATTACTCCCGCCGCCCTCTATTATGCGATTCCTAAAAAGCTTTTTAACGTAGCCGCATCAAACTTTATGCCCAGACCCAAGGTAACCTCGACGGTTATGTCATTTAAACCCCATCTTCCTCCCGTGGATGCGGAGAAGACCACACTTTTCAGGGTTATAAAGGCTGCCTTTGCCATGAGGAGAAAAACTCTTGCAAATAATCTTTGTCAGGAGTTTCCCATTTCAAAAGCTGAGGCCGGAGAAATGCTGGCGACCTTGGGATATTCCCCTACGGTAAGAGGAGAAGCTCTTTCCCTTGAGGACTACTCAAATATAGCAAAAGCAATAATAGACAGATAAAAAAAGAAGGCTCCTTTGAGCCTTCTTTTTTTATCTATTCTATCCCCAATTTTGAAAAATACTCTTCACTTGATATTCCTGACGGGCGAAGATGCCGTCCCAAGTCGAAAAGACTGTCGCCATCCCGTGAGATAACACTCTTTTTCTCCTCGCAAGAGAAGGAGCAGATAAATCCGAGATCTTTTACAAGCTCTCTGGATGCTTCGGGGGCTATACCGAATGGATAAACGAAAATATCTGAATCTATACCTGTTTTTTCGAATAGAAGGTCTTGCATTTTTATAATGTCCTCGCTTATTCTGGAAAGGTAGGTTTCGTCGTTTTCACCGCTTAATCTTGCAACCCCCATTTTCCCGGACTTTTGTGAGTGGAGATTATAGGTGTGATTTGCTATCTCAACAAGACCGCTATCGCTCATTTCTTTTATCTCTTTCCAGGTCACGTGGGAATAATAGGCGCTTTTGTCTTCATTCTGAGAGTAGATGTCTGTATAATATCCTATGACGGCAATCACTGCCTTACTGTTATACTGCTCGAGTAGGGGGAATCCGTAATAGTAATTGTTGTAATACCCATCGTCAAAGGTGAGAAGAATGGGCTTTTCGGGAAGGTCGCCCCCTTTGACGTAGTTTTCAAGGTCGCTTACGAGAATGGTTGTATATCCGTGGTCTTGAAGATATTTAAGGTCGGACTCAAACTGTGTGGGAGATATTACGTATTTTCCGTGATACTTTGTGTCTTTGAGTAGGCTATGATACATAATCACGGGCAATTCAACGGAATCCTTCCCAAGAGTTGCAGTGGTGGGAAGAGTATCTATAGGCGAGGAGTTTGCTATGTACACATATCCCGCAATAATAAGAACCATAACAGCTATTTTTGAAACGGTATCTAAAATTCTTTTAAATCGCTTTTTGTCCTTTATGAAATTTATGCTCATTTCCCAACGCCCTTCCGTAAAGAATACTATATTTTATGAAGAAGGGTAAGAAATAATGCTCTATTTTAAGAAAACTCCTCTTTGAGTATTGAATTTTCATATTTTTTGTGGTATACTTATACAAATGTTAATGAGGAGGAGAAATATATGTCCGTATACGTTCCCAACGGACTTCCTGCAGCTTTTCAGCTCAGGGAAGAGGGTATAGACGTAAGAGATACTGCGGCGCCTTCGGGTGTAAAAAAAATACTTCTCCTCAATCTTATGCCCCTGAAGGAAGCTACCGAAAGACAGCTTTTCAGGCTCTTTTCTCAGGCACAGTGCGATATGGAGTTTGTGCTGATGAAAACCTTCAGTTACACCTCCAAAAACACTTCTGAGGAGCATCTGGATAAATTTTATCATTCCTTTGAGGAAGACTATATAAGAAACGGCTTTTTTGACGGTCTTATAGTTACCGGCGCTCCCGTTGAGCATCTGGAATTTAATCAGGTGGTATATTGGGAAGAGCTTCTTGAGATATTTGAGTGGTCAAAAACCCACGTGAAGTCCATATATTCCATTTGTTGGGGCGCACAAGCAGCTCTCAAAGCTCTCTACGGTGTTGATAAGTATCTGACCGTGGATAAGCTCTTTGGTATATACGACGTTACCCTTACGGACGACGGAAAAAGCTGTACTCTTTGCAATGATATGCCTGATGAGTTCATCGCTCCCCAGTCAAGATACGCCTACGTTAAGAGAGATGATATTGCCTCTCATCCCGAGCTTTGTATACTTTCCGAGGGTGATGATGCGGGTATACATATGGCCGCATCAAAGGACTTAAGGTTGATTTGTGTGTTCGGGCACCCCGAATACGACAAGGAAACCCTTTCGGGAGAGTATTTCCGCGACCTTAATAAGGGTGAAAAGATAGTTTTCCCCCATAATTACTTTATTAATGACGACCCATTGCTCCTGCCAGACCCCATCTGGCAGCCAGTGGGAAGAAGCTTCGCCGCAAAGTGGATTGAGAATTTATAAATAAAAACAGTAAAAGCCAAGCTGCTGTGCAGCTTGGCTTTTGTAATTGTTTGCATATATAAGTGAGTTTTAATCGTTCTATAAATTGGAATTTGTCAAATTGTTCTAATCGGAAAATACATATAGTTCTTCCCGTTTAATGGACAAGTATAGTCATGGACAGCTCCAACCAATGCAATGTTGTTTGCATTCATGTAACTTAGTGCTTCTGCAAAAGTATTTTCATTTTCGGTTTCTATGCAGATATATTCAAAACCTGGAATCGTCCATTTTGTCCATCCCTGAGGAGCTTCAGCATCATCAACACATTCAACACCAGCAAGGTATAGTCCTTTGCTGAAGTTATCTTCCCACGGCTTGTATGAATGGGAACAATCAGACATTGCACCCCATATACCAACTAAATTGCCATTTTCGTCTTTTTTAGCTAACGGCTGAACTTCGATAAAATGAGAGTTCGCATCCTCCCACAATTTTTGAATAAAGCCTTGACCATCCATGGTTGAACCTTCTTTGCCGATTACAACGAATGTCTCTTTTATACGCTTTTCTATCTTCATACGAGACCTCCAAATTCAAGTTTATCAAACTGTTTTTTCTTTTTATTCAATCTCTGACGTTGTTAAAAGAGTAAGTTTATCGGGTAGATCAAAGATCTTCTCCTTCAGAAAAAGAGGGTAGAAGTAGAGATCCTTCAATTTATTTATATCTAACCATTCAAAAAAATGCTTTTTATTATTTTCGGATAAAATGAATTTTTCGCCTCTTGAAAGAATATCGGTTTTTGAAATATCGCCAAGGAAATACAGGCAAAGCTCGTGATATATTTCTTTATTTACGTCTTCTTCAAAAAAGCTCTGGTTAAGCCATAAAGGGCGAATTATATCAATATCTGCTTCAAGCTCTTCCCTTACTTCGCGAATTATGGCATCTTCAACTTTCTCATTCAAATTTACTCTGCCGCCGGGCAGATAATAATATGGCGACCGTTCATCCTTCATTGCTAAAATTTTACCTTCATGTAAAATAATAGCGCATACTCTGTAGTTGAAAGTGCCCTCGGGACTCTTAAAAGTAATATCCATATTTGAAAACCTTATATTTTTTCAATTATTACAACCGCGTGGGCGGAAATGGCGTCCCCTGCGCCTATATAGCCAAGCCCTTCTTCGGTTTTTGCTTTAACGTTTACTGAGTCTTGGGTAATTCCCATTATATCCGCAAGTCTTGCTCTGATGGAAGAAATATGGGGGTTGAGTTTGGGTCTTTGTGCAATTACGGTTGAGTCAAGATTGCCTATTTTATAGCCTTCTTTTGCAAGCATTTCCACGGTCCTTTTAAGGAGAATGGCGGAATCTATATTAAGATAATCGTCGCTTGTATCGGGAAAGTGTGTGCCTATGTCGCCTTTTCCCAGAGCGCCTAGGATAGAGTCAATGACCGCGTGTATAAGAACGTCGGCATCCGAATGGCCCAAAAGTCCCTTTTCGTAAGGGATTTCGACGCCTCCGATTATCATTTTTCTGCCTTCCGCGGTGCGGTGTATATCATAGCCGTGGCCGATCTTAAATGTCATAGTTTTTCTCCTTATATAAAAAAACAGACTGCCGCAAAGAGCGACAGTCCTTTTTTCCAATTAGTCAGCAGAGTAGGGGAGCAGAGCGATCTGTCTTGCTCTCTTGATAGCTGAAGTAAGAGCACGCTGATGCATAGCACAGGTAGCAGTTACACGACGGGGGAGGATCTTACCTCTCTCGCTGATATACTTTCTGAGCTTAAGAGTGTCTTTATAGTCAATAGCAGAAGCTTTGTCTGCGCAGAACTGGCATACTCTTTTTCTGGGTCTCTTCTTAAGACCGTTGAAGCCGCCTTCTCTTTCGGGGCGTTCTTTTACGTTTTCCATCGAAACTTTCTCCTTTCGTTTTTTAGAAGGGGAGGTCGTCGTCACTATCAGGCATATCCTTTACGTCTGCAAAGAAATCACTGTCCTGAATATTTGTAAACGCTTCAGCTTCCTTTTCGGCAGCGGGAGCGGTACGCTGGAACGAAGAGCCATCCCTGCGGGATTCGCCGAACTGTACCTCATCAACAACAACTCTTGCAGTGCGCTGGTTGTTGCCGTTCTTGTCCTTCCAAACGTCTATCTGGAGGGCACCGAACACGATAATGAGGGAACCTTTCTTGAAGTACTTAGATATGAATTCAGCGGTCTTGTAGAAACAAACGCAGTCAATAAAGTCCGCAGTGGAGCGACCCGAATCCTGATCGTTTCTGTTAAGCTGACGTCTGTTGACGGCAACGGTGAAACGGAGAACGGGAACGTTGTTCTGGGACATCTTGAGTTCGGGATCAGCGGTAAGTCTGCCCATAAGAATAACTTTGTTAATGTTCATAAAACTGCCTCCTTCAATTTGGCGGGATAATTAGTTCTTTGCTACTACGATAGAACGAAGTACGCCATCAGTGATGCCGTAAACACGCTCAAGTTCTCTGGGGAACTCTGCGGGAGCGCTGAAGTTCACAAGAACATAGTATCCTTCGGTTTCGTAGTTGATTGCGTAAGCAAGTCTTCTCTTGCCCCAAACATCTACGGATTCGATTTCGCCACCGTTTTCGGTGATAAGGTTCTTAAACTTTTCGGTTACAGTTTCGAGAGCTGCATCGTCGTAAGTTTTAGTGCTCAGAACGAAAATCGTTTCATACTTGGGATTTGTCATTGCATTTTACCTCCTTCCGGACTTATGGCCCATTCTTCATGGGCAAGGAAGCACGCGGCCGAAATATCGGCGGCCGATAGTCCCGCAAAAACGGGAACGTGGCAGGAAAACCCATCAGAGGGCATCCTCGTACCCAACAATTATATATTAAACACTGGAAAATGTCAAGACGTGAACGGTGAATTTGGTAAAATTTCGAAAAATATTCGATTTTAAAAGTTATAATCAAGATAGGGAAATGAGATTTTTTGAATAAAAAATTCTTATTAGTATAAAAATTACTTTTTTGCCCCAATTTTATTGAAAATGTATAGTATACTGTAAAATGAATAAGATTTTACTCCGGCGCGGTATACGCTGACGGAATGAAAGGAAAAAATATGAAATTAGGTATCGTGGGTCTTCGCAACGTAGGAAAAAGTACCCTTTTTAATGCCATAACCAACACTAAAGCAGAGGTCGCAAATTATCCCTTTTGCACCATTGAGCCCAACGTAGGTGTGGTTCCCGTTCCCGATGAAAGACTTAACAAGCTTGCAGAGCTCTATTCTCCCGATAAAATAACACCTGCAATAGTTGAATTCGTTGATATTGCAGGCCTTGTAAGAGGCGCGGGTAAAGGTGAGGGACTGGGCAATAAGTTCCTTGCTCACATCAGAGAGGTTGATGCTATCGCTCACGTTGTAAGATGCTTTGACAGTAACGATATAGTTCACGTTGAAGGCTCCGTTGATCCTCTCCGTGACGTGGATATTATAAATATTGAGCTTATTTTCTCCGATATGGAAACGGTAGAAAGGCGTCTTGACAAGGCAAGAAAGGCCGCAAAGGGCGATAAGTCTGCTCTTGCCGACGTTGCTCTTTACGAAAGAGTAAAGACTGTTCTTGAGGGCGGTCTTTGTATTCGTTCCGGTGACTTCTCCGAAGAAGAGAGAAAGACCTTGTCTGCAGACGGCTTCCTTACCTCAAAGCCCGTTATATACGTTGCAAATATGAGTGAGGACAGCTTCTCCGAAGAAAATCCCTACTACCTCAGACTCAAAGAGTTTGCTGAAAAAGAGGGCTGTCAGGCTCTTGGTATATGCGCAAAGATCGAAGCCGAAATCTCCGAAATGGAACCTGACGAGCAGGAGCTTTTCCTCTCCGAGCTTGGCCTTACCGAAAGCGGTCTTGCCCGTCTTATCAAGGCATCCTACGCACTTCTCGGTTACATAAGCTACCTTACAGCAGGTAAGCCCGAGGTAAGAGCGTGGACCATAGTTAACGGCACCAAGGCTCCCCAAGCGGCAGGTAAGATACACTCCGACTTTGAAAGAGGATTTATCCGTGCCGAGGTAGTTCCCTACGAAACCCTTATTGAGTGTGGCTCTCTTAACGCCGCAAAGGAAAAGGGTCTTGTAAGAAGTGAAGGCAAAGAATACGTAATGAAGGACGGCGACGTCGTTCTTTTCAGAATCAACGTATAAGCAGAGAAAAAGGAGAAAATTTCAATGAAAGTACTCGTAGTTGGCGGCGGTGGCCGTGAAGACGCAATATGCGTTGAACTCCTTAAAAGCGAAAAGATAACCAAGCTGTACGCTGCTCCCGGTAACGGCGGTATGGCACAGAGAGGCGTTGAATGTGTTCCTCTCAAGGCCGTTGATATTGACGGTGTGGTTAATTTTGCAAAAGAAAATAACATAGAATACGTTGTAGTTGCTCCCGACGATCCCCTTTATCTGGGTATGGTAGACGCTCTTGAAGCGGCAGGCATCAAGGCCTTCGGACCCAATAAAAAAGCCGCTGAAATAGAGGGAAGTAAGGTATTTTCCAAGACTCTGATGAGAAAGTACGGCATTCCTACCGCGGATTTTGAGGTATTTGACAATGCCGCCGAGGCCATTGCCTATATTGAGAAAAAGGGTGCGCCTATCGTTATCAAAGCTGACGGCCTTGCCGTAGGTAAGGGTGTTACCGTTGCAAAGACGGTTGATGAGGCTATTGAAGCTGTAAAATCCCTTATGGAAGATAAAATTTTCGGTGCTTCCGGTGATAGGGTTCTTATTGAAGAATGTCTTTACGGCCCCGAGGTTTCCGTTCTTGCATTTACCGACGGTAAGACTATGATGCCTATGGTATCCTCTCAGGACCATAAGCGCGCTTACGACGGAGATAAGGGTCCCAATACCGGCGGTATGGGTACCTACGCTCCCGCTCCCTTCTATACTCCCGAAATGGCAAAGGAATGCTACGAAAAGATATTCCTTCCCACCATGAAGGCTATGAACGAAGAGGGCAGAACCTTCAAGGGCGTACTTTATTTCGGTCTTATGCTTACCGAAAAGGGTATGCAGGTAATTGAATACAACTCCAGATTCGGCGACCCCGAAACACAGGTTGTTCTTCCTTTGCTTGAAAACGATTTGTTTGAAATATTCCAGGCTATTACCGAGGAAAGACTTGCCGACGTTGACCTTAAATGGAAGGACAAGAGTGCAGTATGCGTTGTAATGGCTTCGGGCGGATATCCCAAGAGCTACCCAAAGGGCTTTGAGATCAAGGGCCTTGATGATGTTGACTGCACCGTTTATCATGCGGGCGACGAGCTCTCCAACGGCAAGCTGGTAACATCAGGCGGCCGTGTTCTGGGCGTTACCGCAGTAGCCGATACTCTGGCAGCGGCAAGAGATAAGGCCTACGAAGAAGTGAAAAAAATATCCTTTGAAGGCGCTTTTTACAGAAACGATATTGCCGAAAAGGGCTTGAAAAAATAAATTAGACACACTCACGAAAGAAGAATCATTAATGGGTTTAAACATAACACAAAAACTTATTCATTCCCACCTTGTTAAAGGTAATCCCGTAAAAGGTGAGGAGATTGCCATAAAAATTGACCAGACTCTCACTCAGGATGCCACGGGAACTATGGCGTACCTGCAGTTCGAGGCTATGGGAATAGATAGGGTAAAGACCGAGCTGTCTTTATCTTATATTGACCATAACACTCTCCAGTCGGGATTTATGAACGCTGACGACCATAAATATATACAGACGGTTTGCAAAAAAATAGGCGTACATTTTTCAAAGCCCGGAAACGGTATCTGCCATCAGGTTCATCTTGAACGCTTCGGCAAGCCCGGCAAGAGCCTTGTGGGAAGCGACTCCCATACCCCCACCGGCGGTGGCATAGGCATGCTTGCCATAGGTGTTGGCGGCCTTGACGTGGCAGTTGCCATGGGTGGCGGTGAGTTTTATCTCAATATGCCTTCCGTTACCAAGGTGGAGCTTAAGGGAAAGCTTAAACCCATGGTGTCCGCAAAGGACGTTATACTCAAGATACTCTCCATTCTGTCCGTTAAGGGCGGCGTTGGCAAGGTTATTGAGTACGGTGGCGAGGGGGTAATGAGCCTTTCGGTACCCGAAAGAGCAACCATAACCAATATGGGCGCTGAGCTTGGCGCCACCACGGGTGTATTTCCCTCTGACGAAAATACCCGCGCATTTCTTAAGGCCCAGGGTAGAGAAGAGGATTACATTGAGCTTAAAGCTGATCCCGACGCTACCTATGACGAGATTATAGAGATAAACCTTTCGGAGCTTGAGCCTCTGGTAGCTTGCCCCCATATGCCCGATAACGTAAAAACCGCAAGAGAACTTGACGGACTTAAGGTTGACCAGGTATGTATAGGCTCCTGCACAAACTCCTCTTATGCGGATATGATGAAGGTTGCTAAAATTCTCAAGGGACGTACGGTTGCCGAAAACGTTTCTCTCGTAATTGCCCCAGGTTCAAGACAGGTTCTTACCATGCTTTCCGAAAACGGAGCCTTGGCCGACATAGTAAACGCAGGCGCCAGAGTAATGGAATGTGCGTGCGGTCCCTGTATCGGAATGGGCCAATCCCCCAAGAGCGAGGGTGTTTCCCTCCGTACCTTCAACAGAAACTTTGAGGGCAGAAGCGGTACCGCTGACGGTCAAGTATATCTGGTAAGTCCCGAAACCGCGGCGTGGAGTGCCGTTACCGGCGTTCTCACCGACCCCACCGCCTATGCGGAAGAGGTTGACGTAAGCGTTAAGATGCCCGAGCAGTTCAGAATAAATGATAATATGATAGTATCTCCCGCTTCGGAAGACGAAGAGACCGAAGTAGTAAGAGGCCCCAATATTAAGGAGTTTCCCAGAAACTCTGCTCTTCCCGAAAGCCTTGAATTAAAGGCTGTTCTTAAGGTGGGTGACAACATTACTACCGACCACATTATGCCCGCAGGCTCAAAGATATTGCCTTACCGTTCAAATATTCCTCATCTGTCCCAGTATTGCTTTGAGGTATGTGACACCGAGTTTCCTCAAAGAGCGAAAAGTTGGGGCGGCGGATTTATTATCGGCGGCTCAAACTACGGTCAGGGCTCCAGCCGTGAACACGCGGCACTTGTTCCCCTTTATTTGGGAATAAAGGCGGTAATCGTTAAATCCTTTGCCCGTATTCACAAGGCAAATCTTATCAATTCGGGTATTCTGCCCCTTACCTTTGAAAACCCCGACGATTACGATAGTATTGATATGGGTGATGAGCTTCTTCTTCCCAATATCAGAGAAAGGGTACTCAAGGGAGAAAAGATAGTTCTTATAAACAAGACCAAAGGCAAGGAAATTCCCCTGGTCAGCGATTATTCTGAAAGACAAAAGGGTATACTTGCAGACGGCGGTCTTCTTAATCATACTGCCGCAAAGCTATAAAAATCTTTCTACAGAAATCTTCCCTAGGAAGGAGTGAGGTTGAATGGCAACCCAAAAATCATCGGTAAAGATAATTGCACAGAATAAAAAAGCCTACTTTGACTACTTTGTTGAAGAGAAGTTTGAGGCGGGTATTGCTCTGGCGGGTACGGAGGTAAAAAGCCTTCGTTTGGGTCAGGTAAACCTCAAGGATAGCTATTGCAGCATCAATAAGGGTGAACTTTTCGTTCAGGGTATGCATATTTCCCCCTACGAAAAGGGCAACATTTTCAACCGTGACCCTCTTCGCGACAGAAAGCTTCTGATGCACAAAAAGGAGATACTCAAACTCTTTAACGGAGTAAAAAGGGACGGATATTCCATAATTCCCCTCTCTCTTTACCTTAAAGGCCCCGTTGTGAAAATGGAAATAGGGCTGTGCAAGGGTAAAAAGCTCTACGACAAGAGAGATTCTATTGCCAAAAAGGACGCTCGCCGTGAAAGCGACAGAAGAGAAAAGGAATACAGCAGATGATAATACTCGGCGTTGACCCCGGTATCGCCACCGTTGGATACGGGGTGGTATCCTACGAAAACAACAAGTTTATAGATTCTACATACGGAGCTATTCTTACCCCCGCCAAAACTCCCCTTGAGGACAGACTCGCCCAGATATACGACGAGCTTACCAGACTTATCAAGTATTATAAGGTAGAAGCAATGGCGGTTGAAGAGTTGTTTTTTAACAACAACCAAAAAACGGCAATATCCGTTGCCCAAGGCAGAGGCGTTATCCTTCTTGCCGGACATAAATCGAATATTCCCATATACGAGTTTACCCCCTTGCAGGTAAAGCAGGCGGTGGTGGGCTACGGCCGCGCCGAAAAAATGCAGGTAATGCAGATGGTAAAGATGCTCCTTAACCTTAAGGAGATTCCCAAGCCCGACGATGCTGCCGACGGCCTCGCGCTTGCTATATGTTTAGCACATTCGTTGAGATTTTAACGTTAAAGACGATTAGTATAGAGAAGATGCTTTGATTGAAGCATCTTCTCTGTTTTTGGCAGAAATTTGAACTTTTGAAAAAAGACCTTGACAAAGTTGTCTATAGATGATAGACTATGGGCGTAGTCTATAGGCGATAGACAAAAGAAAGGACACACGACTATGGAAGATTTCAGATTAGGTATGGTAGAGGCTCATTTTGCCGATATAGTTTGGGAAAATCAGCCCATGACTACAAAAGAGCTCGTCCGGCTTTGTGAGGAAGAGCTTAAATGGAAAAGAACCACCACCTACACCGTGCTTAAGAAACTCTGTGACAGGGGACTTTTTAAAACGGAACAAAGTATCGTTACCGCCCTCGTATCAAGAGATGAATTTTACGCCATTCAGAGCGAGAATTTCGTTGAGCAGACCTTTGACGGCTCTCTGCCCGCATTTATTGCGGCATTTGCTTCCCGAAAAGCTCTCTCTCCCAAAGAGGTGGAAGAAATCAGAAGAATGATAGATTCATTTGGGGAGGAATAGATTATGGCAGGTATCTTTTTAAAGCTTTTTAATATGAGCGTTACCGCCTGCTGGATAGTTTTGGCGGTTATTGCCTTCAGATTTTTGTTCAGAAAGGCTCCCAAGTGGATAAACTGTGTCCTGTGGGGAGTCGTAGGGCTGAGATTGGTATTACCTTTCTCTTTTAAGAGTATTTTAAGTCTTATTCCAAGCACACAAACGATTACTCCCAATCCCGAATCAGTCGGCCGCCCCTTTATCGTTAACACAGGAATAGACGTATTGAACAGCAACATAAACGAATACATAGGCAGTCATTATTATGAAGGCGTAACCAGACCCGCGAATAATTTTGTAAACACCCTTGATATAGTATCAACGATATGGCTGATAGGTATGGCCGCCTTAATAATTTACGGAATGGTTTCCTACGTCAGACTTGCGTTGCGAGTCCGTCCGTCGTTAAATAAGGAAGATAGCGTATACTACTGCGACAATATAGACACGCCCTTCATTTTAGGCATAATAAAGCCTAAGATATATCTTCCTTCTTACGTGTCCGACGAGCAGGCTGCATACGTGATTGCCCACGAAAAGGCCCATCTTAAAAGAAAAGACCATTGGTGGAAGCCTCTCGGTTTTGCCTTGCTGACCGTATATTGGTTCAATCCCGTTATGTGGCTGGCCTATATTCTGCTTTGCAGGGATATAGAGAAGGCCTGTGATGAAAAGGTCATAAAGAGTATGGATTGCGAGGATAAAAAGGGCTATTCCCACGCCCTTGTATCCTGCAGCGTAAAGAGATTCTCTATAGCCGCCTGCCCCTTGGCCTTTGGCGAGGTAGCGGTGAAGGACAGAATAAAATCGGTACTGAATTATAAAAAGCCGGCCTTTTGGATCATTATTGTTGCCTTATTGGTGGGCGTTGGGGTAGCTGTATGCTTTTTGACCGACCCGAAGGATAAGGATGATCCTGACACGTTCAGGATAGTAGGCGAAAACGGGATCTATAACATTCTATCCGGCACAGATTGTGATTTGATAGAGTTTAATTTTCTTTCGGGCAGTACGCAGGGCTTAGATCCGTATATCGAGGTTAAGTGGACGAACAACTCTTCCCAAAATCTTTGCTTTGGCAGAGAGTTTACCTTATATAAGGACGGAGCTGTCGTTGATCCGGAGGTGCCCTTTGTGTGGACACTGGAGCTTTTGATGGTAATGCCCGGCTTCAGCTTTACCGAAACGTATAAGCTTACCAGTTTTTCTATTCCCGAAGGAGACTACAGAATAGAGAAGGAGTTTTATTTAGACGGAGATAAGGAAACAAAATATACCGCTTATATCAACTTTACCATAGACGGGAAATTAAAAACCTCTCTCATCTATACGAGCATTGATTGCTACAGTCCGGCAGAAGAGGTATATGTCCCCGTTATTATTTCCGCAACACCGCCGTTCCCCACGTTTTTATTTTATGACGGAGACGCCTATATTCAGGAAGACGGAGTGTTCGGCTATACTTATCCGAAAATTTTGGGAAAATTACAAAAGGTAGATATTATCCAAAGCGGATTCATAGACAGGATAGATGAACGCATGGATAGGAAAGGGATAGCGGCAGAGCTGGAAAACAACAACCTTAACTCTTACTACGTGGAAAGTCCCGACACGAACCGTAGCTATTACCTTTTTGAACAGAAGAATGGCGATGTTTACATGGCCGGAATCGAAATAGACAGCGATGCCGTGTATGGCATTTTCAAAATGCAAAAATCGTACCTTTACCGTGTGGTAAGAGGACATAAAGAAGTTTCAGAAGAGTCTCTCGAGTTAGCCCGACTGAAAGAAAGGTTAGAACAATTACAAGAAGAGGTCAACGAAGTTTTTAATCTTTCCACAGACAGAGGTCTTCAGGTATGGGTCAGCTCCTTTGCCGAAGGTAATTATAGGTTTTCCATTACCGACGGAGCAAACAGAACCAAGAATATCATTGAGCTTACGGCTCTTCCGTCATTTTCAGCGGAGGAAATGAAAATCATACTTTCAACCTATAACCTTCCTTCTTCGGATATCGCAGTCATTCCTTATCAGAATGGGCTTTCAAGCTATTTATGGTTTGATATGGAGGATGACGTAGAGATGCTCAGGCAGATGCTTGGATTGGAATGATTATTTAAAACTAGCGAATAAAAAATGCGGTAACCGTGAAATCGGTTACCGCATTTTAAGCTTAATTACTTTTCAATTACTGTCAAGTGCGACGTGTCGTAACACACTCTTGCGTGATTTGTTTTTAACAGAGTTTCTGATAGGGTTTCTCCCGTACGTTTGTCAACTTTTTTGCGAATAATATCGCCGTTACGGTAAACGACACCTTTTTCTCTGGAAAAATATTCGTTTTTAGCTGATATATGATATGTATGATCCTGCGGTTTATCAGCCCTTAATTCCCCGCAAAGGTATTCGTCGGTGGTGTAGATTATTAACTGATATGTACGGTCGGTATTGTTTATGAATCGGTAGTCAACGTAGTTGTAATAGACCGAGGTCCCCGTGCCGAAGGGTATCTGTCTGTTGTAATCGGGGAACATATCTATGCCGTCGTGGTGATGGTGTTCCGTTATTTCGAGGTCGGAATGAAGTATCATCCAATGAATAAGATTAGTAAATTGACACAGACCGCCGCCTACGCCCTTTCCCGTTTTTCCCATAGCAATAACAAGCCCTTCTTTAAATCCGTGCTTTTCGTTGCAGTTCCCCACAAGAGTCCAAAAGGAAAATGTTTGTCCCGGTTTTATAAGTACTCCGCTTACTTTCGGCGCAGCCAAGGATAAATTTACAGCTTTATTGTCCTGTAATGCCATATCAACGTTTCCAAGACGGCGGCGGATAAGGGAGTTATGTTTATAAACAAGTATGGGGAGTTTGTCTTCGGTTTTGGTTTTAGCAATACTTATTTTTGAAAAGGTATCTTTTATTTTTCGCTGAAGAATACATCTTTTTCTTGATATCCAATATGTTAACGGTGATATCTGACAGAAAAGTTTACGCCCCATAAATTCTTCCCCCTTTGCTGTTTACAGCAAATTATTCAATTTCCTCTACTTTTATTATAGCATATCATTTCTCGGAATGCAAGGGGCTTAGACTGTTTTTATTTTTAAAAAGCCAAAGGGCGTTTCCCGTTTGGGAAACGCCCTATAAATCTCAATAATTCTCGGTGAAAATTACTTGATTTCGATTTCAGCGCCAGCTTCTTCGAGCTTAGCCTTAAGAGCTTCAGCTTCGTCCTTGGAAACGTTTTCCTTGAGGTTAGCGGGAGCGCCGTCAACGAGTTCCTTGGATTCCTTGAGGCCGAGGCCGCAAGCGTCCTTAACAGCCTTAACAACCTGGAGCTTGTTAGCGCCAGCAGACTTAAGAACTACGGTGAATTCAGTCTGTTCAGCTTCAGCTGCAGCAGCGGGAGCAGCAGCAACGCCTACTGCTACGGGAGCAGCTGCGGATACGCCGAATTCTTCTTCGAGAGCCTTTACGAGCTCGGAGAGTTCAAGTACGGTTAAACCTTTAACTTCTTCAATAAGGTTAAGAATCTTTTCACTTGCCATGATAAATTTCCTCCATTAGGTTAAATAATAAAAGTGTTGTGCTTAGGCTTCTGCCTGAGCTTCTTCTGCGGGAGCAGCTTCGCCTTCGTTCTTGGAATCTACTATTGCCTGGATGCAGTAAGCAAGCTTGGTAATAGGAGAATTGAATCCGTAAAGAACCTGGGAGAGAAGGATTTCCTTGGAAGGAATCTTCGAGAGAGCTTCAACTCCAGCTACGTCGAGAATTTCGCCATCAATAAAGCCGGCCTTAATCTTGAGGGCTTCATTTTTCTTGGCGAACTCGCAGAGAACCTTTGCGGGTGCAACAGATTCGCCTTCTGCGACTGCGAGTGCGGTAGTGCCGTTCAGAACATAGTCGATCGCTTCGAGACCTGCCTCTTTAAGTGCAAGCTTAACGAGAGTGTTCTTAACTACGGTGTAGTTAACGTTGTTCTTACGGAGTTCACGTCTGAGTTCGGTATCAGCTTCAACGGTAAGACCTTCGAAACTAACGAGAACACCGGCGGAAGTAGCCTTAAGACGTTCTGCAAGCTCACTTACGACAGCTTTCTTAGCGGTCAGTATTTTCTCACTGGGCATAATTTCACCTCCAGAATTATTTGGCTACCGTGCTTTTCACGGTATGAGGTGTTACAAAAACAAAAGCTCTTTTGTTCAAGACAAAAGAGCGTAATAAGGCAGAGATATTATTCAACTCTTCCTCGATAGGCAAAGGAAAACCTTTTTACGCCGAAGCACCTATTGTCTTTGGAACCATTGAATTATATCATAAACACCGAACCCTGTCAAGGGTTTTTTAGTTTTTCTTTATGAACTTATTGTAAAATATCAGATAATAAGCATGGTATCTTCCTTTAATACGTACGAATCTATCTCTCCCTCGGCGTTTTTCAGGCCGTTATCAGCCACCATTCTTTTAAGTGGAACGGAGTACTTTTTGGCTATATCCCACAGGCAGTCACCCTTTTGGGCGTAGCAGAGGAGGAGGGGATAGCCGTTATCGGTCTTTTTATCTTCACCTTTAGTTATGGCAGATGCACAGGTCTTTTTTTCGGAAACGAAAATGCTTCCGCTTATTCTGCAGTCGGCGCGGAATTCAAGACTGCCGCCGTCGGTGACGTAGGCCAGATTTTCCACCGCCAGTTCTGCATCTCCCCAAGCTCTTTCAAGGAGGGGCGCGTTTTCTTTTTTCTCGGATTTTACGGAGAAGGGTACAGCTTTGTTGGAAAATACCAATTCACCCTGGCTGTCAAGGGCAGTAAGACAGCAACCGAAAAAGCCGTTGAGGGTAACCGTGCCGTCGTCGGAGGCGTAGATTCCCGCAGAACGGGGCTTAACAGAGAGGTCACAGACCTTGCCGCCCTCGGGAATATCAAGCTTTTCCACAAAGGTCAGTCTGTCGTTTTTGTAAATGGCGGTGTCGCAAAGAATCTCCTTCATATCTGCCGTCAATTCCTTTTTTGGGGAAAAGACGTCGCATATGAGCCTCTTTTTCTCGGTTTTATAGCCCTGGACGGATATTGTCAGCTCAATGTCGTATGAGAGGGTTTTGCTTTCCCCCGAGTCTATCACTTCCACTCTGGTATCCGCAGGACGGAAGGAGATAAAGGTTTCGGTATCCTCCGACATATCGGGAAGCTCTATTATCTGGGAAACGGGAATCTTCTGCTCAAAGGCCTCCGCTGTCTTTTTGGAGTCTGACCAAAGGACGGTTTTCAGGGTCATTTCGGCCTTTGCGATAAGCTTTCGGGCCATTTTCTTGCTTTCGCCCTTTACAATGCCTATATCGTAGCGGAGAAGTCTGTCGTAGCCCTCCTGCAGGGGAAGTTCGTCGGAAAGACGGAGATTTTTCTTTCCAAAGCAGGATATGGAGCTTACGGATGTTTCCACAGACTTGATTTCTACGTCCGAGTCCTCTTCAGTAGCCGAGAGGACAGGGGTCTGGCCTAAAGCAAGTATCTTTTGGGTCAGATATACACCCGCTTTGAGGTGTATTTTCTGGGGGCTTAAGGCTCTGCAGTCAAAATAATCGGCAGAGGCCACCACGTCGGTAAAGCAGTTTTCGTCCGCCCCGTCGGCCTGAATATCTGCCGAGTCGGAGAAGGGCACCTTTGCAAAAACGCTGTTGATGCTTCCGTTTTCCGCCTGATATATAACTCTGAACTCCACGTTGCCCTCGGATACCAGCTTTTTGCCGTATACGGCGGCGCTTTTAAGGGTTGCCACAGCTTCGGTGCCTACTATTCTCATTATGGGCGGGCAGTAGTCGGGGAGTATCGTATCCCCCTCCGCAAAGGCTTCTCGTTTTTCGGAGTAAAGACATTCGGTATAGTTGAGAAAGTCGTTTTTATAATTCATACTTCAAGACCTATCCTTTCCGATGGATAATATTCGCTTTCTATAAAAATATTATGATTAAGCCAAGAGATATATGTCTGCGGTTGACTTTTTTTAAGGAATGTGATATACTATATCTTGCAAATATTACAGAGAGGTGCAGTAAAATGGATACCACCGAAAAATTATTGAGAATACCCGAAAAGGTAGAGAAGGCTACCTCCTTTTTCTATCTTTCGGATGCAGATATATGCCCCTGCGAAAAAGGGGAATGGCTTGAGTGGCTTAAGGCCCTTGTAAAGGCAAAAGAGCCGGATTTTGTGTTTTCCCCAAAGACCGTTGAGGGCGATATCGGCTGCCAGGTTATAACGCCTACCGAAAACCCCATTTTCAAGGACTTGGGCGGCGTACATTACATAATTATGCCCAATGATAAGACCCAGACCGTATGCGATATTGTAAAGACAGACCTGGAAACGGCTCCCGAAAAGAAGATCTTCCTCAACGTGGAGCTTAAAGAAGTGGCAAAGGCTCTTGCCTGCGTTTACTCTAAAGAGGGCGGCGATTATGCCGTTGAGTGCGACAACGCTCTGTATATGAACACCTCTTCTTACGGATGCGTAAGAGAGGTTACCTTTGATAAAAAGGAAAGAGTTTCTTCCTCTCTCTTCTATTTTACGGATAAGAGAGAAGTAGTTTATAAAATGAACTGGAAAACCGTTCTTGAAAGCCGAGGCACCGAGGGCAGACCCCTGGTTGACGGCGACTACGTCTATATCCCCACTGCAAACGACGGATTTCCCAAGACCTGCGGTGTGTATAAGCTTGACGGCCGCGGCGGTATAGTATGGAAATGCCCCACCGAGAACTCAATTAACTGCGATCTTGGGGTAGGCGAAGACACGATACTTGCCGTTGACTGCGAGGGCAGGGTATATTATATAAATAAGGAAGACGGAAGAATAATAAATCAGACCCGCCTTACCTTTGATGGTAGATATACCCGTACCGCTCTGACTTCCCGCCTTGGAGTGGCATACGTTACCGTTAACGGAAAGATTTTTGCCATTGATATAAATAATGGATCTATCCTTTGGGAAAATTCCGAATTTGAGGGTAGCGACTTAAAATGCCCCGACGTTGTGGAAAAGCTTCTCCTTTCGGGCAACGAAAATGGTATTTTCGCCCTTTGCAGAAAGACAGGAGAAAAGGTTTTGGAGAATAAGTACGTTATTTCTTCCCGCAGAGGTGCCCGTTCTCTTCCTATTATAAATAACAGATTCATTCTTGCTTCGGGAGATACCGTTTATCTCCTTTCTGCCGAAAATGGCGAGATCCTCGGCGGTAAAAAAGTAGAAGGTCTTTGCTTTGACCTTCCTTCACAGCCCCTTCTCCGCGGCGGACTCCTTTATATAGCCGCAAAGGGTAAGGGTATTGCCGTTATAGACGTGTCCGACCTTATTAAGGCGGAAGAAAAGAGTGAAATATCCATAGCCGAACCTGTTGATTTCTATATGGCAGAAGGAGGCAGAAGCCTTGTTGGCGATATACTCTACATTGACGGATACCTCACCTTTACCACCAAAGAGGGCTTTATGAATATGGTTCATCTTGAAACCAAAGATGTGAGAAAGGATCTCAACACCCTATCGGGAATTGAGTCCTCTCCCTCATACGTTCGTTTACGCAAACCAGGAAGAACCAACCTTGAAGCCTTTGTCGTAACCTCAAGCCTTTGCGGAAAAGTATTCGGAAACAGATTATAAAAAATAGCCGCCGCCCTTTTGGGCGGCGGTTCTTGCTTTAATGTTCGGTTTATTCTTTTGCGAGTACTTTCTTGTGCCAGGACCACTTGCCACATTCGGGGCATTTCATGAATCTGGTTCTGCCCATATGCATAGCCCATACAACGCTGCTATAGGTGGGCACGTATCTGTGCTTACACTTTGCACAAACGTAGTAGCCTGCCACTTGCTCTATTCTGAGGGCGAAGAATATTCCTATCATGCCGATGATAACGCCTGCGGCAATAAAAGCTATCCTCATCCAATCTGCCATATTGAAAAATGAAGCAACAAAGGTAAATCCAACGAGGATTATTACAGAGAATACCCCTATGAGTATTTCAAGCCCGAGCATTTTCTTATCGGATTCTTTTTTTTGCTGTGCTAATTCGAGAATTAATTTTTCGGACTTTTCGTTGTAATTTTCCATAGTTATTATTTCCCCGTTAAATAAATCGTTGACGGTGATTTTCAGAACGCCGCAGAGGGTAAGTATTATTGAGGAGTCGGGCATTGATTTTCCGTTCTCCCATTTTGATACGGCTCTGTCGGTAACGTTGAGCATCTCTGCCAACTGCATTTGGGTCAAGCTATTCTTTTTTCTTTGTTGGGCAATAAATCTGCCAATTTTTATCTGATCCATAACGGGGCCTCCTTTCGATATAATTATATACCTTTTTGCCACTCAAGTCCACGTACCGTAGGTTGAGTTTTGGAATATCAACCGTAAGTAGAGTTTCCACTAGTTATATTATAACACAAAATCCGCAGAATGACAAGCATTCCGCGGATTTTTTTGTTTGTAAATATCTGCAGCACCGTAAGCCGAGTTCTGTACCCGCAAAAGCGGGTGACGATCATCTATCTCGAACAGCCGTTACCGACTGTCTCATCGCCCGCAGTACGGGCAGTAGCTGCTTTCGGGTATATGACGAACTGCATTGGGAGTTTCCTCCCGACCCTTTCGCATTGCGCCGGATAGGGTTTACACTGACGGGAATACTTACGCATCCCCCGGTCGGCTCTTACCCGACCTTTTCACCTTTGCCCCGAGGGGCCGTTATTTTCTGTTGCACTTTCCCTGAAGTTGCCTTCGGCGGACGTTATCCGTTATCCTTGTTCGTTGGCGCTCGGACTTTCCTCAGGCTCTTGCATTGCTGCAATTACCCGCGACCGTCTGTTGCTGCAGAGGTCATTACGTATTAGTTATTAACACTGCACAAGATTTTATACAATGGGGACGTTTGCGTTTTTAGGCACTAAAAGCGCAAACTCCCAGCGATAAAGCCGCAGGCTTTTTCGCTTTAGTCGCCCCAACGGTGGTTAGGATTGAAGTCCTTTTTCTTGGGGGGATTGTATTTGCCCTGTCTGATAAGTCTTTCGATCTTCTTACCTCTGAAGAAACCGATAAGGTTGGGAAGGGTACAAACAACACCGAAAACGCCGATAATAGCGCCAAGGGTGCAGAAGAGACCTGCACTTGCGGGAACCCATACAAGACCTATAAAGAGAAAGAATGCACAAAGGCCGAGGGATACGGAAAGAACGGTAACGGTGCTCTGTTTTAAAGGTTCACCGGGTTTGAGTTCTTTTTGCTGTTTTTCTGCCATGATAATTACCTCCAAATGTTATGTATATAATAGGTATATTGAAAACTTAGTGCTTGAAGTGACGCATACCGGTAAATACCATTGCAATACCGTATTCGTTACACTTTTTAATGGAATCCTCGTCTCTGATGGATCCCCCGGGCTGGATGATTGCGGTGATGCCTGCCTTGTGTGCGGCTTCAACACAGTCGTCGAAGGGGAAGAATGCATCGGATGCGAGAACTGCGCCTACGGTAGCATCTTCTGCTATAAGTTCTTTTGCGTGTTCAACAGACTGCTGGGTTGCCCATACGCGGTTTACCTGACCGGGGCCGATACCCACGGTAGAAAGGTCCTTTGCAAGAGCGATACCGTTGGACTTAACGAACTTACATACCTTCCAAGCAAAGAGCATATCTTCCATTTCCTTTTCGGTGGGAGCTCTGTCGGTAACAACCTTCAGCTCCTGATCCTCGGGAAGAAGCTTTGCGTCGATGGTCTGGACGATAAGACCGCCGTTTACCTTCTTTATATCAAGAGTGTCTTCGGGAGCTCTCTTGGTAATGTCGGGAAGGGCGAGGATACGAACGTTGGGCTTCTGCTTGAAGAGCTCAAGAGCCTCTTCTTCGTAAGCGGGAGCAACAACTACTTCGAGGAATATCTTAACCATCTTTTCGGCCATAGCCTTGGTGACGGTTCTGTTTGCGGTAACGATGCCGCCGAAGATGGAAACCTTGTCTGCGGCAAAGGCCTTATCCCAAGCCTCTTCGATAGTGTCTGCAGAGCCTACGCCGCAGGGATTACCGTGCTTGCAGGCAACTACGGTGGGCTGGTCGAATTCCTTAAGGAGCTCGAGAGCGCCGTTGGTATCGTTTATGTTATTGAAGGACAGTTCCTTACCGTTAAGCTGTTCAGCATCTGCAAGGGAGCCGTATCTGTGAGCAACGTCTCTGTAGAATGCAGCCTGCTGATGGGGGTTTTCGCCGTACCTCATGCCCTGAACTTTTTCGAAGGTAAGGGTGAGGGATTCGGGAAGGGGAGATTTGCCAAGCTGCTTTCTCAGATAGTCGGCAATAAGAGCGTCGTATGCGGCGGTATGTTCAAATACTTTAAGAGCGAGTTCCTTCTTGGTCTGAAGGGTTATTTCAGTCTTTGCTTCTTCTGCAACTCTTGCGTAGTCTGCAGGATCAACAACTACTGCAACGTCGGGATGATTCTTTGCTGCTGCGCGAAGCATGGTGGGTCCGCCGATGTCGATGTTTTCGATGGCGGTTTCAAAGTCGCAGCCTTCCTTCATAATAGTAGCCTTGAAGGGGTAGAGGTTGATAGCAACGATATCAATGGTATCAATGCCAAGCTCCTTAAGCTGCTGCATATGTTCGGGCTTGCTTCTCATAGCGAGTACGCCTGCGTGAATTGCGGGGTGAAGAGTCTTTACTCTGCCGTCAAGACATTCGGGGAATCCGGTGATGTCGCTGACCTCAATGGCTTTTATGCCGTTGTCGATAAGAGTTTTTGCTGTGCCTCCGGTGGATATGATCTCATATCCGCAAGCTTCCAGTGCGCGTGCAAATTCCACGATTCCGGTCTTGTCGGAAACGCTTATTAACGCTCTTTTCATAGGGATCGTCCTTTCGAAAATGAAATTTTAATGAACTATTTTGCAGACAAAATTTTGTAAAAAACGGTATCGTCAAAACTGCCAAAAACAGGGCGAATAAAAAGCCGTAAAATGTGCAAAACGCTGAAAATGATTTTTGCAAAAAATATTTTTTGCGTGACGCTTGACTTTTTATATTTATTATGGTATACTCTTAAACTGCACCGATTTTGGCTCCGAAAAACCTATCGCATTGAAAAAAGTTGAATGGTTCAAGGCTTTTTTGAATGTGAGAGAGGATTTTTCAGACCCATTTCAACGTCGTTTTGGTTGATACGATATTATAACACACTTCAAACCAAAAATCAATGCCTTTGAGGCAAAATTACCGACAATGTTACAAAACACCTTAAAATAAAAAGAAACGGAGATGCATAGCATGATGGTAAAAGTCGATCCCTCTCTTATCGGCGGCCGCTTTGAAAAGCTGGGCGACAGCGAGAGAGTCAACTGCGCGAGAAAGCGTGACATTCTGGATATCCCCAATATGATCAATATCCAGCTCGACTCCTACAAGTGGTTTCTTGAAGAGGGCATGAAGGCCGTTCTGGTGGATTCTTCCAACGTGACCGATCATACCGGAACCATTACCCTTGACTACGTCGATTTCACTATCGACAATAAGCCCAAATACTCCATCGAAGAGTGTAAGGAAAGAGACGCCACCTATTCCGCACCCCTCAGAGTTACCTGCCGTCTGACCAATAACACAACAAATCAGATCCAGGAACAGAATATATTCTTCGGCGATTTCCCCCTGATGACCGACACCGGTACCTTTATTATAAACGGTGCTGAACGTGTTGTTGTTTCTCAGCTGGTAAGATCCCCCGGTATCTACTTCTTCTATGACAGAGATAAGGGCGGTAACAAGCTTTTCGCCGGTACCGTAATGCCCAACAGAGGTCCCTGGGTAGAATTTGAGAGCGACGCATCCGACGTTGTTTACGTTCGTGTGGACAAGGGAAAGAAGTTCCCCGTAACCACCCTGGTTCGTGCTTTCGGTATTGAAACCGACGAACAGATAAAGGAAACCTTTGGCGCTTCCGCACAGGTTCTTGCTACCCTCGAAAAGGATAACGCAACCAACCGTTCCTCTGCTCTTGTAGATCTTTACAAGAAGCTCCGTCCCGGAGAGCCCGCTACCGTTGAAAGCGCAATCTCCCATATAGACAACCTCTTCTTTAACGAACGTACCTACGACCTTACCCGTGTAGGCCGCTATAAATATAATAAGAAGCTTGCCCTTTCCGGCCGTATAGTAAATAAGAAGCTTTCCCGCCCCGTTGCTGATCCTCTTTCTGGTGAAGTTCTGGGTGAGATCGGCCAGATAGTAGATTATGCCCTTGCAAGAAAATTCGAAGACGCAGGCGTAAGAGAAGTATATCTTAACGTTGAAGAGCAGGAAATCCGCGTATTCTCCAACGGTATGGTAGATATGCAGAACTTCGTTTCCTTCAACGTAAAAGAAGCAGGCGTTAACGAATGGGTTAAGTTCTCCGTTCTTTGCGAAATCCTTGAAAAGGCAAACGGCGACGAAAAGGCAGTTCTTGAAATGACCAAGGAACGTCTCCACGAGCTCATTCCTATGACCATTCAGAACGAAGACCTCTTCGCTTCCATCAACTACCTCTTCGGTCTTTACAGTGGTCTCGGCACCACCGACGATATTGACCACCTGGGTAACAGACGTATCCGTTCCGTAGGCGAACTCCTTCAGAACCAGATGCGTATCGGCTTCTCCAGAATGGAACGTTCCATTAAAGAACGTATGAATATGCAGAACCTTGAGGTCGTAACTCCTCAGGCTCTTCTCAATACCAGACCCGTAAGCGCTGCAATCAGAGAGTTCTTTGGTTCTTCACCCCTTTCTCAGTTTATGGACCAGCCCAACCCCCTTGCAGGCCTTACCCACAAGAGAAGACTTTCAGCCCTCGGTCCCGGCGGTCTTACCCGTGACAGAGCAGGCTTCGACGTTCGTGACGTACACTACACCCACTATGGCCGTATGTGTCCCGTTGAAACTCCTGAAGGTCCTAACATCGGTCTTATTTCCTACCTTGCAGGTTTTGCAAGAATCAACGAATACGGATTTATCGAAGCTCCCTACCGTAAGGTAGATAAGGAAACCGGTAAGATCCTTGACGAAATCGAATACATGACCGCCGACGTAGAGGACAACTACTACGTTGCACAGGCTAACGAGCCCATTGACGAAAACGGTTGCTTTGCAAGAAAGAGAGTTGCTGCCCGTTTCCGTGAGGCTATAATTGAAATAGAACGCGAGAGAATCGACTATATCGACGTTTCTCCCCGTATGGTAATCTCTGTTGCCACCGCACTCATTCCCTTCCTTGCAAACGACGACGCGTCCCGTGCCCTCATGGGTGCGAACATGCAGCGTCAGGCAGTTCCCCTTATCAGAACCGAGGCTCCTATCGTCGGTACCGGTATGGAATACAGAGCAGCTATTGACGCAGGCGTATGCGTAGTTGCAAAGAGAGACGGTGTTGTTACCTCTATGGACGGCACCGAGGTTATAGTTAAGACCGACAGCGGTGAAGAGGACGTTTACAAGATTACCAAGTTCCTTCGCTCCAACCAGGGTACCTGTTTCAACCAGAAGACCCTCGTTAACAAGGGCGACCGTATCCATGCAGGTCAGGTAATTGCCGACGGTCCTTCTACCGACCACGGCGAACTCTCCCTTGGCCGTAACGTTCTTATCGGCTTCATGACCTGGGAAGGTTACAACTACGAGGACGCGGTTCTTCTTAATGAAAAGCTCGTTAAAGAAGATACCTTCACCTCTATCCATATTGAAGAATACGAAATCGATGCAAAGGAAACCAAGCTTGGGCCCGAAGAAATCACTGCTGATATTCCCGGCGTAAGCAAGGACATCCTTGCAGACCTTGACGAAAACGGTATCATCAGAATCGGTGCCGAGAAAAAAAAAAAAA
>JAZSCR010000090.1:0-8154 GCA_045530715.1 Eubacteriales bacterium
AGGATTTCAATAGGAGTCTTGGAAGAGCCCGCGGAAAGGAAGCCCAGATATTTCTCAACAGCAGGCTGACCTTCGGTGAGTATCTTCTTGGAAAGTGCCATCGCAGCAGAGAAACCGGTAGCGTACTGGAACACGTAGAAGTTCATAAAGAAGTGAGGGATTCTTGCCCATTCAACGTCTATCTGTTCGTCTATAACAACGGCTTCACCGTAATACTGCTCGTTAAGTTCGTGATATATCTTGCACAGAGTATCAGCAGTGAGAACTCCGCCCTCTTCAACAACCTTACTCATTTTAAGTTCAAACTCTGCAAACATAGTCTGACGGTAAAGAGTTGTACGGAACTGCTCAAGGAAGTGATTTATAAGATAAGCGCGCTGTACCTTATCCTCGGTCTTGGAGAGAAGATGTGCCATAAGCAACGCTTCGTTACAGGTAGATGCAACTTCGGCTACAAAGATTACGTAGTTAGAGTATGCTATGGGCTGATTTTTCATAGAGAAATAGGAATGAAGAGCGTGCCCCATTTCATGAGCGAGAGTAAACATACTGTTAAGCGTGTTTTCATGGTTAAGAAGAACGTAGGGATGAGGACGACTCCCCGAAGAATAGGCACCGCTACGCTTACCCTGATTTTCATAAACATCGATCCAACGCTCGTTAAAGCCCTTCTTAACGATATTAACGTAGTCTTCACCCATGGGAGCAAGAGCTTCAAGAACGATTTCTTTTGCCTCTTCAAAGCTGATATTTGACTCAGCGTCACCTACGAGAGTGGGATAAATATCATACATATGCATTTCATCAAGTCCCATAAGCTTTTTGCGGAGAGCCATGTACTTATGCATATGGTGCATATTCTTATGAACGGTATCTATAAGGTTAAAGTAAACTTCCTGGGGAACCTCGGTACGGGAAAGTGCAGCTTCAAGGGAATTTTCATACTTTCTTGCCTTTGAGAAATACTTAAGCTGACGCATCTGACCGTCAAGGAATGCGGCTATGGTGTTTCTATGAGCACCAAACACAGCGTAAAGGGCTTCGAAAGCATCCTTACGGAGAACCCTGTCAGAGCTTTCAACCATTGAAATATAAGAACCCTGGGTAAGCTGATGAGAATTACCCTCGCTGTCCTTAGCGTCAGGGAATATAAGGTCTGCGTTTCTTAAAGCAGAAGCGGCTTTATTGGCAACACCTGCTATTTCGGATGCACCTGCAAGAAGTTTCTCCTCGGCTTCGGAGAGTGTGTGAGCTTTCTTCGCTCTTATCTTGTCAAGCATACGGCGATAGCCTTCAAGACGGGGTTCATCCTTATAGAACTGCGCCATCTTATCGTCTTCTATAGAGATAATTTCGGGGCCAAAGAATGAGGATGCGGCAGCAACTCCCGTATAATAGCTCATCATCTTGCCAACCATGGACAGATATTTGGAGTTAGCCTTATCCTGGTCACTCTTTAAACTTGCATAGCTATATAACGCCTCTATAGAGAGGGAGATTTCATCGTCAAAAGTAAGGGCTTCATAAAGAGCCGCTGCGGACTGACTTATCTTACCCTTATATGCAACAATCTGCTGGGGATATACGGCTGCCTTTTCAAAGGCTTCTTCCCACGCTTCGTCGGAGGGGAAAATATCCTCGGTTGCCCAGGTATCTTCTTTTCTTACTTCGGATCTTGTAGGTATTCTTTTCATGATATTCATATTTCCTTTCAAGATTTATATCAATACGTATACATTATACCTCATTTTTCCAAAAGAGTCAAGTGGCAATTTTGATACAGTAATTTATAAAATCCAAGGAAAAAGGTTTCCAATCAGGCTTGTGTTAAAAAAATCGTAATTTGGAAAAATTTTCCTTAATATATAGAGCTTTTTTGAGAATTAAGCCATCGTTTTTGTCGAAAAATTCAGCCCTATTCTCATAACAGTAGAGGCAAAAATCATTGTAATTTGACAAATACCGTGCTACAATTAATCCACTCACACAAGCAACAAAATTAAAGAAACGAGGGACAAAGAAAATGAACAGACCCAAACAAATCGTAATTCTTGACGACAGTCAGATTTACAGAAAAGAAGCAGAAAAGATATTATCCGAAGCAGGGTACCAAATTGCAGAATCAACCAGTAATCCAGACAAGGCGTTATTTAAAATAAGTCACGAAAAGATTGACCTACTTATTACGGATATCTTGCTTGCAGATACGGAAGGAATAGACCTTATAAAGAGAATAAAGGATTACTACGAAACCACCGTATTGGTATGCTCTCAAATACGCACCGAAGCAGTGGTATCCACGGTACTTAACCATGCTGATTATTATCTTTATAAGCCTGTCACCCCGTCAAGATTAATAGATACCGTTGCACTGCTGTGCGGAAAGAATATTCCAGAAGAACCCATGGATGAGGAACAAACCTTAAACAAACTCGAAAAGGATATTACGGCAATCATATCCGACATGGGTATTCCCGCAAAGGTAAAAGGTTACCATTACATAAGGTATGCCGTTATCTGTGCCTTGCAGGCTCCGGAATCATCCTTTGCTGTAACAAAAACAATCTATCCTCTTATAACGAAGAAGTTTGGCACAACTCAATCAAAGGCAGAAAGGGCTATACGCCACGCCATTGAAATAGCTTGGGCTAACGGCCCCATTGAAAGGATAGAAAGCGTATTCGGAAGCATGAGCAGGCGCCGTCCGTCAAACGCAGTATTTATAGCCACTATAGCAGATAAATTACGAATGAGTAACACCGCGTACAAGGAGCTTTATACTATGTGCGGGAGTGTATAAAAGACAAAAATGTTCTCACCTAACCGGTGAGAACATTTTTTTACTTCTTCTTTTGGGCAATAAGCCAATTAATTACGTTTGTATCAAGATATGCGGGATCCCACGAAGCGTGCTTAACGCCGTTAAATACGGTAAATTTAACCTCTCCGCCTACTTCACGGACACGATTTACCATTTCTATGGAATTGCTTATGTCTACCGTAGGGTCCTTGTCCCCGTGAAACGCCCATATGGGAATGTTTTTCAAGGCACCCGTCCTCCATGCCATACCGCCGCCGCATATGGGAGCAAGCGCGGCAAAGGTTTCGGGGAACATCATGCCCATTTCCCAGGTACCGAAGCCTCCCATTGACATACCCGTCACGGTTATTCTGTCACGGTCTACGGAGTATGTGTCTACTATACTGTCAAGCAGTTTCTTAAGTTCAAAAATAAGGTGATTCCATACCCTGTCATTCGGACACTGGGGACAAAGAACTATAGCATCCAAGTTCATTTGCTTTCTCTTAAGATATCCGCCGATACCTATATGGGTTCCTCTTTCAAGCTCACTTGTACCGTTACCTCTTTCCCCTGCTCCGTGAAGGGAAAGAATCAGGGGGTAAGTCTTTTCCTCGGTATATCCGTCGGGAAGAAAAAGAGTATAACCGAAAAAGTTATTTTCGTTCTTTATAAAATCAAATCTTTGCATAATAATCCTCCAATTATTTTATATTACAGCCGCAAGGCATTTATCTGTTTCAGTATAAAAGCAAGTAGGCGCAAGGTCGGGCGAGGGACAATTCTTTACAAGATATGATCTAATAGCATAGCAAAGGGCACATCTGGTGGGATATCCCTCTTCCGAGGGAACAAACCCCTTATCAACCGCATATCGGTAAAGAGCTTCCACGCCTTCGTTTATAAGGCGACCGTAAACGGGATACTTATCTTCAGTAACGTTACACGAAAGATAATCACGTGCCTCTGCGGCAATACCGGGACAGCCCGAAGGAACTATATTACCGTAAAGGTCAAGATGACAGTGCAGTACGTCGGGTTGAGAATGACAAGGCCTTGACGTCAAAAAAGCCTCTGCGGGACGGTTGGGATAGATTTTCCCCGCGATGCTCAAGGCTCGCCCATTCATACCTACCCCGTATTCCTCTGCAGTTTTCACAACGTAATTCTTGCCGAGAATCTCTTTTATCTCCTCGTGGGAATAAGGTGTGGAGCGACTGTAATACATCAGTTCTTCGTAATACTCCTCTTTCCAGATAAAGTAGTCGAATTCCATTCTATAAAGCGCTTTTAAAAGGCGAAGAACATTATCGAGGGGAACGAACTCCATGTGGAAGGGGTCAAGAGATACCATAATCGTGCTAACACCCAGAGCACGAAGCTTTAAAAGTCTATCTTTGATTAAGTTTTCGTCTTTCCCCCAAAAGCCATTGGTTTCTATGTAGCTTATAGAGATTTTATTTTTGTTAAGCTCTTCGATAAGAGTACAGAGGGCTGGAAAATTCATAAATGGCTCTCCCCCACCTATATGTACCTCTCTCGTTCCCGCCTCTTTAAGAAGGGCGGCAAGTTTTGCCGAGGTTTCGGCTGTTATATATTCGTGAGGTCTATCGGGAGAAGAGGAAAACATACAGTGACGGCAAGCCGCAGTGCAATTATAATTAGTGATTATTCCCGAATATTGGGGTGCGTACATAATTTAATCTCCTTTGCTTTCCTCTATGGGGGCAAACAACTTAAATGCCGCTATAGTCATAACGTATACGTCTTTAACGCTTTTAGGCGTAGATTTAGAAGAAATATAGTGGTTATCATCCAGCCCCATAACGTTAAAGGGTCCGCCTGATATTAAAAATATGCTCCGATACCCTTTCTCGCAAAAATCAGAACGCCTTATAGTATGTTCCCAAGAGGAAGTATGTCCGCCAATTAAAAACATATTCTGACGCCAAACTACGCTATTGTCTTTAAGATATATAGAAGTAAACTTTGTAGATGGCTTTTTGGACTTTGTAATAAGATATTTTTCGTCCTTAAACTCCATTGTGTAAGTTCGATAATGTTCTGATTCGCGAATAAGTACGGCTTTAGACTTGAATACATCGTAAAAGCTTTTAACTTCATTCCCCGAACATATTTCCATTATATCAGTAACACTGCAATCAAGAGCTTCGCAAATTCTTACCAAAGTATCTGTAGTTACAGACTCATTTTTTGAAAGCTTTGCGAGGGTACGAGAACTGATTCCGGTCATGGTCATAAGGTCGGTCTTGCTAATTTTTTTATCAATAAGTTGTTTCCAAAGATTCGCATAGCTGATATACATATTCGAACTCCTTTCTTTACCTCAATATTATTATAGAACACAAAGGCGAACTTGTCAATATATATTTACAATACATTTCAAAATATTTACAAATGTAAATATAACTTGCAAGCATATAGGCTCCGTATATACGAAGCCTATTTATTTACTATTTGTTTTTAGCCCTGCAATGCGCCACAAATGAGGGTATATACGGAAGCGCATGAATAATCAAGTAGGCTATATATACGATAATAACACATACAAGGGTGGGCAACGCCTGTCCTATGGGAGCAAAGATAAAAGATTTGAGTTTAAAGAACATATAGTCGGAATTTATCCACGAGAAGTTCACTATATTTGCCGCAATCGATACGATAAGGAAAGGCACGGCCGGTAGCAGAAGCTTCCACCACTTGTCCACCTTCTTATAAGAGTGATATCCCGAAAGAAGTATCGTCAGCGCGCAGAATACGATAACACCGTGGTAAAGGAAGGTATGGAATCCCGCAAATGATATACAAGAGTAACTGCCGAGAATCGTTGCGGGATATACGAAATTTATACTTCCCCCCAAAAGGCCGAGAGAACACACGTATCCGCAAGCAGCGTGTCTGACGAGTCCCTTTCCCCATATAGCAAAGGGCATAGCATACATAAAGATACTGCAAGGATAAAGGGGCATTACACCTGCCCACTCAAAATTCACTGTTTTGCCCGTATAGGTTTCCCATATTATTTTAGCAATCTCAAGGATTACGATAACTGCCCAAAGAACCCCAAACACGGTTCTGACAGTCTTTTCCCCTCTTTTTGAAACGAAAAAACAGAAAAAAAGCACTATGGCGAGGCATATAGCCGCAAATACGAAGTGCAGGAGCGTAAACATCGTGCCCGGAATTTTATCTGCCGAAGGAAGAAAGTCCTTATGGGTAAAGAAATTGGAAATAAGGTCTCCAAAGGTCCACATTATAATACCCTATCCTCTTTTATATTATCAATATTTGGCTTATTATATCACAATCTATACATTTTGTCAACCAAATAGACAAAGAGCCTTCTCGCAAAGGCTCTTAAAATACCGAATAAATTAAATTTTTGCTACACCCGTCTTATTGGCCGCATCAATAACAGCCTTTGCAACCACGGGAGCAACGCTCTTATTAAGGGCGGAGACGATTACGTTTTCTTCGTTAAGCTCATTCTCTGGAATGAGAGATGCAAGGGCACGAGAAGCAGCAACCTTCATCTCCTCGTTTATACAAGATGCGCGGCAGTCAAGGGCTCCACGGAAAATCCCGGGAAATGCAAGCAGGTTATTGATCTGATTGGGAAAATCAGAACGCCCCGTACCCACAATACGAGCCCCTGCCTCTTTTGCCAGATCGGGCATAATTTCGGGGGTGGGGTTTGCCATGGGGAATACTATGGAATCCTTCGCCATTGTGGATATCATTTCTTTGGTTACTATGTTGGGAGCGGAGACCCCTACGAATATGTCAGCCCCCTTGAGAGCATCTGCAAGCGTTCCCTGCTTACCCTCGCCATTAGTAATGGCCGCCATTGCTGCCTGAGCGGGATTCATCCCCTCATTTCCGTCACAAAGAATGCCGTTAATATCGCACATAAGCATCTTTTTGGAGTCTGCACCCATGTTAATAAGATGTTTAGCAATGGAGATGCCTGCCGCACCTGCTCCGCTGATAGTAATGCGAACGTCACTAAGATTTTTTCCAACCACCTTTAAAGCGTTGAGCAATGCCGCCGCAACAACTATTGCAGTACCGTGCTGGTCATCGTGGAATACGGGGATATCGCAGGTTTCTTTCAGTCTGCGCTCAATCTCAAAGCAACGGGGAGCCGCTATATCTTCAAGATTTATTCCCCCAAAGCTTCCCGCAAGTAATGTGATTGTATTTACTATGGTGTCAACGTCTTTGGAACGAATACATAAAGGAAAGGCATCAACGTCTGCAAACTCCTTAAAGAGCACGCACTTGCCTTCCATAACGGGCATACCGGCCTCTGGGCCTATGTCGCCAAGACCGAGAACCGCAGTTCCGTCGGTAATAACAGCAACAAGATTTTTACGTCTTGTAAGCTCGTAGGATTTATTTATATCCTTCTGTATCTCAAGACAAGGCTCGGCTACGCCCGGAGTATATGCCAGCGAAAGGTCTTGCCTGTTTTCAACGGGCACACGAGAAACGACCTCAATTTTGCCGTTCCATTCGTAATGCTTCTGTAAGGATTCTTCTCTGATATTCATATCTGATTTTCCACCTTTTTTGATTTAAATAAAAGTGAAGGATTGCAGTAATAAGTAAAAATCCCGCACTTTCGTGCAGGATTTTTCTGGAGGCGCCACCCAGATTTGAACTGGGGAATAAAGGTTTTGCAGACCTCTGCCTTACCACTTGGCTATGGCGCCGAAAATCCCATTCTTTAGGGCTTTTTTAGCTGTTATGTGTAATAACATAATGCTATTAGAAACCAGTTTGGAAACCAATTTCTGCTTGGCCTCTCGTTATTTGCACAACTATTATACCATATATTCCTCTACTTGTCAATATTTCGATTTTTTCAGACTTACAATCCCTGAAGTAGCAGAAAAAGCCTACTCCCCTATCGTTTACCCCGATACCGGGGGTACTTAAAACCACACCGAGGCCTTGTCTTTTACACCAAGCCTACAGGTGGTTGACTTTGTAACTAGGTAGAAAATGTACTCCCGCGAGGTTATATATATTAGGCGCTGGCTCTGCCCTACAAGATACCCGTCCGATGAAGCCTATTTTTTTTTATCCGGATTTGTGAAATAGGATCGACAATTTGCAAGATCATATTGACAATATGTGAAAATTGTGCTATAATGGATGTACTCAAAACAAAGGAGCGTTTTATCTTAATAAGAAAGGAGAATATCGGAAATGAAATATATCTATCTTTTTAGGCCGAAGCAATGTGGGATAGTAACGTCTATAAACACCTACTGAGAAGAGTGATGAATAATCATTCTTCTTTTTTTATCCAAAAAATAATATTTTTT
>JAZSCR010000189.1:0-3315 GCA_045530715.1 Eubacteriales bacterium
GGAGTTTTTTTCGTCCTTTCGTTTTCGGCTTGATTATTATACCACAACCCATTCCTTTTGTCAACACTTTTTTTTATCTTTTTTTATCTCTCTGCGCAACTTTTTGACCAATATTTTCCGTTAACTATCACCTTTTTTGCACTTTTTTACACTCTTCATCTTTTTCTTCATTTATTATATGCGCATTATACATGTGTAGAATATTTAATCTGAATACAGCATAATTACCATATGTTTTCTTGCCATAATATTAAAAACAAAAATACTGCCGACAATAGCCGACAGTATCCATTCATAACGGTATATATATTATGTTTCAAAGGCTATCCGCATACAGCCCCAACCCACAGCCACAGTAGTTCTGACGGTAGAGCTCATACTCTTTGGACATCTCAATGGAATGTTTATATCCGTCCTTCTTCTTAAAATCGCAAGGAAGATATTCAATATCGTAGAACGCAGACAGTTCTGCACCCATCTCATTTATCTTGGGTGCATTCTTATGGGGGCTTACAGTAAGAGTAGTTGTAAAAACATCAAAGCCATATTCTTTTGCATAGATAGCGGTAGCTTCCATACGCTGACGAATACAGGCGAAGCATCTCTCGCCACCTTCCCTATCCTTTTCTCTACCCTTTGCAAGAGAGTGAAAGAGAGAAGGATCGTACTCTCCTTCTATATAGGATATGTTCTTGCCTTCTTTGGCATTGTACTCGTTTATAAATCTTATCTGCTCATTTTTGCGCCGCTCATACTCATCACGGGGCAGGATGTTGGGATTATAATAATATATGGTAAGGTCATACTCCTTTTCAAGCACTGTTATACAGTGGGTAGAACAAGGGGCGCAGCATGAGTGCAAAAGCATTTTCATAGTGTTTCTCTCCAAATTGTTTTACTCCTATATTATATAATGTAGTTGCCACATCATTTGTACACAAGGGTGAACTTTTGGCAAAATCGCAGTAAAACCTGCCTGTTACCGATTTAGCACGATAAAGTTCAACGTTTTTTTTCTTATTTTTCACCTTACACTACTTGTATATATATAACAAATGTGGTATAATCTTGTTTCAAGGATAAAATCTAGGAAAGGCCACTGACCTAAATGTTTAACGTAGCGATATTAGGATACGGTGTCGTAGGCTCGGGTGTGGCAACCATAATTGCCAACAACAGCGAGCGCATCCAAAAGAAAACGGAAGCTCCCGTTAATCTAAAAAAGATAGTCGACATTCGTGATTTTCCCAACGATAGGTTTGAAAATATAATAACAAAGGACTTTAACGAGGTTCTTTCTGACCCCGAAATAAACGTCGTTGCTGAAACCATCGGCGGCGTGGGCGTGGCATACAAGTTCACAAAGGCTCTTCTCGAAGCAGGTAAGAGCGTCGTTACATCAAACAAGGAGCTTGTTGCGACAAAGGGTGAAGAACTTCTTGCCATTGCAGCTAAGACAGGAGCCAACTACTTCTTCGAGGCAGCCGTTGGAGGAGGAATTCCCGTAATAAAGGCAATGACTTCCTCACTCGAGGCCAATAACTATAAAAAAATTATAGGCATCCTTAACGGTACTACCAATTATATACTTACTAAGATGAAAAACGAAGGGCTTGCCTTTGATGTAGCTCTCTCCCAAGCCCAGAAACTGGGATATGCAGAGCAGGATCCCACAGCAGACATTGAAGGTCTTGATGCCCAGAGAAAAATAGCTATACTTACAGATATAGCATACGGAGAAACAATCTCCCCCGAAAAGGTATATACTGAAGGTATAACAAAGATTACCCCCGAGATAATGGCTTACGCCGCATCCAAAGGTTATCAGGTAAAATTGATATGTTACGCCGAAAAGAAAAACGGTGCCATATATACATTTGTTTCCCCCTGTGCTGTCAGCGCAACCTCCCCTCTTGCGGGAATAGAGGACGTATTTAACGGAGTCACCCTGTCTTGTGACTGTGCAGACGATATGACCTTTATTGGCCGCGGAGCAGGCAGTCTTCCCACAGCAAGTGCTGTAGTGGCCGATATTATTGACGGTTGCATGCTTGCCCCCGCAAAAGAACCCCTGTGGAAGGCGGGAGAAACGAAAGTATTCGGTTTAAAAGATATGGATCTCCCCTATCTTGAAAACACCGAACTCCCCATTATAGGTTAATAACGAATCAAAGTTCACCATACAGAAAGGAATGATACCCACATGGGTCTTGTAGTCCAGAAATTTGGCGGAAGCTCCGTAAAAAATACCGAAAGACTCAACTACGTAGCAGAAATAATCACCGATACGTACAAGGAAGGCAATAACGTAGTAGTAATCGTTTCCGCACAGGGCGACACCACCGACGACCTTATAGCTAAGGCGCAGGAGGTCAACCCCAATCCCTCTCGCAGAGAAATGGATATGCTTCTCTCCACCGGCGAGCAGATATCCGCATCCCTGCTGGCAATGACCATTGAAAAGCTGGGATTCCCAGTAATCTCTCTTAACGCATGGCAGATTGGAATATCTTCCGACAGTAACTATTCCAACGCTCGTATCAAGAGCATTGAGACAGAACGTCTTCAGAGAGAACTCGACAGAAAGAATATCGTTATCGTTACAGGATTCCAGGGAATCAACAAGTACGACGACATAACAACTCTCGGTAGAGGCGGTTCTGACACCTCTGCAGTTGCTCTCGCAGCAGTACTTAAGGCTGATCTTTGTCAGATCTATACCGACGTGGACGGTGTTTATACCACCGACCCCAGAAAAGTAAAAACAGCGATCAAGCTGGACACCATATCCTACGACGAGATGCTTGAACTTGCAACCCTCGGCGCACAGGTGCTTCAGAACAGATCAGTAGAGCTTGCAAAAAAATATCACGTTAAGCTTGAAGTTTGCTCAAGCTATAACAGAGTACCAGGAACGATGGTCAAGGAGGAAACATCCATGGAAAAAATGCTTATTACCGGAGTTGCAAGGGACGATAACGTTGCCCGTATCTCCGTTATCGGAATCGACGACAAGCCCGGCGAGGCTTTCAGACTCTTCTCTCTTCTCGGTCAGAACAAGATAAACGTTGACATAATTCTTCAGTCCATAGGCAGAAACAATACAAAGGACATATCATTTACCGTCAGCGAAACCGAGCTTAAGGCAACCCTCGACTGCCTCCACAAGTCTTACCCCGATTACGAAGTAGTACACAACTCCGACGTATCCAAGGTATCCATCGTAGGCTCCGGCATGCAGGGTAACGCAGGCGTTGCAGCAACCATGTTTGAGGCTCTTTACACCGCAGGCGTAAACATCAACATGATCTCCAC
>JAZSCR010000063.1:0-7960 GCA_045530715.1 Eubacteriales bacterium
CTTTTTGCGCCCCTTATGTAAAGATATGGAGTTCACTCATGAGTGAACTCCTTCTTTATATCCCCCTTCCCCAAATCGGGTAATGCGGTGTTTACGGCAGGGGTTATTACTGAAAGATAGGCTTGGGGATCGGTAGAGAAAAAGGACTTTGCCGCAGGGTTCTCCCCTTCCTCAAAGGGCTCAGCCAAAAAGAAATAATCATACACCGTGTACATCATTGCCGCAAAGCTCCTCCAATTTTGCAAGGGCGTCCTTTAGTCCCCCTACGCTGTCAATAATCCCCTCTCTTACGGCGTCGTCCCCATTAAGGAGTGAGCCCACGTCGGCCATAAGATCGCCGTTATGACTCATAAGCTGACGGTACCTTTCCGGGGTTATCTTTGAGTTATCCGACACAAAGCGAATTATCCTATCCTGTATTCGCTCAAAATAGGTTATGGTCTGCTGGGTACCCACGATAGGACCGTTAAGCCGTACGGGATGGACCGTCATTGTAGCCGAGGGAGCGATAAAAGAGTATCTTGCAGACACGGCCAGAGGAACGCCTATGGAGTGACCGCCGCCCAAAATCAAAGAAACCACCGGTTTTCGCATACTTGCGATAAGCTCGGCAATGGCAAGGCCGGCCTCAACGTCGCCTCCTGCGGTGTTAAGAAGCATTAACAGCCCCTTTACGGTAGGGCTCTCTTCTATGGCCACAAGGGCAGGAAGAACGTGCTCGTATTTGGTGGTTTTCGTATGGGGCGAAAGGGCAAAATGTCCCTCTATCTGCCCGATAACCGTCAGGCAGTGAAACCTCCCCAGAGGCGCGGCTCCGTCCTTTTGCTCCTCGGACAAGGGTTGTGTATCGAGGCTGTTACGGTCTGTATCAAAGGCTTCCACAAAGATTCCCCCTTTCAGAATCATTCTCTTTTAATTTTGCCACGGCAAAGAATTTTTATTCGGTCTTTTTTCATAAAATACCTCTTGAACGGATAGGTCGTGTATGATATAATTAACAAAACGACAGGAAAGCAGATAAGATATGTCCTACAATATAGTTCTGGTGGAGCCCGAAATCCCTCAAAACACGGGCAACGTGGCGCGCACCTGCGCTTGCACGGGGGCGGCGCTTCATCTTGTAAAGCCCATGATGTTTAAAATAGACGATGCTCACCTGAAAAGAGCAGGTCTTGACTATTGGTCAAAGCTTGACGTCACAGTCCACGAATCCCTGCAGGACTTTATGGAATACGCAAAGGGAAAGCCCATGCTTTTTGCCTCCTCTAAAGGAGCAAAATGCTACACCGATGCGGAATATCCCGACGGATGCTTTATACTTTTCGGCAAGGAAACAAAGGGGCTACCCGAATCTCTCCTTGAAGAAAGATACGACGATTGCATAAGAATACCCATGAGAGATACCCTCAGATGCCTTAACCTTTCAAACTCGGTAGCGGTGGTCATTTACGAGGCCTTGCGCCAGACGGGGTTTGAGGGGCTGAATAGCGAAGGCAGTCTGACCGTAAAGGACTAAAGGAAAATAGCGTGAAAGATAATCTGCACAGTTAAGATATTGTGCGCTCTTCACGCTTGAATTAAATCTTTTCTTCGAAAATCTTTAATTCGTTTTTGAGTCGCCCTTTACGGCGACATGGAGGTTTAATATGGCTAAGAAGAAAAAGATAGTGTCCTTTGACACTATGAACAGAAAAGAATATATTGCCGACACAGTTTCCGCAGTTATGGTGGCAGGCATACTCATATGCGTTTCGCGCGGTCTTTTAAATTTCCCCATTGAATGGATAGGCAACGCCCTTTCGGGTGACGGCTGGCAGTTTTATTTTAAAACCCTGCTGACGGCCATTATCTCGGCTGTTGGATTGACGCTTCCCCTATATATATACGGTCTTTTGGTGGACTCGCCCGTTAAAAAGGTGTTTAAAAGAAACGACCGTACGCCTCCCCTTCAAAAAGTCCTCTATGGGGTACTTGGCTCAATAGCCGCAATATCGGTGGCAATACTTTGCCTTAAGCTCTCCTTTACGATAATGGATCTTGCAAAAGCTGAGGGCTATATCTTTACAATGAACGCCCCCGACGTGGGTAGTAACGCTTTTCAGAATTTCTTCTTTATCCTTGTATACGCCCTTGTTCCGGCCGTTCTTTGCGAGCCTTTTTACCGGGGAGTGGTTATGAACCGTCTGTCAAAGGACAGCTATCTTTTGGCAGTACTTATCCCCTCAATTATCTTTGCCGCAAACCACCCAACTATCCCCCAGATGCCCTATATGTTGCTGGTAGGAATAATACTCGGCTGGATATATCTTAAAACCGAAGATATTATAGTACCCATAGTAATACACGCCCTCGTTAACGGGGTAATATCCTATCTCTACGTTAAGGCGGGCTCTGCAGAGAGCTTCACCCTTTCGGGTAAGAACATCTTTATAATAATGGGCGGCACCCTTTTGGTTGCGGTTGGCATGGCCATCATAATGGGCATCCGCATAAAAAACCGCTCCCCCGAGGACAAGCCCTTCTCTGTAAAGGAATCCCTTAAAGGACTCTTCGGAACTTTCGGCATATACGTCCTTGCAATTATCGTAATATTACAGCTTGGACACCTCCATATAGACAACCCCACCTTTGAAATAGGTGACGAAGACCAAGCACAAGAAGAGATTGTAGACGAAGAGTCGGGAACTAACGACGAAATCCAAGAATAAAGTTAAGAGAAGTCCGAAAGGGCTTCTCTTTTTGCATTTTAGGGAGCAATAAATCATATACATTACCGAAAAAACAAGAAAGGTGCTCCCGTATGAAGAAGATATATAAAAAGATTGAGCCCTTGCTTTCAAAGGGGCTGACGCTCTTAAAAAAGGTGGGTAAATACACCGACAGGTACGCTCTGCAACTTACGGCCTGCCTTTTGGCGGTGACGGTGGCGGTATTGCTCATTCCCGTAATAAGGTCGGTAAGCGACAAAGCCGCCCTCACCTCGGGAAGTATAACCGATTGGGGGTTGACCTTCGGTGAAAATAACATCCCACCCAGAGGAAACGTATCAAGCAGCGAGTTGAAAAAGTACGATGCCAGCTTTATGGGAAATACCGAAGAAAAAAAGATATGGCTCACCTTTGATGCAGGGTATGAAAACGGCTACACAGCAAGGATACTTGACGTTTTAAAAGAAAAGGAGGTCACTGCAACCTTCTTTTTGGTGGGGCATTATCTGAAAACCGAACCTGAACTTGTAAAACGAATGGTTGCCGAGGGGCATACCGTAGGGAATCATACTGCCACCCACCCCGACATGAGCAAGCTGACGGGAACGGAGGCCCTACAGGCCGAGCTTGAGCCCATGGAAGCCCTTTACTACGAAATAACGGGGCAGAAGCTCCCCAAATATTACCGCCCGCCCCAGGGGAAGTTCAGCACAAACAACCTTGAGTCGGCCAAAGAACTGGGGTATAAGACGGTATTCTGGAGCCTTGCCTACGTTGACTGGAACGTAAACAACCAGCCTTCCCCCCAATCGGCAATAGAGAAGCTGAACTCCCGAATCCATAACGGCGCCGTGGTGCTTTTGCACTCCACATCGGCCACAAACGCCGATATATTGGCGTCCCTTATTGACGGCTGGAGAGCCATGGGGTACGAGTTCGGAAGTATTGACGAGTTGTTTGAATAGAGAAAAAAGACGGGCAACTGCCCGTCTTTCTTTTTCTATATCCTCGTTCAAACTAGTTTAAACAAATTCAAAGTTCGGCGGTGCATCTCTTTGAATTTAGGCGTGAAGAGCGCACTATATCTTGACGGCGCATAAAGTCCTTCACGCTTTATACACCGTGTCTGTATCTGAACTTGAAGTAGTTCTGCCAGTCCTCGCGGCTGAAATTGTGTCCGCCGTAACGGAGATGATAACCTATAAAGCCGTGGTGACGAACTTCGCCGGTCTCGGGCAGTCTGTCGGGAGTCTTAAGGCCTTCCATGCCGAGGGCCTCGTAAACCTCACTGGCTGCAACGCCCGAAAGGAACTCGGAAATGGGGTCTGCCCACCAGTCACCCTCTGCAGAAGCGATATAAGCGGCGCGGGGAGCGTTTGCGGCAACCAAAAGATGCTGGTCAAAGGGAAGGCTTTCGTCCTGTCCTATATACTTAAAGTAGTTTTTGCAGAACCAGAAGGGGAAGTGCTTGGAAATATCGGGAGTTCTCTCGCCCGCCTTGCCTCTGTATATAGCGGCGCCTGCACAGCCCGAGTCGTTGGAGAAGGCGCAGGAAACTCTTTCGTCGTTAGCGCCGCACCAAAGGGCGGTCTTGCCAAGACGGGAGTGGCCGCAAACGGCTATTCTGTTGGAGTCTACGCTGTCAAGAGTGGTGAGATAGTCTATAATTCTGCTTATCCCCCAAGCCCAAAGGGATATTTTGCCGTAGCCCGTATTCTCATCTCTGTCAAAGAGGGGATATACGCCGTCCTCTTTTGCGCTATCGTCGGAAATATCCTTATAATATACTGCGGCAAAGCCAAAGCCTGCGTCAATTATTTCCTCGGCGGGGATATAGGAATCGGGAACTCCGCTTCTGAAGTTGATGGCAACGAACATGGGGGCCTTTCTTATGGCTGTGGGAAGTACCAGATGGAAGGGCAGAACGTAATCCCCCTTGGGGCAATGAAGGGTCATGTTTATAAGTCTTCTCTGGGTCTTGAGGGCGTGCATATTAGCTTCCTCTACAACCTCTATATCGTAAGGAACCGCAGGGGGCAGGTATCCGTACTGCTCTCTGGCAAGAAGGTCCACAAGCTCGGCTCTCTTTGTAGCCCATGCCTCGTTTACGGCAGTGTAATCGTAAAACATCCTACCTTCGGGGCGTACAGCCTGAGGGCTGTTTTCCCAAATGGCGGGAACTCCTCTTTCGGCCAATATTTTCTTAAGATTAGTCAGTTCAGGCATATTTTTTCTCCTTTATCTGAAAAATATTTTATTATATATTGCAAAGTAAAATAAATTGTGATATAATTCAGTTATAAGACCAAGAAACGGATGGGAAAAGCATGAATACTATAAAGGATTTCCGCGAAAGGATAAACAAAGTTGTAGACCATTATCTTGGGGATTTTGTACCCGCGAAGACCTCGGATAAGGTTATCCACGACCCCATCTGGGGCTCTGTTGTGTATTATCGGTGGGAAATAGAATTAATAGATACCCCTCTGTTCCAAAGGCTCCGCGACATACATCAGCTTGGAATGGCAGAGTACACCTACCCTGCCGCAAGACATTCACGGTATGAGCATTCTCTGGGTACTGTGGCCATCGCCACCAAGATGCTCCAAAGGCTCCGTTCCCGATATAATACGGGCAAGAAGGCGGATGCGGAGCACAAGGAAAGATATATCTCCGACAAGGACGTATATACCGTCCGCCTGGCGGCTCTCCTGCACGACATAGGCCATTGCGTATTCTCCCACCTTTCGGAAGAAGTTTACGGCGTAATGCCCGAAATGAAGGCCATGATAGAGTTTCTCAAGGAGGATAGCAATCAAAACATTTCCCCCAAGCCCCACGAAACTCTGTCCTACCTCATAATGACCTCGGACAGCTTTATAGATTTCTTTAAAAACCACATATCCTTCCCCAAAAAGGGAACCCGCGCCGCCTGCAAAAAACTGCTGACAGAAGCGGCCAATATGGTTGTGGGTATCAGCAACTACACCCGCGTGGGAGAAAAGGTGGTATTCCGTTCCTTCCTGACGGGAATTATAAACAGCGACTTTGACGCAGATAAGCTTGACTATACCCAGCGCGACTCCTACACTGCGGGAATTGCCCTTACCTACGGGGTTGAACGCTTCCTTATGAAGCTTGTCATCCACACCCAGGAGGAAAGAAGCTTTACAGACCACCGTTTGGCGGTAACAGAAGACGCACTCCTGACGGTTGAGGAGCTTATATTTAACAGAAACATTCTTTACGTCTATATCTACTATCACCAGAAGGTTCTGGCCACGGAAGACGTTATGCAGGACTGCATACAGGGGCTTCTCACATCGGGCAGAATAAAGCACCCCTGCGATTTCCTCTATCTGTCGGATAGGGACGTGGAGCTTCTTTGCAACGATAAGGATATACCTTATCCCCAGGATGCGCCCAACAAGAGCTTTGCGGACATTGCGGATATGCTCAAGACCAGAAATATCCCCAAACGCTGCCTTGTGCTTGACCGCCACGACTTTGAAACCGACGTAAGCGAGCTTGACGCACAGATAAACGGCCTTATTGACCAGATACAGGAAACCTCAAAGGAAAATGCGGCCCATCTTATTAAGAAGTTTGGTGAGGACTACGGAAAGATGCTTTCAAGCGCGTCAGCTCCCGGAGCCATAAAGAAGCTTATCTCCGCCTTTAACAGAAAGACCATGGATAAGTATTTTGAGATCAGAAGACAATGGCTGGATCTTATCCTCAAGGCCTATGAGGAAAAGGGGCTCGAAGCTCCCGATATAGATATCTTCGACCTAAATATCGTAATGCCGAGGCTTAAGGACAGCCACCTCTCCCTTCTCGTGGTATCAAAAACGGGCGAGGCCTTCCAGAAGGACACCTTTGCCTATATAAACAACTGGTCCGACTCATTTAACGTCGACAAATGGAAGGGATACTTCTTCGTTTCCTCAAAGGTAGACAGAACCATTGCCGCCGAGACTGCACGAGAGCTTATAAAAATAAGACGCTCCTATCAGGATCAGGCAGGTCTTATACAGCCTCTTCTCTGGTCATAACTTTGCTCTAACAGATTAGATTATATCATAAAGATAAGCCCCTGTCAATAAAAAACAGGGGCTTACGATTTTTTTTAACTATTAATAAACTATCTCAATTACCCTTGCGTCCTCGTTATAAGTATAGTTTATACTCTTTACTCCCGAGGTAGCGGCCTTTACCATAGTCCAAAGATAAGAGGTGTCGGACAGGATGGTATTGTAAAGGTCGGTGGTACACATAAAGGCTACGTGTCCGCAAAGCTCGGCGGAAGCCTTGCCAACCCTCTTTAAGGTGTCGGAAGAAAGGTCGGTTACCGTTAGGGCATTTTTGATAAAGTAATTTTCCTGCAGGCTATCGGCCTTTGGCATAACAAGAGAAGAATCCACTGTTCTGTTTTCCAGCATAAGGGCATCCGATAGCGCAAAATAATTCAAATGCAACAGCCTGTCGCTGTAGGAGAGATCCGATATGGGGTCGTCCCAAGTAGGGTCGAAATGATACCACTTGCCCCCAAGAATAGCCATAGTCCATTGGTGATTACTGCCGTCGGCAACACCGACCACCTGAGTACTTGGAATACCCACCGAGTTAAGAATGTATCCGAAAAGCTTGGAATATCCTTCGCACACCGCCATTCCCGAAAGATATGCTTTATACATATTATGGGAGTCTTTTGCAAATGAGGTGTCGTAGGTCAGTCTGTCCTTTACGAAGTTATAAGCCAGCAGAGCTCTTTCGCCCTCGGTAGCCACGCCTCTCATCTCTTCAGCAAGGGGCTTTAGGCTTTCGTTAATAAATTCTATGGCGGCCTCATATTCTTTGGCAGACATATTGTAGGATATTTCAAGGGAGGATATAACTCCGCCCATGCTATGCCATTGGTATTCGCCGTTAACGTGGAAAAACTCGGGGTGGTCAAGGAGCACCTTATAGAAAACGTCTTGAATATCAACCTCGGTAAGGGTTGCGGATAATGCGTCCGACCCCGAAATTGTTTCCTGACAGTTAACCATAGCATCTCTGACGGCTTCGTAAAACCGTTTCTCGGCCCGGCTGTCAAGAGTCTGATAATGGTATTCATAAGCCGAAGCCGCAAGGTCAATGGGCTTTACGGTAACGGTTACGGAAGCGCTCTTTCCGTTAATAGTAGTTCCAGTAACGAAGGCCGTACCGACATTCAAGCCTTTTACGGTACCGTCCTTATCTACGGACAG
>JAZSCR010000034.1:0-3161 GCA_045530715.1 Eubacteriales bacterium
CCCTTCTTGAAAACGGCGGTTTGCTTGAATATAATATCCTTTCCACGGGAGATATGTACGGCACCCCCAGAGAGCCTCTTGATAAGGCTATGGCAGAGGGACGTCCCTGCATATTGGAAATCGAACCCAACGGAATGAGAAACGCCATTAAGGTTTATCCCGATGCTATAACAGTATTCGTTGCACCTCCCTCACTTGAGATTCTTGAAAAGAGAATAAGAGGAAGGGGTACCGAAAACGAGCAGCAAATACAAAAGCGTATGACTCTTGCGGCCGAAGAAATGAAGACCGTAGGCGAATACGAACACGTTATCGTTAACGACGGCCTTGAAGATGCCGTAAAAGAAATATCAGATATTTTTGCAAGATATATCGACTGACAAAGTCTGAATATACAAACACATAAATTTTTTAGGAGAGAAATACCATTATGATGCTTTACCCCAGTGTTTACACCCTTGTTAAGGGCGAAAGAAAATGCAGATACTCCCTCGTTCTTGCCGTTGCAAAGAAGGCAAGAGAAATAGCCGAAGATGCTGAAAGAGACGGCATAGCTCTTTCCGAAAGACCCGTAAGTCTTGCAGTAGAGATGCTTGAAAAGGGCAAGGTTGACTTTATCGAACCCAAGCCCACAGCTCTTTCTCCCGTAGTAGGAACCTCTTCTGTTCCCTTTGTTTCGGGCGCTGATCTCGGCGGTCAGATAGAAGAATAATGTCGGGGGCTTCCTCTATCCTTTCTGAAAGGACGAAGATAATATCTGCCGCGGTGGATACCGTGTATTCGGCAGACGGAGTGTTTTCATACGCTTTACCCCACGGACTTGAGGTGGGTATAGGCGATATGGTAACCGTACCCTTTGGTAAGGGGAACCGCCAGATATCCGCCCTTGTCCTTGACGTGACGGAGGGGAATGCCGAAGGCCTAAAAACAGTTATTTCAAAAAAACACACCTCCATAGGCCCCCAAGGGGTTGCTATGGTGAAGTTTCTAAAATCCAAATGCTTTTGTACCTATATGGACGGTTGCAGATTGGTTCAGCCTGCAGAGGCTAAAAATTCGGGCGCTCCGCTGTATCATAGGTTTTATGCCTTAGCGGAGAATCTTGACGAGCTTTTGGCTAAAACGAAAAAGCTTACCGAAAAACAATCAGCCGTAATAAGGGCTTTGTCGGAAGGCCATAAGAGTGCCTCCGATCTTGAGGCTATAGGTATAGGCCGAGCCGTCCTTAAAACCCTTGAGTCAAAGGGTATGGTTAGGGTGGTTTTAAAGCAGATATACAGAAATCCTCTTGCTTTTGCCGTCAGACAGGACGACGGGGATAAAAAGGATAACGACCTTAACGCCGAACAGCAAAAAGCCTTTGAAGAAATAAAAGCCAATCTTACCTCGGGCAGTGCCCATCTCCTCTACGGAGTTACGGGTAGCGGAAAGACCCACGTATTTATGGCTCTCATTGACGAGGTTCTTGCAAAGGGACAGAGCGTAATATTGCTAATTCCCGAAATCTCTCTGACCTTCCAGATAATAAAACGCCTTTATGGAAGATACGGCGACCTTTTGGCCGTTCTTCACAGCGGCCTTTCAAAGGGTGAAAGGGCAGACGAGTGGGAGAGAATAGAAAAGGGTATAGCCCGAATAGTGGTTGGTACCCGTTCTGCAGTGTTTGCTCCCGCAAAAAAACTCGGACTTATAATAATGGACGAGGAGCAGGAGCATACCTATAAATCCGAAATGACTCCCCGATACAGCGCAAAGGACGTGGCGCTGTTCCGTATGCACTCAAACAAAGGCTTGTTGCTTCTTGCTTCTGCCACCCCTTCTTTTGAGAGCTTTTACAGAGCAAAAGAAGGGATAATAGGGTACAGCCGACTTACCGAGAGATTTAACGGTCACGCTCTGCCGAAGGTTATTACCGTAGACTTGAGGTATGAAGCCGCAAGCGGAAATACCTCTTCTATCAGTCGACTGCTTGCAAGAGAGATAGAACTCAACCTGAAAAACGGAGAGCAGACAATCCTTTTCATTAACCGAAGAGGATATGCGGGCTTCGTTCAGTGCACAAAATGCTCAAAGGTACACAGGTGTCCGTCCTGCGGAATACCCCTGTCCTACCATATGTCGGGTAACACTCTTACCTGTCATTATTGCGGATACTCTGTTCCCTCTGAAACTTATTGTTCCGATTGCGGAGCAAAGCTGAGATATTCGGGTACGGGTACTCAAAAGGCAGAAGAGCAGCTTTCAAAGCTTTTTCCCTCTGCCCGTATAGTCAGAATGGATGCGGACAGCGTTGCGGGTAAAAACTCCCGTGAGGATATTCTGAAGGCATTCGGGAATAAAGAATACGATATCCTTTTGGGAACCCAGATGATAACCAAAGGACTTGACTTTCCATCTGTTACCCTCGTAGGTGTTCTTAACGCAGACTCTATGCTCTATTCTTCCGATTTCAGAGCGTATGAAAAAACCTTTTCCTTGCTTACTCAGGTAACCGGAAGAGCCGGCCGTAGTGAAAAGTCGGGACGGGCCGTAATACAGACATATTCGCCCGAGCACGAGGTATTGAAGTTTGCCTATGCTCAGGATTACGAAGACTTTTATGAAAGTCAGATTCCTTTAAGAAGGAATATGCTCTATCCTCCATTTTCGGAGCTCTGCCAGGCTGTGTTCGTTACAGACGGCGAAGAAAAGGCTTTTGCCGCCGCAAACAGATACATCGAATATATAAAAAAGAAACTCACTCTCCCTGAATATCAATCCGTAAGCCTCTCCATTATAAGGCCTGCGGTGACATCCGTTCCTATGGTTGACGGACGAAGCAGGGTAAGGATTATAATAAAATGCCGAGATAAGGCCATCACAAGACGGCTATTTTCTGCGGCGCATACGGATTTCATCCGTGACCCTGAAATGAAGAACGTTTCTGCGGCATTGGATATGAATCCCCAGAATATACTTTAAAAGGACTGGAAACAATGGCACTCAGAAAGATAGTTAAAGAAGGCGATCCCGTTCTTGCAAGGGTATGCCGTCCCGTAGAGGTGTTTGATAAAAAACTCGCTACCTTGGTAGAAGATATGAAGGATACCCTCGCCGATGCCAATGGTGCAGGCCTTGCCGCACCTCAGGTAGGTATTGCAAAAAGACTTTGTATCGTAGTT
>JAZSCR010000168.1:0-2741 GCA_045530715.1 Eubacteriales bacterium
AGCTACGTCCTCACGGGTAGCGCCGTGGGTGGAAAATCCTGTGGAGGTCTTGATGTAGTCTGCGTCGGAGGCAGCTACGGTCTTGCAAAGCTCTATCTTTTCTTCCTCGGTATGGATACAGGTTTCGATAATAACCTTCAACAGCATGCCGTTGCAGGCCTTCTTTACGGCGTTTATCTCCTCAAGAATGAGGTCGTATCTGCCCTCGCGAACCATACCGTGGTTGATAACCATGTCGATTTCCTTGGCGCCGTTCTTTACGGCCTCGGCGGTTTCAAAGCACTTACATTCGGTGGAGGAATAGCCGTTGGGGAAGCCTATAACGGTGCATACCACACCTCTGTCGCCCATATATTCGGCGGCCTGCTTTACGTAGCAGGGAGGGATGCAGGCAGAGGCTGTGCCGTAGTCCATAGACTCCTTGAGTACGGCCTTTATCTGTTCAAAGGTGGCGTCGGTCTTGAGAAGGGTGTGGTCAACTGTAGAAAGGATATCTTTTAATTCCATAGTCTTTTCTCCGTTCATAATTTTTTTTGCGTATTCTATAAGGGTATCTTTTTCATTTTTCAGTCTGCCCTCAATGACCTCGGTGAGGAGCAGGTCGAGAACTCGGCCTATCTCCTTCCCCTTGGGCACTCCCATGTCTATGAGGTGGTCACCCTTAAGGGCAAGGTCTTTTAGTGAGAAGCACTGGCGGGAGGCTATGATCTCCCTTGCAAGCTCTTCCACGCGGTCAAAATTTTCCCTGCGGTAAGCCACTTTTTCGCTCTGGGCGGCGTTGTCGGCTCTCTGGAAATCTATAAGATCAAGGAATCTTTCCTCGCCCAGACGGTTAAGCTGGCGCTTGACAAACCTTTCGGCCGACTCCAAGGGCAGGTCGTGGACCTCGGTAAGCCTTACCACCCCTTCCCGAAGGGCTGTGGGGGCTTTGAGGCGGCAGAGCGCCTTGTCGGCTATGGCGGCGCTTATCTTTGCGTGGCCGTAAAAGTGGCCGCCCTTCTCGTCCTCGGTGTAGCAGAGGGGCTTGCCAAGGTCGTGGAAAAATGCCGTAAGCTTCAAAAGAGGGGTGTTCTTTACCCCAGCCACCGTTAGGGCGGTGTGGGTGAGGACGTCGTATTTATGGTAGGGATTATTCTGCTCAAACCCAACGGTGGGGAGTATTTCGGGGCAGACGACCCCAAGAATTTGGTGATATCGAGTCAGCACGTCCGCCACGTTCTTTCCCGCAAGGAGTCTTAAAAGCTCCTCGAAAATTCTCTCGGCGGCTATGTTTTTAAGCAAGTCCTTGCACTCAAAAAGGGCGCTTTCTGTTCCTTCCTCTATCTCAAAGCCAAGCTGCGAGGCAAATCGGAGAGCCCTCATTATCCGCAGCCCGTCCTCTCTGAATCGGGTGGCAGGGTCGCCCACGGCGCGGATAAGCTTCTTTTCAAGGTCAGCCTTGCCGCCGCAGGGGTCCAAAAGCCCCGTGGAAGGGGAATATCCCATGGCGTTGACGGTAAAATCCCGTCTTTGGGCGTCCAACGTAAAGTCGTCGGTGAAGGTCACCGAGTCGGGGCGGCGGTTGTCGGTGTACTCTCCGTCCTTTCGGAAAACCGTCACCTCAATCTCATTCCCTTCGCAAATAAGGGTGACCGTGCCGTGCTTAAGCCCCGTTTCCAACACCTTCAGATGAGGGAAAAGGGCCTTTGTTTGGTGGGGCAGAGCCGAGGTGGCAATATCGTAATCATGGGGCTCAAAACCCAAAAGAGCATCCCTTACCGAGCCTCCCACCACCAATGCAGTGTGCCCGTTTTTTGCGTATATATCAAGGATATCTTTAACGTATGAGGGTAAAAGCATATTATTTCTCTTCTTCGGTGGGAAGTTCTTCTGCAGGGGTCCACTCGGGGTCCACCTTCATTCTTTCCTCTTCGGAAAGGGGTGTAGTGAGCCATACTTTTCTTCTGTTGACCTGAATAAGGGCGGTAACCAGATAGAATATGACCGTGGGGATAATAAAGCCCAGAGCGGGAGAATTGGTAATCTTAAAGAATAGGGTCTGCGGCAGGAGAAGGTCAACGAGTATATAGGCGGAATCAACGGCTGCGCTGTCCCTGGTCTGAGCAAAAACGGTGAGAGTTATGAACATAAGAAGGGCGTAGGCAAGAAATTCCCAATTACCCCTCCTCCAATCGGTAAAGATATTAAAGGCGGACTTGGGGTCGGCGGGGTGCTTGGAGTGGAGATAAAGATAGTTTATGCCGTAGCCCTTTCTGTCGGTTATGCGGGCGATGTGAGCGGTCATAAAAACAAGATAAGCCAATACGCCGCCCGTTATCTGAAAGGCAGTATCCCAATTACTGATATCAAATATTCCCGCAACTGCGCTAAAGAGGGTATTGAGAACGTAATAAAGGATAAACGTTATTATATTGATGATAAAATATCTGAAAAGCTGCTTAAAAAAATCCATAGATGACCGTTCCTTATACTATCATAATACTACGTATTAAGTATAGCATAAAAATCGAGGGATGTCAATGATGGTTTTTACGTTGCCGTATAACTAATTCTCTTGACTTTGGCAACAATATCTGTTATAATATGGTATAGAATATATAATGCGAAAGTAGGGTGTTTTATGGGATACAGAGAGAAATATGAAAAATGGCTTAACGACCCTATATTTGACCTCAAGGCCAAGGCGGAGCTTGAGGCTCCTGCCGACGAAGGGGATATAGAGGACAGATTCCATACCGACC
>JAZSCR010000050.1:0-6032 GCA_045530715.1 Eubacteriales bacterium
CAAGCGGTCTTAGGAAGACAAATCCTTGATGCAACTCCTTGGCTCACAGAACGACATGGCTACGATCCGACTTATTGCTCCTTACTGTGACGACCTTTATTTTGATGCTCTTGGTAACCTTATTGCGGTTGTTGGGCAGAATAAGGGTGAAAAGGTAATGTATTCCGCTCATGCTGACACCATCGGATTTATTGCCTATGCATTTGATGATAAGGGATTTGTAAAAGTAAGTAATCTTGGCGGTATTAACATTAAAACCGTTGCGGGATGCCGTGTAAGATTTGAAAACGGCGTTGATGGTATTCTTTATTATGAGATGGGCGAAGGGGCTACGACTCTTCAGACCTGTTACGTAGATATCGGTGCGACCTCCAAAGAAGAGGCTGAGAGAATGATAAGTATCGGTTCAGTTTGTTCCGTAGTTGGAGATATCTTCCTTATGGGCGAAAATAAGGATATGATAGCAGGTCCTTTCCTTGATGACCGTATTGCCGTTGCCATTCAGATGATAGCAATTAAAGAACTCTACGAGGAAAAGGCAAATCTCAAAAATGAGGTTTATTTTGTATTTTCCGTTCAGGAAGAACTCGGTATTAGAGGCGCAGGTACCGCAGCTTATGGTATAGCACCCAAATATGGTGTTGCTATAGACGTTTGCACTGTATCTGATACTCCCAAGTCAGGACATCTTTCCCAGAAATTGGGTGGCGGTGCTTGTATAAAAATTATGGACGCTTCCGTTTTCTGTCATGAGTCTATGGTTGCATTCTTGAGAAAAACCGCAGAGGATAACGGTATTAAATGGCAGAGTGAAATACTCTTTGCAGGCGGTACTGATGCCGGCGCTATCCATAAGGCAAGAGGCGGCGTTTATACCGGTGCCATTTCCATTCCCACAAGATATATCCATTCTCCCAACGAAGCAGCACTTATCAGTGACTGCCGTGAGATAATCAATCTTGTAAAGACTTCCGTTCAGGTTGGCTTTTCTGTTGAAGAATAATATTATTGACGAGGAAGATCTGTATGATAAGAAAAGCAAACGAAATGGCAGTAGAGAACCGCGAGCATATGCGTGACGGAGAAGGGACTGTTGTTGTTACACAGGCATTTGCCAATGAGGAAATGACTTCAAAAACCCGCCTTTGCGCAAAGCTTACTCTTGTAAAGGGCGCATCAATCGGTATACATACCCATCTTGATGAGGATGAAATATATTATATCCTCTCCGGAAGAGGTATTGTTGACGATACGCTTAGCAAAACTGAAGTTGGCGTAGGAGATGCAGTTCTTACGGGTAACGGTGAAAGCCACAGTATTTCCAATCCTTTCGATGAAACTCTGGAACTTCTTGCTGTAGTTATCAAATACTAAATCCAATTAACTTTTATAAACGGCTTTTGAATTATTATTCAGGAGCCGTTTATTTTTTTATATTAGGGGAAAGATAGCTGTAAAATAATATGCAAAAATGGTAACGGATACTATGAGCAGAGAAAAAACAAATCTTATCAAACGGTACCTAACGGGGCTGTTAAACGTTAATACGAGAAGTTCACGTACACCTCAAAATAATACGGTCACGGGTGATATCAGCGGTAATCTTGAAGTTGACAGCAATGTAATAATGACAAGATTCAAGAATGATAGCCTGCTTAAGACACGAGATATTATAAGTAGCGGCCTTAATCCGATCGTTGGAAAAACCTTCTTTTTTGACGGTATGTCAAACGACGGTATGATTGCGGATGATTATATAAGACCGATTGTTCAATATACGGGAGACCGAAAACCGATTGAATATATTGCGACGAATATTATTTTTGGCAGTGACGTAAAACTTACTGACAAAATTGATGACCTGATTGCGGGTATTCTTGGCGGTAATGCGGTTTTCATTTTTGATGGCGAGAAAAAAGGCCTCATAGCCGATACTAAGATGCTAAAGGTCAGGGCAGTGTCTGAGCCCGAAAATGAAAAGGTCATAAAAGGGTCTCATGAAGGATTTATTGAGGATCTGGTAGGGAATATAGGGCTGATAAAAAAGCGTATTCAGAGTAGCGACTTTAAAGCAGAATTTATTTCTGTTGGACGAAAGACAAATACTCAGGTAGCTTTGTGCTATATAGACGGTTTGTGCGACAAGAATCTTCTGAACGATGTAAAAAAACGAATATCAACTATTGATATTGACGGTGTATTGGATAGCAATTATCTTACAGAACTTATTTCTTCCCAGTCAATGTCACCATTTCCTACGATGGGTACAACAGAGCGCCCCGACGGAGCGGCTGGAAAGATTCTTGAGGGGCGTATTGCAGTGATAGTAAACGGAAGTCCCGAGGTCCTTACTCTTCCTTATCTTTTTATAGAGAATTTTCAGTCTCCAGAGGACTATTACGTAAGTAATATATATGCTTCTTTTGTCCGTATTTTAAGAATAATATCTTTTTTTCTTACCGTTTTCTTACCCGGGGCATTCGTAGCCATATTAACCTATCACACTCAGATAATTCCCATTGAGCTTTTATTGTCAATAATAGCTACAAGGGAGGGCGTGCCCTTCTCAACGGTGGTAGAATGCGCGTTGCTTATATTGGTTTTTGAAATAATCAGAGAAGCGGGGATTCGAGTGCCTTCAAATGTGAGTCAGCCTTTAAGTATAGTTGGGGCGATAGTTTTGGGGGATGCGGCAGTAAACGCCAGATTTGTTAGCTCTACAATGGTAATTATTGTGGCTATGACAGCTCTTTGCGGACTTATGAATACCAGACTGAAAAGTGCAGTGATCGTATTTAGACTTGCTATTCTTCTTTTAGGTACGTTACTCGGTCTGTACGGAGTAATATTGAGCTTCTTGTTTATGTGCATAGTGATCCTTGGTATGGAAAGTTTTGGAGTAAAATATACCGATTACAGTATATTTGAAAGCCACCAAAATAAAAAAGATATTTTTATACGGGCTTTATGGTCAAAAATGATTACACGACCAAGCAAAATATCCCAAAATAAGATACGTCAGAAAAGCGGAGGGGTAAAATGATAAAGAAAACAGTATTATCGATATTGCTATTTTTATCGCTTTTCAATATGACGGGGTGTTACGATTACAAGGATATTGAAGAAAGCTCACTTGTTGCGGGAATAGCCATTGATAAGGGCGCCGCTGGATATGAAGTTACAGCGGAGATTTTATCAATGAAATCCCAATCTTCATCGGAGGCTACACCGAATCCCGTAGTGATTACGAAGACAGGAGAAACAGTTGCGGGGGCATTGGAAAAAATTGTAAGTACAAATGTGCGACAACTGTATTTTGGACATTGTGCCGTAGTCTTATTAAGCAAGGACGTGGCCGAAGAGGGGATACGCGATTTTGTTGATTTCTTCTTCCATGATAACAGAATAAACGTTTCTCTTGATATGGTCGTTGTCAAGCAGGACAAGGCGTCAGACGTTTTTAAATGTACGCCTACAAGAGCAAATCTTGTGTCTTTTGATGTTTCAAAGGCACTTAAAGAAACGGCCAAAGAAAACTCAACCACCACCAGTATAAAGGTGTATGAGTGTATCAATGCTATGGAAAATCCCGGTGGAGAGGCTTATTTACCTTCAATAACCTTTGATGATGACAACGGAGAGCAACGCTTTTCCATATCGGGTATATCCGTATTTAAGGATGATAAACTTATAGGTTTTCTCTCTGAAGAAGAAAGTTTATACTTTCTTATGCTTACAGACGACCTTAAAGACGGTTCTCTGGAAATTGAGATTTCAGAGGGGAATTATCTGCACTTTAACATTTTGTCCGATAAAATAAAGGTCAAGCCAAAGAAGGATAACGAAACACAAATAGGTATCGATGTGAAACTCTCTTTATCGATAATGAGAATTCCCGAAGATATAAACTTTCAGGATTCTTCCACAGTAAAAGAATATGAGGATATTATCGCTCTTAAAATAAAAGAAAAACTGCAGAATTGTATACAGAAAATTAAGGTAGGATATCGGAGTGATATTCTTTCTTACGGATACCTTCTGTATAAGGAATCTCCGTCGGTATTCAGAGATGTATCGTCAAAAAACGGAGAATATATTGATGCCCTTGATTTTGATATAAAAGTTACGGTTGAGTTGCAAAGCAGTGGACTATCTGATCTGCCCATAACTGACGAGGAATAGAATATGGAAAAACGAAGACAAAAACATCTTGCCGCTTTGACATTTATATTAATGACCGCAATGCTTCCCATTGTGGGGAGCCATACCCAGGCCGGAAAATATTATTACATTTCTATCGGCGTGGCCGGAATACTGTTTATCCCTTTTTTACTGATTGTATTACGAATAGCCGACCTTTCCCGTGAGTATGGGAATGTGTTTGAATATTTATCTAAAACAAACGGCTTTATTGGAAGAAGATTTGCAGGAATATACGCAACCTACGCGCTTACCACAGCTGTAACCTCTTTACGTACTGTAGGCGAAGAGATTAAACTTACCTCGCTGTTTAATACACCGCTTATAGTTTTGTTTTTATTCATGTCGGTGCTATATCTTTATGTGCTAAGCAAAGGATATAGGGTTTTAGGGCATTTTTCTGCCTTGTATGCTCCTATATTGGTAGTAAGCATAATAGCTTATGCTCTGTTAAGTGTTGGTAGGTACGAGTTTGGCAATTTTGAGCCAATCAATTTATCTGATATTGATAATATCGCAATCTCTACGGCTGAAAGCATAACGGGATTTTTCGGTGATGCTGTTCTGGTACTTTTTGTGTGCGGAATGAACAATAAAAAGGAAAAAGCAGAGCCCTTAAGAAAAAGATATTTTATTTTGGCCTACGCTTTCGCATTCTTATGCCTTTTAGTTACGGTATTGAACTCATTGTTAGTAATAGGAGGGGAAGCCCTTAACAAGCTTTATTTTCCGCACTACGTTACTGTATCCTTGATAAATCTTGGGTTTGTTGCCCGTCTTGAAACTGTTGTAGATATTTTATATTTTATTGCACTGAACGTTAAAATTGCCTTTTCTCTTTACTGTGCGGCAAAAGGTTTTGTCTATCGTTTTAATAGAATAAAGGTGTTAGAGTCATACACTAAATATATTAATATCGGTGTTTGCTTGATCTGTGCTGTAGTTGCTGCATTTGGATTTGACTCTATTCGTAAATTCTTTGCTTATATAGAGTTTTATCGTTACGGCGGCCCCTTTATGATTCTAATACTGTTAGGTTTATGGATAACAACGGAAATAGTAGCAAGAAGAGGGAGGATAAACTCTATTAAAGAGGGGAAACTTCCTTCAGCGGGGTAACAGTGTATGACCCTGTAACAATAAAACTGGTTCAGAGGTTAAAAATGATTTATAGGGTCAGTTCGAAATTTTTGAATACAGAGTCGGCACAGAGAGCTGCACAAAGGATAAACAGAATTTCCGATGGGATATACGAAATCAGACTTGACTATCGAAGTGAGAGGGAAAACGATAATGTTTTATATGCACAAAACAATAGGGCAGATCTGCCTCTCGGCTACGGTATTAAATCGCGATATTCAAACCCATTGAACTCTTTGCCGTCTATACCGTACGGAGAAGAACCCCAAGAATGTTATATGGCGGTGTACTGTAAGCACGAAGTAAACGATCTTGTATCTCAAGCTATAATAAACAGCGGAGGATACGATATATCCGCAAACGAAGAAAAGTTGCTGTGATGAGAAAATATCTATCAATTTGGAGGGGAAATATGTTTTTGATGAAGAAAAGAAGATGCGGTTTTGCAGGTGGAATGATTTTGGGCGCTGTTGTAGGTTTATCTGTTGGCGTCGGCATTTTGATGACAAATAAAACCGTCAGAAAAGAAGTTAATAGAGAATTTGTCAAAGCAAAACATACTTGTATGGATTGGCTTGATTATATGAATTAAAAAATATGGGCTATCAACAGCGATAGTCCACATTTTTTATATTGAAGAATTCGAATAATTGGTAAACCCCCTTTACAAAAGCAAGAAATTGTGATATAAT
>JAZSCR010000152.1:0-2451 GCA_045530715.1 Eubacteriales bacterium
AAGCGTCGAGGAAATAACTTCCCGTAGATTCGGGGTAGAAGCCGAACTTGTCGTAAAACTTCCCAAATACGTCGTCAATTATCTCCTCTTTGGTCTTGTCGTCAAACATCCATATACAGAAGTCCTCGGTTTTGTACTTAGCCTTAAACTCGGGGCAGGGCAAGCCCAAAAGGGACAGACCGATCTCGTCGCCGTACTTCTGATGATGCTCCTTTGCCATATCCACGATAATGTCGGAAAAGAGGGATGCGTATGTTATCTGTATTGTTGTCTTGAGCCCGTATTTGTGGGCGCAATGCTGCTGAAACTTGAATATCTCAAGGGATTCGTCACGCACGCCGTCACTTTTGCCGAGAGCCTTTTCGGCATACTCGGGAGAAAGCTCGGGACGGTGTATTATGTTGGTAATAAGCTTGTCTTTCATTAATTTCTCCATTTATTTTATTGAACTATAACGCTGGTCTGGGGGCCAAGGGTAAGGACTGTGCCTTCAAGCTTGGCATTCCCCACGCCAATAACGTCACAAAGCTTGGTAAACGTATAGCCCTCAAGCCCCTTACACTGGGCAAGGTCAATGGACAGCTCCTCGGTAGAGGTATTGTGGAAGATACCCAGACCTTTGCCCTGATATTCAACCAGGAAACCGCCAAGATTCTTGTGTCCTCCCGACAAAGCCTTATAATGACCTCTGGCAATGGCGGGATACTTGTGTCGAATGGCTATAAGCTTGCAGTAGTAGTTATAAAGACTGTTTTCGTCCTCAATCTGTTCTGTTACGGTGGTGGTTATCTGCTTATTCTTGGGATAGGTGGAGCCTATGGGATCTCTGATGAGGTCATCGTCCCCCCAAAGCATAGCCAGGCGGCGGTTAGCGTCGGTGCTTTCACTTCCGCGGGAGCCGCGCAGACCTATCTCCTCACCGTAATAAATAAAGGGTGAGCCGGGACTGAGAAGGTAGAGATTTGCAGCCATACGCATATTGTTTTCGGTAACGAATGCCCCTGCAATCCTGTCCATATCGTGGTTTGTAAGGAAGGACATTGCCATACCCTCGGGATATTTTTCAAGAATCTTATTCTGATATGACTCAACGTATCCCGTAAAATTAGACAAGGACGAGCCCTTTGCGGCCTTTGCGGCAACGCCCTCGGCCTGAGACATGGCAAAGTTAAAGCAGTTAAGTCCGGCGGTGTAATAGGAAAGAATTTCGGTTTCACCCGACCAGCACTCCCCTACGCAATAAATATCAGGCTTAATGGCACGGAGCTCCTCCATATACCATTTCCAAAATTCCACCGATTTATCAGTATTTCCGTAATAAATATACTTTACCGCATCAAATCGGAACCCGTCAATTCCCAAATCAAGGTAGTATTTGGCAATATCCAAAACCTCTTCCTTGACCTTGGGGTTATCAAAGTTAAGCTCGGGCATATCTCCTGAGAAATTACACTCAAACCAGCAATCCACGCCCGCTATTTTCTGATAGGTGACTCCCCCTTCTTTTTCGGCGGTGGTCACGCAGGTGTAATAATCGTAGTAGGGATCTTCCGTGTCACCATTCATTCTGGCTTCCTTAAATGCGGTAAACCAGGGGTGTGAGCTTGAGGTGTGGTTTATAACAAGGTCAAGGATAAGCTTTACGTTCCTTTCCTTGCAAAGGGCGATAAGAGCCTTCAGGTCTTCCTCGGTACCAAAACGCCAATCCACCGAATAATAATCGGACACGTCGTATTTATGATATGAGGGAGAGGAGAATATGGGCGAGAGCCATATTCCCTGAACGCCCAAGCTCTTGCCTGAATTAATATCACCGTCGTTAAGATAGTCAAAGCGGTTTATAATACCCCTTATGTCCCCTATTCCGTCGTTGCTTGAATCGGAAAAGGAGCCCACGAATATCTGATAGAAGGTTCGGTAGTTATCCGCCACGGGGTCAACCTGCGGCTGAGGCTCTTTTTCACAGCCCGTTAGCAAAGAAGAAGCTAATATCATAATAGCCACCAGTATTAAAAAGATTCTTTTTATCATTGTTGTTTCCTTTATTCGCTTACGGAATTAAGCATGGCGTCGTCAATCTTTCCCCAGGCGTTGGGGCCGCCGCATTTAACGTAAACGCCCACGGTTATAACGTCGCCTTCCGTATATTCGATATCGTTGATTTTAGCCGTGTGCCACTCGTTATACACGGTTATGAGGGTGTCGGCGCGGTAAATTATCTCCCCGTTAATTTTAACGTAAGCGTAGATCTCGGTTTCACCGCCGTCGCCACCCATAATGGAGATGGAGTAATTATATTTACCCGTTTTAAGGTTTTTGACCTCCTGCTCAAGGGTAAATTCAACAACGTCCTTGTCCGCACCCCAGAAATGATAGTGGAGGTTTCCGGTAAGGGAGTCGGTGACCTTGTCCTCCACCTTAAGCTCGTCAAAGCTCTTTAAGGGCGTAGCA
>JAZSCR010000205.1:0-9586 GCA_045530715.1 Eubacteriales bacterium
GTGGCTACCGACAAGCTGGGGCACCTTAACGTCCGCGAAAGCTTTGAAAAGCTCCGCGACGAAAAACTCCTCACCGTTCTTGAGGACGGCGGCGTAAGCTATACTTACATTTCCGACGAGGGCAAGCTTATAGTTGAACAGCTCCAAGGCAACCTCTCCATCTCTCTCCGAAAGGATATAGCAAAGAGAGCCGCGGGGATAATGGAAAAACTCCGAGGGGAGCTTGACGTTACCGCATTTTACGAAGAAAGCAGATCGGTTCACGGCGGATTTGACGTAAATCTGGGGCTTTCGGACAGAGGTGAAAAGCTTTTCTCCCTCACCCTCTACTCGCCAACGGCTATTCAGGCTGACATGATGGTAAAAAACTTTAAATCAAATCCCGCATCAGTTTATTCGGGACTTATAAATCTCGTAACCGAACAGAAAGATTAACACACCCTTTCCGAAGGAGAAAAAAAATGGCAAAAGAAAAGATTTTTCGTGAAACACCCTTTAACGGCTATAACCGTGACGACGTAATGGCGTACATTGCCGAAATTGACAAGAAGAATACCGAACTCCGCGCCGCGGATATTCAGGAAAAGAATTCCCTGGCCGCAGACCTTGAAACAAAGACTCAGGAAGTTGAAAAGCTTAACGGCGTTATCGATTCCCTTAATTTTGCCGTTGAGGAAAAGACTGCCGCTTACGACGAGCTTGCAAAGGAATTCGAGGCGTATAAGGCAGAAAACGAAAGCAAGGCAGCCCTTCCCGACCCCGAAACGATAAAGGCAGAAAAAGAAGAGCTTGCATCAAAGCTTGCCGCTGTTACCGAAGAGCTTGCGGAAGCAAGAAGAACCGTATATGCTCAGGAAGAGCAGCTCAGAGGTCAGCTTGAAACCATCTGTACCCTCCAGGCAACCCAGGACACATCTACCGCCGTAAGAGCAAGGCTTGAAGATGCTGAAAAGTCTATTGCCGAAAGGGACGAAAAAATAAACTTCCTCCAGCAGGGCTGGGAGCAGTATAAAAAGAACTACGGCAAATATATGGAGCTGGCCGAATCTGCAGAAAAGATAATTGCCGACGCTCATACGGAAGCAGGAAAAATCCTTGCCTCCGCTGAAGAAAGCGCCGCAAAGACGAAGGCTGCCGCCCTTAAGGAAAAGCAGGAGATACTTGATAACATTAACGGTGAGATACAGATGCTCATCTCTAACGCCGTAAAGGAAAGCGGAAGAATAATCGCATCCGCAGAGGAGCGCGCCCGTCTTATCAGAAGCACCGCAATTTCCGCCGCAAACGAAACCAGAGATAAGCTCAACCTTATCAAGAGCTCAGTTTCGGGCATACTTTCAAATATTGACTTTGCAATAATGAACATCGACCCCGAAAAAGAGCCCTCCAATCAGGACTGAAGAAAGGAAGGTTTCTTAATAGATGAACCCTAAAGTAACCAGAATAATCGCCGCAGCTATCGCCCTGATACTCGTAGCGTCAATCATACTGTCCTTTGTCATCATGATAGTAGGCCAGATATAAAACAAATACAAGTTTAAGCCTGTCCCTTCGGACAGGCTTTTTTATTATCTAAAGAGTACATTTTATTGACATTACCCCCTAAACTATTGCTTTTTGACACCTTGATATGGTATTATATTTTAAATTGGCAAGCCCCTATTACAAAAGAAAAACGGAGAACACACTATGAACAAGAACGTTATGGATTTCGGCGCAATAGCCGACGGCGTTACTCTTTGTACCGACGCCTTTAACGCGGCGATAAACGCCTGCGCAGAAAGCGGCGGAGGTTACGTAGAAGCCCCCGCGGGAGAATACGTTTGCGGAAGCATTTACCTGAAAAGCAACGTTATTCTCGTGCTCGCTCCCGGATGTACCGTATACGCAAGCTTTGATATAAACGATTTTATCCCCCTCACCCATCGCAGAGGCGACAGAGGAATGATCAGCGCCACCGAAATAGTCAATTCGGGAGTTATAGGCGCAGGCGTTCTCGACTGCAGAAGAACGAACGAGCTTCGAGCCGCACATCCCGGTGCAGGACGCCCCAGCGTTGTTGCAATGGAATTTTGCGAAAACTTTATCCTTGACGGTATAACCCTTAAGGATACGGGTGGTTTTACCATTTATAGCTTTTATAACACCAACGTTACCTTCCACAACATCAAGATAACCACCAGAGGCTGTGAAAACGGTGACGGGATTGACTTCTCGGGCTCAAAGGACGTAGTCATTTCCGACTGCTTTATCAATACGGGCGACGGTGCCATAGGCCTTAAGACCCACCATCCCGGTGAGGATTGCGAAAACTTCACCATTACCAACTGCGTTATCACAACCAGATGGGCAGCTGTCCGCCTTGGTCCCGAAACCTGCGGTCACATGAAGAACATCACCATATCAAACTGCGTATTCAACGACTGTGCCGACGGTATAAAGGTTCAGCTCTGCGATACATTCAGAATGGAGGACATAACCGTATCCAATATTTCCATGAAGAACGTAGTAAGACCCTTCTTCATCACCTCCAGCTCCTGCCCCATGAGTGGAAGAACCGCAAAGCGCCGTCCCGACCCCGGTATCTTCCGCCGTTTGCTCATAAACAACGTTTCCGCATCCATGGACGAAAATCTCCGCGAGTGGTTTGACCCCGCTTGTGTTATCCAGGGAATCCCCGACGGTATAGTAGAAGACGTGGAGATAAGCAATTTCCACTTCCTCAATGCGGGTGGAGGAACTGAAGAGGATGCAAGAAAGGCAGACCATACCGAGTTTGTTCTCCGTAACGGATATCCCGACATCCCCGACTCCAAATATCCCGCTTGCGGACTCTACATAAAGAACGCAAAGAACGTAAAGCTCTTTAATTGCACCTTTGACAATCTTCAGTACGACCACAGAACTGCCATCGCCGCAGAAAGCGTTGAAAACCTGAAGATGATGATGACCGAAGCAAGAAACTGTGCAGGCCTTCTCCGTCACTACAAGGTAGACAATCTCCAGACCACTCTCTGCGACGGCGAGATAATCACCTTCACCGACGAACAGATAAAGGAATGGGAAGACCACAGAGCCGTAGCTCTTGAACAAGAAGCAATGGTAATCCGCGTATGTGAGTACGCCGACCAAATCAGACGTATTCCCGAAGAGTATACCGTTGAATTTATCGAGCACGACGAGACAAGACTCAAGGACACCGGAAGAGGCGGCCGCGAAACCCAGGCCGTTCCCGAGGTAACCTTTGAGCAGGAGCTCACCGAAACCGATAAATATAACTACTACGTTTCCACCAACGCCATAAAATCCGTATACGTGGACGTTAACGGCGAAAACGTATTCAAATGGGACAGACCCAGAAAGTACGATAGAAGCCATATGTTCTGTCTGAAGCTTCCCATTGAAAAAGACGGCAAATACACCGTTAAGGTATACTGTCCCGAAGAGGGCGGCGGACTTTCCGGTAAGGGTACCCGTCTTTGCAAGGCAGACAAATAATTAAACAAAAAAAATCAGAGGTTCTCCAAAGGGAGAACCTCATTTTTTTATCCGTTTGTTTTATTCAACAAGCTTGCCGTAGGTGGAAGGACGTCTTTCGAGAATGTTTATATCGTTCTTGTCACCGTATCTGCCGCCAACGGAGAACCAGAAGGCATAGTTAGGCTTGCTAAGGTCGATGGTGGCAATAGCAACACCCATATCCTCGTTGGTACCTGCAATAATCTCGCCCTGGGGGCTGATGATTCGGCTTATGGGCTGGTCGGAAGCCTTGGCGTGGTTTACGCCGGCAACGGCAATATAAATGGAATTTTCCAGAGCTCTGGAGGTTATCTGATGATAGGGGTCACCCGCTGTGGGAGCGAATACTATCTCTGCACCCTGAAGAGCAAGGCTTCTTATACTTTCGGGGAAGAACTGGTCAAAACAGGTAACAGTGCCTATGCGGCCAAAGTCGGTATCAAATACGGGATACTCTCTACCGGGGGTGAGACCTGAATTATACTCGGCGTAGGTGATGTTGCACTTTCTGTACTTGCCGTGGAACTCGCCTTTTCTGTTGTAAATGGCGGTGGTGTTATAGTAAAGCCCCGTTTCAAGGTCTACTTCTCTGGTGTTGACCAGTATCCACATTCCGTACTTTGCGGCCTTTTCTGCAATAGCGGTGCAGATAGGTCCGTTACCGGGAATGGGCTCAGCGAACTGATTGGGGTCATTACGGGGAAGCTCTCTTGAAGGAATACCCTCGGACAGTACGAGAATGTCAGCCTCAAGAAGTCCGGCAGTATCACAGGACTTAAGAACCTTTGCAAATCTCTTTTCAAAGGTCTTTTCGTCGGGATTGTAGGGGTTTACGTAAGATGTTGCAACCTTTACCTTACGCTCGGGAATGGGGTCTGTCTTACGGAGAGATGCGCTCTTTACGGTAACTCTGCCGTTCTCGCACATCATAAGCATTACAGCAACTTCTGCCTTTGCAGTACCCTTAAGAGCCTGGAATCTACCCCAAACGGTGTATACCCCATCCTTTTCCTCATAATGAGGAGCGTAGGCGGTCTGTATCATGCCGCCATCGGCGGTATAGGTGTCAACTATAAATCTGGTGCTCATTCTGGGATGCTGGATATTTTCAAGAACACAAGTAACCTTGTATTCGTAGTATTCGTTTTCTTCAAGTTCAGCCCAAGTCTTGAGCTTTCCAAGGTCACCCTCTCTGGTGGTATAGATAACCTCACCTTCGGAGGTGGACTCTCTCTTGATAGCGATATTTTCTCTGGGGGACCAAACCTCCCAGCCCGAAATGGGCGCTAACAGATTTTCGGATAAGTATTCCATAAAAATCCTCCTTGTCGCCTTTTAGGCGACTAAAAAACATAGAATTAATATCGTTGCTATGCAACGATCGATTTTCGAAGAAAAGATTTAATTTAGGCGTGAAGAACGCACGATATCTTAATTCTGCAGATTATCTTTCACGCCAGAATTCTCCATATCGTATGTTTTGTTACTGTATAATACCATAAAACCTTGTAAAAATCAAGGCAAAAGCTCCTCTATGCCCGTTATTTCCCAAAAATGTCAAAAGCAAAAACGGAAGCCGACTCTTCGGCTTCCGTAAAACTTATCTTTTTTTTGGTCTTAAGGGGTTACCAATCAAGGAATACTCCGTCGTCTATTCCGCAAATGGCACAGAGAAGCTCAAAGAAATTCATCGAGCCGTCCGCTTCGGAAATAGCCGCTGCAACGGTAAACTCAAGGCCGTCAGCAGAAATCTTCTGGCCGTTATCGTTCATAAATCTTACCATAGAAGAAAGGACTTCGCTCTGCTTATCTGCGGCAAAACCTGCAAAGGTATTGACGTCAACTCGGCAATAAGGTATGCCGGAGGATACCAGATAATCGCCCTCAACGGTTACTCCGTCATAGGATATGTTAAGCTTTTTGTAAAGGCATATGCCGCCTTCGTCGATGTACCACTCGCCCTTGTCGTCAATGGCTATAACTGCCACCATAACGCCGTTTTTGGAAACGGTATAGGCGGTGCAGAGGGAGTCACTAACCTTATTTCTGCCGTATCTTATCCCGAGAGGGGTATCTCGGAGGGGATGCTCAACTTTGTATCCCGACTTTCCGTAATAGGCACCGACAACGGCGCGGATAACGGCTGTGGTATCTTCAATATATGAGTTCTGCATCTTAAGGCTTCCGTCCTGTTCGACGGTATATACGAAGTTTCTCACTCCGTACTCCCCTATGTGCTCGGCGCTGACCACGTTCTGTCCGCTTACCGAAATATTGGGCTTGTCCGACAGTTCCTCGTAAAGAACGAACGTATTGTCGCCCTTGTTAAGAAGGACGAAGCTGTATTCGTTTTCCCTGTCCTTGGTATAGGGGATTATAAAATCCTCGTACCCATCGAAGTTAACGTCCGCAAAAAACATTTTACTCTTTGCATTGTTAAGATCGTCTATCTGACGGGGAAGGGAGACTTCGGATCTATAGGCTTTGAGATCGTTCTGGTACCAGAATTTTACCGAGTAGGACGTAACGCCCACCTCGAAATATACCGCCGTTTCTCCCGTTTTACACTTGAGGTTTACGGAATTTTCGGGCCTTTCGGCACCGCAGGCGGAAAGGAGTAAGGTCACCAGAAGAAGGATAACGAAAGCCACTGAATATCTGTTGTGTGGTTTCATATGGGTGATTAAATGACCTTCCGTTTAGGATTTAAACAAACTGCTAACAGTATAAACTATTTTTCGCAATTTGTCAATACGTAAAGTATGGATTTATTTCGTTTTATCTATTTCGGGGATTAACCAAGGTATCTATCCCAGGGAATATTGCCTGAGGATATTACCCTTACGTCACGTCCCGTATCACAGATAAGAGCCACCGTATCTCCATCTTCGGAAGCACGGTAAACGGCGAGAAGACATATCTCTGCTCCTTCGCTGTCAAGGATACGTCTGTCAAACAGTACCGTATCTTTCACATCTCTGTAGCAAAGGCATCTGCCCTTGAGGGTCACACGGTATACCCCGTCAATCTGCTCAATAAATCCCTTTTCTTCAAGAGAGGCTATAACAGAACCAACGTTATCGGTATCCAGAGTCTTCTCGGGACGGGGGTAGTTTGAGGTATTGGAGGTAAGCGTAAGAACCGCATCAATGCAGTTAACGTTTTCCACTTTTGACAGAGAAGCGGGCGCAAATCCGTCTTTTTCGGCATAAACGGCAAGGAGTGCCGTCCATTCCTCATAGGAAAGGGCCAAAGAGAAGTGGGGAACTGTTGCAGAGGCCTGCACAACAGATTCAAGATTATCTTTAATAAATTCGGCAAGAACCGATTTTTTTACGTCGGTTATCAGGGTATATCCACCGTTTTCCTTTATCAAGGCCATGCCGTAACCTTTAAGGTAGCATACGTTGTATACGGCAGATGAACCTGCGCCCACGCATATGACCTCTTCGGGATTAAAGAGAACCAAGGCGTAAACCCTGCCCTTATCGGTGACGGTTACAGAATCATTATCCTCTGCAACAAAGCCGAGAGAAATGAGATTTTCATAAAGGCCGTCGTCTTTTCCGACTTTAAGGGTGGGATTCTCGTTAGTCAGCCCCGAAAGCTTCAAAAGCCCTGCCATATCGTTGGAGGAAAGGAAGATTTTCTTTGCGCCTGCAAGGGGGTAGACTCCGGGGGCGGAGGCTCTGCGGCCGCTGACGTTATATACCGAAGCGGCGTAAAGGCCTATTGCGGGCGCTCTGCCGTTAAGGGGCCACTGCTCGGGAATTTGAGGAATACGGACGGGCGCCGTATTCTGTCTTTGCTCCACAAGATGAGTTCTCGGTCTGTTGGGAGAAGCCTTCTTTTCGGGAAGCTCGGGAATTTCCCTGCCGTACGTATAACGGTAGCTGTAAATACCCACGCCGCAGAGAGCAAGGGTAAATATGAGAAGGAAGAGTATGGGGAATACGCTCTTGGGCTTTTCCACTCCTAAAACGGAAAGGATGCCGCTACGTATCTCGCTCTCCCTTAAAAGAGCGATTTCTTTGTCTGCACAGATACACTGGTCGCAGGATTTTTTACATTCAGAGCAATAAAGCTGCTGTGTACCTATACTGCTTATACCCGAATAGCTGTCAGCTCCGCACCAGCAATCGCATTTACACATATAGAGGTTTTCGCCACAACCGATGCAGTCGTATTTATAGTGCTTATCCCCGTCGGCGGTATAATAAGGACGGCCGCAAATACAGCTGTCAAGCTCCTTCACCGCGGGGGTATCGGGCTGTTGGGGTTCAAGGGGTTCACTCTCCGAAGGATCACCCTCGATGGGGTCACTGTCTGAAGGAAGCGGGTCGGTAACAACCCCGTCCGTTCCGTCGGCGGGAGTGTCGTCAACGGCAAAAATAGCCGTTCCAAGGCAGAATATAATTCCAAGACACAGAAGAACGGAAAGCAGACTCTTGCCCATATATTTTACCGTCATACGAGCACCTCCACAAATCCGCATATACAAATGAACATCAGCGCCGAAGCGGCGGACATTCCGAATATTTTCAAAAGAGGAATAAGGCTTTTAAAGGTCATCTCGGGAGCCTCATCACCCTGCTGCTTGGCACTTGCCTTGCGGATATGTCTTGAAGCGGCGGACATAGCCAGAGCCGCAAGTCCGCAGATAATAAAGGGGAGATATACGTCCCAGCCCAGAATAATACTGCAAAGAACCATAATTCCCACAAAGGGCGCCATTACAAGCCAACATTCATCCCCGGCCTTGGGAACGCTGAGGTTGATTATATAAAATGCGGCGGCGGAAATAATCAGTCCGAGAAGAAAGAAAAGTATTCCCTTTGCAAGGGTGAGAGAAGAACCGAAGGTAACGAAAAGAACGAATACCAGCATAGAGCAGAGCCCTATGATACGGTTAAGAGAAAAATAATTTTTCATACCCTTCCTCCTTTCAGACAAACTTGGCAAATAGCAGCGGTGCAACGGCGAGACACTGAATAAAGCCCACAACCGTCACCGTACCCAAAACCAAATACTTGTTCTTAAGTCTGGCTTCCAGGAGAGTGTAATAGGGATAGAGATTTATAAGCAGAGCCGCTATACCGAAGGTAAGACTGCTCCAGTTGAAAATAAGGCGAAGAAGAACGCCGAGGAAAGCCAACACCGCGGGAATACAATGGGAAAGGCCCACAGACCTTACGCACCCAAAGAAGTTCACCGTGGGCTTACCCTTATTTTCTATCATACCCGCGCCTACTGCCGCACCCGCCTTTAAAAGGACGGTAGCAAGACCGTAAGCAATACCCAGGCCTACGAAAAGAAGAACCTTTCCTCCACCGATGTAGGAGAGGAAGAGCTTGTCAAGCCCTATATGTAAAAACAGAAAAACATAGGCCGCAATGGGGAATGCCGCAACCAAAAGCTCCGACCAAACCGACCTTTGGGCGTAAAAAACGTCGCCGTCGATAAAGGAGGACAGGAGAAGATTGGCCGAAAAGACGTTTGCGGCCTGCTGTCTTTTAAGCCGCTGAATTCTTTTCCCCGAGCCTTTATTCTGCGGAGCCTGCGCCTCTTCCTTGTGGGGAAGGGCCGTGCCGCATACCGAGCAGAAGGTTTCCGCATCGGAACACACAGCGCCGCATCTGTCACACTTTTTGCTCATAATGAGATTTCCTTTCATTATTTGTTCTCAAAAGCCGCCCAATATAGACGACTTATCCGAAAAAGAGCGCATTTTCACTTTTATACCCTATATTATAACATATTTTTTCTCATAAGTCAAGACACGCCCAAATATTGCCTCGCTTTCACCTAAGGGGGTGGGGCGGTTATATAAAATGTCACAATTTAGTTATTGATTATTCTATAGAAATAGTATATAATATATTTTGAAGCGGGTCTTGCGTGACTTTGTGTTGTGAACCATGTCAGGCAGGGAACTGAGCAGCATTAAGCAAATGTCAAGGTGCGCAGCAAGGTCCCCGCTTCTTTTTTCATAACCCACTAAAATCTCAATATGGTTTGGTATTATGTATTACGCACTTTACAGAAAATACCGCCCCCTTACCTTTGA
>JAZSCR010000004.1:0-8783 GCA_045530715.1 Eubacteriales bacterium
AACAGAAAGAGCATGAGCTTCCCCGGCAAGCTTATGAGCGGACCTTATCTCAGCGAACAGGATAAGGCAGACTTGCTTTTCGGTATTCAGAACGATGTGGATTTCATCGCGGCATCTTTCGTTTCTCTGAAGCAAGACTTGATCGACCTCAAATCCTTTATGCATGCCAACGGCGGCGACGGTATCGATATCATCGCGAAGATCGAAAACCGTACAGGTGTGGATAATATCGAGGAAATCTGTGAGGTCTGCGACGGTATCATGATCGGCAGAGGTGATATGGGTGTTGAAATTCCTTTTGAGGAATTGCCTGCTATTCAGAAATATCTCATCACCAAATGCCGTATGCTCGGTAAGCGCGTCATCACGGCGACGGAAATGTTGGAATCGATGATCCATAATCCCCGTCCGACCCGTGCGGAAATTTCCGACGTTGCGAACGCCGTTTACGACGGTACGAGCGCGATCATGCTTTCGGGCGAAACTGCGGCGGGTAAATATCCCGTTCAGGCGGTTAAGACTATGTCCAAAATAGCCGAAACTACCGAGGAGAGCATTGATTATACGGAGCGCTTTCATAATGCCGAATTTAAGATAAAGAATATGGTGGACGCCATTTCTCATTCCACCTGCGGTATGGCCATTGATATTAAGGCCAAAGCCATAGTTGCCTGTTCCCTTTCGGGCATGACTGCAAGAATGGTTTCAAGATTCCGTTCTCCCGTGGATATTATCGGTCTTACCACCAATGAAAATACTTGGCGTAAACTTGCCCTTTCCTGGGGCGTTATCCCCGCAATGTGCGAAAAGTTTACCTCAACCGACGTTCTTTTTTATACCGCAAAGAAGATAGCCGTTAAGGAGCTTGGACTTACCGAAAAGGACAGAATAGTCATTACCGGCGGAGATACTACCGGATTTTCGGGAAATACCAATCTGATAAAGATTGAGGAAGTTTAAATATATGAGGATGATTAAAATGAGAATATTGTTTCAAGGCGATAGCATTACCGATGCCGGTAGAGATAGGAGAAATTACCATGATCTCGGTAACGGATATCCCAAATATGCAGCTGAGCTTATAAATAAGGCACATCCTGACATGGACATAGAGTTTATAAATCTTGGAATAAGCGGCAACCGCACCTGCCAGCTTTTCGATAGGCTTTATAAGGATGCTATTGAACTGCAGCCCGATATCATTTCTATTCTCATAGGAATAAACGATATTTGGCATCGCTACGGAGGTAATAAGATAGCTACTACCGACGAGCAGCTCGAACTCAATTACCGAACCATCCTGCAAGAACTCAGAGCAAAAACAAATGCAAAAATAATGATGATCTCGCCCTATCTTCTGGAGTGTGAGGGGAAGGAAAACGTGCGCGAAGATCTTAAACGAGTTCTTCCCATAGTGGAAAAGCTCGCCGCTGAATACGCTGATATGTTCGTTCCTTTAAACGAGTGTTTTGAGGAAGCTACGAAGTTTGTTTCAGAACCGTGCTATTATTCCAACGACGGCGTTCATCCTAACGAAAACGGGGCAAGGTTTATTGGTAAGGTATATGCCGAAGCAATTGAAGAGTTGCTTTAAAAACGGTAGTGTCAATAAGATTGAATGAATAGAGAAAGGGCAGGGCGGAGGCCCTGCCTTTCCTCTATATAAAATATATCTGTTATTCAAGTTCGCTTACAGAAGATGCAACCTTTTCTTCTTTGAGCTTTTTGAAAAGTTTGATTACATGGCCTGCTGAACCTACTATAGCCAAAAGTAAGCTGATGGCCAAATCTCCGTAGTATTCGGGAACGATCTCGAGGAACATGTATGCGGATCTTACCGTTTCAAAGAAGGTGGGCATATAATCTACTTCGCCGTTAGCAAACCATTCTTGATAAACAACGTAAATGTCGTTACTCAAACAAAAATACCAAGCGATTGCCAAAACGAGTACGGCTATAATAATGGATATTATTGCACCTCGTATGCTCTCTTTTTTAGAGAAAAAAGAATATCCTTTAATAGCGCAAATAACACCTACAAGACCGCTGATTGCGGCTATGTATCCAATTTGATACAGTAAGTAATAAAGACCTCCTCCCACAAGGGAAAACAAAAACGCTCCGACGATGCCGAATAAAACATTTTCTTCTTGCGGCTGCTTTCTTTCAATAGTTTTTTCTTCGTTCATGGCCGTTACCTCCTCTAGATAAAGTGTAAAATTGTCTATGTGCGCATTATATCATATATTGTCGGAAAAGTCAATAATATATACCATAAAAGTATCACACTGCTCAATATTAATTTGACATAACAAAAGACAGGTTGATGTGGTGAAAGTATTTGTGGGAACTCATATTTGTTTCATATTTCCTTCAGTCGTTAGATGTTGACAAACAAAAAAAACTATGGTATAATATATAGGTTAATAACACATCGGGGTGTAGCGCAGTTGGTAGCGCGCTTGCTTCGGGAGCAAGAGGTCGGGCGTTCAAATCGCCTCACTCCGACCATAATGAAAGGCAGGGCATCAGCCCTGCCTTTCATCGTTTTATTTCTCAGCGTAGTTCTCGTATACCTCTTTTAATCTATGGGGATAGTCTGTCATTATACCGTCGGCGCCGATGGAAATAAGCATTTTCATTTCTTCAACGTCGTTTATGGTCCAGTAGTGTACGGCAAGATTATGCTTGTGAGCCGTTTTTATAAGGCTTTCGGTGGCAAGGTTAAGTCCGTATTCTTCAGTGGGGAGCTGGAAAACGCACATTCTGTCGGTGAAGAAGAGGTCAAGTTTTAAAAGCTGAAGTACGAAGAATGTAGCAACTCCCGCAGTTCCGGGTGAGTACATAAATTCCTCGGGCACCTCGCCTGCTGCCTGCATGCGCTTATACTCGTCGTAAAGCTCGGAATGGAAGCTTGCAAGAACAACGCGGTCAAAGGCGTCGTGCTTTTCAAGTAAACGGATAATTTCTTTAAGTGCTTTGAAGCCCCATTCTCCCGACTGTTTTATTTCCACGTTTATTCTGTTTTCAGGGAAGGCTACTATAAGTTCTTCAAGAGTCGTCGCAAAAAAGATTTCTTCATCTCTTGGCTCAACGCCTTCGGGATATGTAACGTCGGTGGGGTACTTTTCCTTGCCGTCGGGACCTTTAAAATGTTCTCTTTCACCCGACAGCTTTTTATTCTCTGTGGGGTTTGTATAGCCAAAGTCAACTCTTTGTTCAATAAGGTCGGTATAGTTCCAGTCGGAGATGTTTCCCGTAACGTTAGTCTTTCTGTCAAGGGTAGTATCGTGGGATAGTATGACCACTCCGTCCTTGGTTATGCTTACGTCGGTTTCCATCATAACTCTGTTGTCAACGCTGTAAGCGTTATAAAACGCCTCAAGTGTGTTGTCGGGAAACTCCTTATTTCCTCCGCCGTGGGCAATAAGAAGAGGCATTTCGCCTTCTTTCATCATTGTGTTTTCAAGCTTGTAGTTTTGAGGGCGGGGGAGAAGGGCGATAATCAGATAGGCCAGAATAAGTATGCCTATTACAAGGGCGGTTATTTTAAGACCATTTTTCTTTTTTGCTGTCATTTTACTCTTTATCCTTTCCTAAGTCCTTGGATATTACGTTTATTTAGTATTTGAGGTTGACTTTTAGGGCGACACAAAAGACTCGACAATTTTTGTTATTGTATCATATTGTTATTAATTTGTCAACATCATTTACCAAAGCCCTCGTCGGTAGTATAATAATTTTATCTTTGGCAGACAGTTGAGTGAAATCTGTGATAAGAAAAACAGCTGTCAAGGTTATAACTTTGACAGCTGTTGATTTTTTCCTTCTAAACTTGTGCTAAATTGAGTGTATCTGCCTTTTCTGTAGCCAATGATTTCAGGTGCTTTTCTTTTGAGTTTTACATATTTTTTGTTTGTGTATATCTGTGTGAAATGGTGGATTTTTGCTTCCTCCGTTTCATTTGATAATCTTTACCCAAAGGCTGTTAGGCGTGTCAAGGTGTTTTACATTACACCTGATTATTTTTTTGTTTGCAAAGATTTATATTGTTACTTCAGATAATTGTGGCCGATGTGTATATCAGAGGCATAATAAAGCGGTCATGGGCGTCCAGTATAAATTCGGAGCATTTTCAGGCGGCAGGTATTGCGCCTATCCATGACCGCTTTTACCTTTTGCTTGTTGTGGTAAATGTTGCAAAGAGGTGTGTTTTTAGTATACCCATAAAAAATCAGTTAAAACTTCTTGGATGCAGAAAAGGTTTTGTGTTGCGAACTTATGCGATTATTCGTCAAATTCGCTTCATTTACACATTGTTCATACTTCTTTCGGAAAGGAAGAGTTGAAAATTCACATAAAAAATGATATACTGTTAGAACAGTTGCCAAATTTCGGCTATCAGTAGGGAAATGAGGTTAAAATATTGATAGAAACATTGACAGAATTGTTTGACGGCACATGGTGGATATGGCTCATAGCCGCTTTTGCTGCAGGTATCGTCAAGGGCCTTTGCGGTTTTGCAAATACCCTAGTATTTGATACTATTCTTGCCTTTTCCACAAGTAACGCCCACATAACTCCTGTGGAAACTATGATGGGTACCTGTTCAAACGCAATATACGTTATCAAGGAACGTAAACATATAAGTTGGAAAACCTGTTTGCCCGTTGCTGCCTTGGTTCTTATTGGAAGCATTCCCGGAATGATATTCCTCAAGAATGCAGAAGCAGGGTTGGTAAAAGCAATATTCGGCTTTATCATCGTTTTGATTGGCATTGAAATGCTTATCAGAGAGCTTCGTCCCACTAAGATGAAGAGCAACAAAATAGTGCTTTTCGTTATAGGTTTGCTCTCGGGCGTGATTTGCGGTATATACGGCATAGGTGCTCTGCTCAGTGCTTATTTTAGCAGAGTTACGGATAACTCTCATGCTTTTAAGGCAAATATCTGCGTGGTATTCCTTATTGAGCATATATTCCGCATAATTTCTTACATATACTTGAGTATTTTTACCCCTGTTATGTTTCTTCAGGTTGCTATACTTCTTCCTGTTTTACTTTTGGGACTTTTTATTGGTATGAGATGTTGTAAATACCTTCCCGAAAAGAAAATCAAGATGATCGTGGTTATTACACTTATGATCTCTGGTATTGCGCTTGTTATAAACAGTCTTTAAGTTCTGATTTTTTTAAGGACCGCAAATGCGGTCCTTGTTTTTTTGCCTTTTATTTCCACCTAATAGGGCAAATTTACCTAATATGTTGACAAATGCCCTGTTTTGTGTTATTATATATAATATATAAAGATATTTATATAATTTCGGACTACAGCGGAGAGACATATGTACAACCGTTTTTTTAAAAGAGCAATAGATATTATTCTTTCGGGCTTGGGAATTTTGTTTTTGGCCGTTCCTATGCTCGTTATTGCTTTAGCTATAAAAATGGACAGTAAAGGCGCCGTTTTCTTTAAGCAAAAAAGAGTTGGCCTTAACAAAGAGCATTTTAATATTCTTAAGTTCCGTACCATGCGTACGGATACTCCCCACGATGCCCCCACCCACGAATTAAGTGACCCCAAAAAGTGGATTACGAAGGTAGGGGGATTTCTGCGAAAGACCAGTCTTGACGAGCTTCCTCAGCTCTTCAATATCTTTTTGGGGCAAATGAGTGTGGTTGGCCCCCGTCCTGCTTTGTGGAACCAGTTTGACCTTATCGCAGAGAGGGACAAGTACGGCGCAAACGGCATCCGTCCCGGACTTACCGGCTGGGCTCAGATAAACGGAAGGGACGAGCTTGAGATCGACGTGAAAGCCAAGTTTGACGGAGAATACGTAGAAAAAATGAGTTTTACGTTTGACTGCAAATGCTTTTTCGGAACCTTCTTGAGCGTTCTTCGATCAGAAGGCGTAGTTGAAGGCGGAACGGGTGAGCTTAAAAGGGAAGAGGCCTCCGAAGAATGAAAAGGATACTGATAACGGGCGCAAGCAGTTATATCGGAACTTCTTTTGAAAGCTACTTGTCTGCGTACGGTGACGAATACGCCATTGATACGGTTGATATGACGTTACCCTCCTGGAGAGAAAAGGATTTCGGTGGGTATGACGCGGTGTTTCACGTTGCAGGTATAGCCCATTCCGATAACGGAAAACTAACCCAAGAGAAGAAAGCTCTGTATTATTCTATCAATACCGACTTGACTGTTGAAACCGCAAAAAAAGCTAAGGCTGACGGTGCGAAGCAGTTTATTTTCATGAGCAGCGCCATTGTTTACGGTGACAGTGCTCCCATAGGTAAGACAAAACATATTACTCCCGAAACCTCGTTAACCCCTAAAAACAGCTACGGCGACAGTAAGGTTCAGGCCGAAAAGGGGATTATGCCCTTGAATGATGAATCATTTAAGGTCGTTATTCTCCGTCCTCCCATGATATACGGAAAGGGGAGTAAAGGGAACTATCCATTCCTTTCGAAAATTGCAAGAAAGATTCCGCTTTTTCCCTACGTAAACAATCAGCGGTCTATGATATATATAGAGAATTTTTGCGAGTTTGTCCGCCTCATGATTGACAACTGTGAGGAAGGTGTATTCTGGCCTCAGAATGGGGAATACGTAAACACCAGCGTGCTTGTGCAGACCATAGCTTCTGTATACGGCAAAAAGGTCATGGCCATAAAAGGCTTTGGCTGGGCACTAAAGATTCTTTCCCTCTTTACCGGGTTGGTTAACAAGGCTTTTGGTAGCCTGACTTATGATATGGAAATGAGTAAGTACAAGACCGAATACAGAAAAATCTCCTTTATCCAATCAATAGAGAAAACGGAGGAGCACTGATGAGCGACGTTACCGTTATTGTATTAACTAAAAACGAAGAAATGAATCTGCCCGACTGCCTGGAGTCGGTAAAAGGCTTTGCAAAAAGAGTGGTTGTGGTTGATAGCGGAAGTACCGATAAGACCGAAGAAATTGCCAAGTCTTACGGCGCGGATTTTTACGTTCATCCCTTTGAAAATTATGCCAGACAGTTTAACTGGGGTATAGATAATACCCATATAGATACAAAATGGTCATTCCGTCTTGATGCCGACGAGAGACTCACTCCCGAGCTTTGCAAGGAGCTTGAGGCTCTTATGGAGGAGCATAGTGACGACGACGTTAACGGCGTAACTATGGAGGCTTGGCTTTATTTTATGAATAAAAAAATAAAGCACGGCTGTCACAATAAGCGTAAGCTTATGCTCTTTAAGACGGGTATAGGCCGAATAGAGGACAGAAAAATGGACGAGCATACCGTTCTTTCTCAGGGCACCTCGGTATATGCAAAGAACAGATTTATCCATTACGATTTTAAGGATATGACCCATTGGATAAACAAAATGAACTGGTACGCTACCCGAGAAATGCAGGACTATTACGAGTTCAAGGAAGGCAAAAGCGCGGACTTTGAGGAGAAGGATGCGGCCATAAGCGGTACCCGAAAGAAGAAGTTCGGCTTTTATTATCGCTTCCCCATGTTTTTCCGTTGCTGGTTGCTTTTTATTTATAACTACGTTTTTAAGCTTGGCTTCCTTGACGGAAAAGAAGGCTTTGTCTACCACTACATGTACCACAGATGGTACAGAACATTGGTGGATGCAAAAATTCTTGAGCAAAGTATAACGGGTAAGCCCTTTGAAGAAACGGGCGATTTGAAATGAGCGATAAGATGTCTAAAGTTCTGATTATAAATACTGTTTCCTCTGCTTATAACGGAATAACCTCGGTTATTTTGAGTTTTGCAAGAGCTACTTACAAGAAGATGGAATATAACTTTCTTCCCTGCGCGGGGGGAGAGGATGGGATAATCGAAGAGCTGAAGTCCATGGGGGAGGTCATTATTCCTCCCGTTGTGAGAAATGAAAATCCCGTCGCATATACCCTTTGGTTGAAAAAACTTGTAAAATCAAAAGGCTATTCTGCTGTGCACGTTCATGGGAACAGCGGAACGATGTATTTTGACGTGCTGGGCGCAAAACTCGGCGGATGTAAAAAACGTATCGTTCATTGCCACAGCAGTTCCTGCACCCACTCAACGGCTCATAAGATACTTAAGCCTCTGCTGAATATGGATATGACCTTGGGTATAGGTTGTTCGGACCTTGCCAGAAAATGGCTATTTACAAAGAAAAGCATAGTTATGTATAACGGGATAGATGTTGAAAAATTCAGGTTTTCACCTGCTACCCGTCAGGAATGTAGAAACTCGTTAGATATCGGTGAAAACCTGCTTATTGGCCACGTTGGGTACATGGATGAGGTTAAGAATCATCTGTTCCTTCTTTCCGCCTTTGCAAAAGCCCTGAAAAAGCGTTCCGATATTACCCTCTTGCTCATAGGGGACGGAGATCTCCGTCCTCAAATTGAGGAATATATTTCTTCCAACGGCCTTGAGAAAAACGTTATTCTTCTGGGAAGAAGAAGTGACGTTGACAAACTGTACCAGGCTATGGATATTTTTGTACTACCCTCCCTTTTTGAAGGATTACCCGTAACCCTGGTAGAAGCTCAAAGCTCAGGATTGCCTTGTTTTGCATCGTCTGCGGTGACACGGCAGGCCGACCTTGGTGGAGTTTCTTATTTGGACATAGGGGAAGGAAACGACGAAAAATGGGCCGAGGCCTTTACCTCTGCTATTCCTTCTTTGAGCAGAGAGGAATGGTGTGATAGGGTGGCGGCTACGGAGTTTAATATTGGAGTAACTGCCCAAAAGCTGCTTGAGTTTTATGGCGACTGACAAACTT
>JAZSCR010000124.1:0-5144 GCA_045530715.1 Eubacteriales bacterium
GCAAAGCATCTGCGTACGCCACCGCAAAGATCCCTCTCGGAAGTCCCCTTATATCCGTGGAACATCAGCTCTATAGGTGCGCCCTTTTCGTACTCGTAATAAATACCCCTGAGAGTAAGTCCGTCAAAGGATTTAATGGAAAACATCTCTCGGGGACGGGCCCTGTTTTCCTTCATCCATCCTACCATTTCATCCCTGTACGGTTCGTATATGCTCCCGTTGGGAATCGCGTATTCATCCTTTTCCAAAGGTTTCCTTTTAGGGGAGTAGAAGGCCATAAAAAAGCATATAAGCGCGCCTATAAGAATAATGACAATCATTACTGCCAGAACTATCGGTATTATCCACAAATTCATCTCAGTAACCCCCAATTGTTTTATACCGACATTATACTACTTTCTTTATGTAAAGTCAATGGTATTAAAAAATATATGCTATTTCGAAAAAAAAGATAATCCACCCGCCGTGCGGGTGGATCATTTTTATCGGGATATTCCAAAAAGTACGTTATTAAAAAGCGCCTCTGTCTTTTCCTCGCCCAACGCTTTTTTAAATACGTCGGTGGAAGGTCCTCCGTTACGGAGAAGGCCGTTTACGTAATAAGCTGCCTTTTTAAGCTTTGCCTCCCTATCCGGCGAGTCAGCCTTGCCGCCTTCGGCAAGATATGCCTCAAAATGCTTCAGCGTAAGCTCATCAAAGGTTCCGGTAAGATCTTTCTTACCTTTGGTTGAAATACTCGAATCAAGCTTAATACTGTCGTACCAGTGCTCGCCGGGATCTCTATTGGGTAAAGAAGCGTATTTTTCTTTCACACTATTAAGCCCGGACTCTGAAAACTCGCCCAAAAACGTATCGTAAAGCTCTACTATAAGGGTATCGTTACCCATGGCGAAGATACGGTCGTAGGAATACAAGGGAAGGTCTTTTTCGGTGGGGTTTACAATAAGAGTGTCCATTTTCATCAACCCGAAAAAACCCTTTGCCCTCATTACAGAAACGTGCCCAAGGCCAACAGCATTATAGGCTTTTACGGAAAAGGTCATTCCGTTGGCCTTCAAGGTGGACATATCCCCCACATCAATTTCTTCAAGGGGGTATTCTTTTTCAAGAATATTCAGCAACTTTTCAGTCATGCTTCTTCACCGTTACGAAGTTTAAGCGCCGCAAGGCCGTTTTTGTGAAGAAGAGCAACGCCCAAAAGCAACGTTCCCTGTCCTACGACGTTTACGCCTTCCGCTATCCAGTTCATTGCCGCAACCGCGAAATCCTGGGCAGAAAGGTAACCCATACAAAGCGAGCAGATAAACGACAAAGCAAAAATCGCTATAAGGCCGGGCTTTTTAAGCTTTGCGGAAATTATGCAAAGAACCACGTCCATAAGACCAAGTCCCGCAACCATAAGACCTACAAACACGAAGGTGCCCGAAAACACGGGAGGAACTACCGCCATAAGGGAAGTCTTTGACTGCTTATGGGTAAGCATAGCAAGTACACCGATACCTGCAAGTAAAAAGCCTATGGACTGCACAGGGAAAAACATAGCGTTAAGAGCAGAGAAATCACATACACCGGCGGCGTAGAGAAGCTTCCATGTAGCCTTCAGGGCTCCTGCACATATAACGTCAATGGTACCTGCGGCAAAAAGGGCGAAAGCCCCTTTACTCATTTTATTATAGAGGTCACGCATCAGAATTACGGATGCAATAGCAAAGAAAATTACGGGAATATAGTCCACAAGAGCCATAGGAATTGAAAAATCGTTCATTTCTATTTCTCCTCGGTCTTATTTCTTCTTGTTAAGATGATAAATAGGAAGAAGAGGTATAATAATGGGAGTCTTGTTTGCGTAATTATTGTACTCTTCGTTTTCACCGTAACGCTCCATCTGACGCTTTTCAAGTCGCTGAGCGCCGTTGAACATTATGTATACGATGCAGATATAAGCGAGAATTGCAACTATCCACTGACCTACGGTTGCGTAAGCGGTAATACCGCTGACGAAGATTCCCGTCCAGAATATGATTTCACCCAGATAGTTGGGGCAACGAACCATCTTGTAAAGGCCGTCCATAGCAACCATATCGGGGCGGAGCTTTTTCTGTGCAGACTTCTGATTGTCGGCGATGGATTCAAGAATAAGGCCAAAAACGGAAACTGCAAAGCCTATGCAGGGAAGTATAATATCGGTAGCCGCATTATCGTATCTGAAGAGCATGGGGCTTACCTGTGCAACGTAAAGAACGGCAACGCATATCCAAATGGTTACAAGAACAAATATGGGCATTTTCTTTTCGTTATTCTTTGCAAGAGTATCCTTTGCAACGTCGGTCTTCTTAAAAGAAACGTTCTTAAGCTCTCTCACAAGAAGGAAGCCCGAAAGACGAACACCGTAAGCAATAAAGAGAGCCATCTGAATAAGAACTACCCAGAAAGGAGTTGCGGTGGGGTTAATAAGATACATTACGAATATGGCAATGCCGCCGCCAGCAACGGCAAATCCGTAACCGATAGAAAGAAAATAAACGAACTTATAAAATCCTACTGCGCAAAGTACGGCGCAAACTATAAGAAGTATACCTAAAAGTGACCAAGGCATATTAGTTATTCTCCTTTCCGAAATAATTCTTTATATATTCAGCAAAGCTCTTCTCGCCAACACGGGTATCACCAACGAGATCGTGGCTGAGGGTCCACTTAGAGAAGAGAATAATATCGTGCTTACCTGCCTTCTTGATCTTGGGAAGGTTTGCAAGAATACCAAATAACCAGATGGGTGCCCACTTGATTTTAAGGGGCTTCCGGGCTGCTTCAAAGCACATTGCGGCCATTTCTTCGTATGTGTAGGTTTCCTTACCGCCAACGTTATAGGTAACGTTAGTGTCGTTCATATGGTCTACTACGAAGCGAGCAAAATCGGGGCAGTCGACAACGTTTGCACGAACCTTGCCGTAACCCTTGAGAAGCTGCATCTCGCCCTTGTCAACATAGGGCTTGAATACCTTTGCGATATCGTAAAAGTATCCCGTAGGACGGTAGATGACCCAGTCCATTTCCTGCTTTTTGATTTCTTCTTCAACCAGATACTTTGCGTGAAGCATGGGAACTTCCTCTGCGCCGGGCTCGTCGCAGGAAATAACGGAGATGTAGTTGAATTTCTTTACCCCTGCTCTCTTTGCCTCTTCATAGAGGTTCAGATTGCCCTTATGGTCTATATCGTAGGAAGTAACCTTTGTGGAAGCGCCGGTAAGACCTACGGTGGTGATAACGACGTCAGCTCCGTCACAAAGCCCCTTCAAGGTTTCGGGGTTGGTAACGTCTATCTGCACAAAGGTGTATTTACCCTCCGTACCTTCTACGGCAGTTTCTCTCAAGTCTGCGGCAACGACCTCATGACCGTCAGCACAAAGACATTTCAGAATATCGGCGCCAAGATTACCGAAAGCGCCTGCAAGTACAACTTTCATTTCCTTTATCTCCTTACTTTTTATTTTTTTCTTTAGCGCGTTTATCGTTAATTATCTGCATATGCTCTGCAGTAATAAGCTCAACGTTATTCTCTTTGGCCCAGGCAACACAGCCCTTGAGCACCACGGAAAGGAATACCCTGGGAACTCCGAGAATGGTCATAAGAGCGTCGTCGGTAAATTTAACCTTATCGTCGGCTCTGTCTGCGGCGTAGCGTACCGATTCAAGAGATGCCTGGCGAACCTGCAAAAGCTCGGCTCTCATCTTGGTCTTTCTGTGGAACCAGAAATTCTTGGAATCACGGTAACCGTAATCTACGGGAAGAGCAGGAAAATCCTTGGCTTTGACACCGTTAATAATGGCATCGCTGTACTTCTTTTTCATAAGGATCTTGTCTATTTTAAGAATAAAATGAGCGCCAAACTTGGAAGTAATACCGTTAAAATCATGATATGGACCTTCGTAACCGTTAAGTTCTCCGGGGAGATCCTTATCTGCACCGTCAAGCTCACGAACCCAAGTACATTCGATAACCTCTATGGCATCGGTCATAACCATGGGTCTTTTTTCGCCGGTTTCTTCCTCTATCATGCCGGTTTCAAGCTTAAAGTTACATTTGGGCATCTTTTCGGAGGGCTTATCCCCGGGCCAGGACAGCTTTACAGCTTCCTTAAAGGTCTTGGGGTTATCGTCTATGAAATTCAACGCGCATTTTCCGTTACGTAGGATGTTCTGGGCGGTATTGGACGAGTTTCTGCAACAGAGAAGCATTGCATAATAATCCTTACCTGCTACGTAATAGGGCTGAATAAGAGAATACGGCCCTAAGTTAGTGGTACCGTCTTCACAGAGGGTACTGATAACAACGGTGGGCATCGGGAAGAACAACGACGTTTGATAGAAGTTGTCTACAATACGAAGATTTTCAAAACTACTCATAATAATCCTCCTTGTTGCCGTTTGCGGCAACCAAAAAAATAAATTAAAGATTTTCGCAGAAAAGATTTAATTTAAGCGTGAAGAGAGCAGGACATCTTATCGGAGCAGAATATCTTTCACGCTATACACTCCTTTTATATTAAAACTATTATTGCTTTTTTAATTATTCGGCGTAAGCATAAAGGCTTCTATCAGCGCCGCCGTCTGTTCTATCTGTTCTGCATTTGAAACCGTGGGAATGCCGTCGCCTTCCTGTAATCCGTACATTCCGAAATAGGCGTGGCAACCTCCGTCAATGATAAACTCTTCAAAATCTTCGGGCAGATTTTGGCGGTATTTTTCGTAACTGGTCTTATTAAGGACTCCGTCCTCGCTTCCGTAAACAGAAAGCGCCTCACAATCACCTTCTGAAAGATCTGCCGTTGAATACGAGGCAAGCAAAACAATCCCTTCTATCCAATCTTCATTCTCGGACAGATAAGTAGCTGCCATGCTGCCCCCAAGAGAATGTCCGCCTATATACCAACGCTCTATATCAGGATAGAGGATGTCGATACCCTCAGCCGCCTTAACATCAAGGATTGCCAGATTGGCCGGCATCTCCACCAACAGACAGAAAATCCCCTTTGATGCAAGAACCCTCATCAGCGGAATATATGCCTTATACTCCACCTTGCCCCCGGGATAAAAGATAAATCCAATCTCCGAATCATCGGCCCCAAACGTAAGAATACCGTCCC
>JAZSCR010000010.1:0-3832 GCA_045530715.1 Eubacteriales bacterium
CATCCTGCCAGTGCCGTCACGAGGACCGAAACCGTAATCAAAGCGAGAAGAAGTACCGCTATGCGGCGCAGTCCTAATTTAAAAGTAGTATTGTTCACTTTTATTGCCGTTCCTTTCTGTGATTTTGTTTACAGTATCTGCAAACAATGTGAGTTTTCCCTGTAAAAAGGCTCGTATTCTGTAAATTTGCGGCAGTATCAGCCCCGAAGGATAGACTTTTCTATATTTATAAGTCGGTTATATTTTGCAGTACGCTCTCCTCTTGCGGGGGCACCAGTTTTTATCTGTCCTGCGTTAAGCCCAACCGCAAGGTCGGCAATAAATGTGTCGTCTGTGTCTCCGCTTCTGTGGGAAATTATGGTTCCGTAGTTATTATCCTTCGCAAGATTTACGGCGGCTATTGTTTCTGTAACAGTTCCTATCTGATTTGGCTTAATGAGGATAGCCGAGCCGCTGTTTTTCTTTATACCTTCGTTTAATCTGTTTACGTTTGTAACGAAAAGGTCGTCGCCAACTATTTGCACACGATCTTTTAACTCTCTTGTAAGGGTTGCAAAGCTTTCAAAGTCGTCCTCTGCAAAGGGGTCTTCGATAGATATTATGGGATAATTTTCCGCAAGCTCTTTCCAATATCTTACCAAACTGTCGGGGGAGAAGGAACGCTTGGTTTTTACGGTAAGATAAGTTTCTCCGTTTCTCCATTCGTTTGCAGCGGCATCAAGGGCTATTTTAATTCTGTTTTCATCAAATCCGGATTTCAGTACCGCCGAAAGAAGTAGTTCTATGCCCTCTCTGTCGTCCTTTACGTCGGGAGCATATCCGCCCTCGTCTCCGATAGAGGTGCTTTTCCCTTTGGCTTTTAATATTTGACCGAGAAGCCTGTATATTACAGTTCCCGCCTCCATACACTCTTCAAAGGTGGAAAATATGGGCATTATCATAAACTCCTGTATATCTGCGTTGTTGGGAGCGTGAAGCCCGCCGTTGAGGATATTCATCATGGGTATGGGCATAGCCGTGCCGTTAATTCCTCCAAGATACTGATACAGAGGTATTCCCAGAGATTTTGCCGCAGTTCTTGCCACAGCTTCCGATACGGCAAGAAGGGCGTTACCTCCAAGACGTGATTTGTTTTCCGTTCCGTCGGCTTCTATCATGGTGTAGTCTATGGCCCGTTGCCGTCTTACGTCGTAGCCCGCTAAAAGTTTATTTATTTCTCCGTTTACGTTTTTAATGGCTTTCGATACGTCTTTGCCCAGGTATGCGGAGCCTCCGTCACGCTTTTCATGAGCCTCATAGCTTCCCGTGGATGCTCCCGAAGGAACCGATGCGGAAGCGGACATTCCGTTTTCAAGCCAGACTGTGGCTTGTATGGTGGGAATTGCTCTTGAGTCGAAGATTCTTGTGGCAGTTATTTTTCTTATTTTCATTTTTTTCTGTCCTTTTTAGTTTTTGTGGGTATTTTTTACGTGAAGGATTCTAAAATCCCTTGCAGTATTTTCCTTGCAAGCTTGTCTTGGAAAAAGCTGCTTTTTGCACAAAAAAAAGATTGAATTTTGACGATAGTGTCAAGATTATCTATTGACAGCGCAATAATAATATGATATAATTATAAAGACATATTGTATGCTTTTTTAGGGGAGGATCAAAATGCGAGTAGTAAGCGGTGAAAAAAGAGGCCTGAAGCTTCACGAGGTTCCGTCTACCGTAACCTGTCGTCCCACTGCGGACAAGGTCAAAGAGGCCATGTTCGATATTATCAGATTCCGTTTAACAGGTAGAGTTCTCGACCTTTTCGGAGGTACGGGCCAGCTTGGTATCGAGGCTTTGAGCAACGGCTGTGAGTCTGTGGTTATCTGTGATAATAACGCCGATTCCATAGGCCTTATAACCCGTAACGTAGCAAAGGCAAAGTTCGAGGACCGAGCAAAGGTTCTGCATATTGACTATAAGCGATTTCTTAGGCATCAGGCGAAAAAGCACGATTTTAACGTTATTTTTCTTGATCCCCCTTATGCTGGAGAATTGCTTGAAAAATCTATGAAGTATATAGACGAGGGCGAAATTCTTGCCCCCGACGGTATCGTTGTTGCCGAGTCTGCCGCTGAAACCGAGGTTCCCGAAACCTTTGGAAACCTTAAATTGGAAAAACGCTATAAATACGGCACTGTTGCCGTTAGAATATACTCCTATGAGAAGGATGATGCACAATGAGTTGCCCCGCACTTATGCCCGGGAGCTTTGACCCTTTTACTTTAGGGCACTTTGACGTTGCCCTCCGTGCCGCCGAGCTTTTTGGCGAGGTGGTTATAGCAATAATGGCAAACGGAGAAAAAAGCGGATTTTTTGCCCCCGAAGAAAGAGCTGAAATCTGCCGTGCAGCCTTTGAAGACGCAGGTGTGGACTCTGTGAAGGTTATGGTTTGCAACGGCCTTCTTGCCGACCTCTATAACGAGGTGGATGCCTGCTGTATAGTGAAGGGTGTCAGAAATAGTAACGATTTTCTTTACGAAAACGACCTTTGGCTTATAAACCGCAGTTTTAATTCCCGTGTCGAAACCGTATTTCTTCCCTCTCAAAGTCAGTATTCTCATGTTTCCTCTACCATGGTAAGGGAAATGTTTAAATACGGAGTTCCTCTTTCTGCCGCCATGCCTAAGGGAGCGGCTGAGAAAGCCATGGAAATATACTCTTCCAAAATTTAGCAATTAACACGCCATTTTATATAAAAGCAAGGAGAACGAATTATGAACGACCTCGGTACTTATTTGAAGGAGCTTGAAAATCTTCTTGAAGAGTCTTGGACTCTTCCTATCGCAAAAAACAAGTACATAGTTGACGGCGAAAGACTTGAAAATATCATAAACCAAATAAGAAAGAGCTATCCTATTGAGATAGCTCAGGCAAAGGAGATTCTTGCAAAGAAGGATCAGATAGAGCAGCGCGCCATAAAGGATAGCGAAGAAATGCGTCAGAAGGCTGCAAAGTATTCTGAAGAGACTCTGCTCAAAGCTCGCAGAAACAGAGATAATATTCTTTCCGAGGCAGAAGCTGCAGCTAAAGCGAAGCTTGACGATCAGGAAATAATTGCCGCTGCACAGCGTCAGGCCGCCGCTATTATCCAGAAGGCAAAAGACGATACCAAGAAAATGCGTGCCGTTACCTTAAGCTACGTAAAGAAGGCTCTTGACGATTCCGAGAGATCTCTCCTTAAGGCTACTGAAATCGTAGAGCAGCTCAAGAGCGTTTACGGTAACGACGATTCTGCAAGATAAGAACCGTGAAAAGACTTATTAAAGAAAAAAAAGTTATACGAAATTCCAGAAGCTCCGTTTTTGCTGTGCTGACAGTGGCCTTGGCTTTAATCATGTTACTGTCGGCCTGCTCCGTTACGGAGCTTTTTTCCCTTGACCTGCCTTCTGAAGATACTCCCGATACAGGAGATGAGCAAATAAGCGGGTCTGCAGATATGACTATTGCCGTATACTCAGGTGAGCAGATTGACCCATATACGTCTCAAAACCGTTCCAACAGGGCTGTGGTGTCACTCTGCTACGATACCTTGGTTACTCTTGATAATACCTACTCTCCACATTCTCTTATTGCGGAATGGGTTGTTGACGGTAACCGTGTTTCTTTTATTCTTAACGATGATGCAACCTTTTCCGACGGCTCCCGTATAAGGGCAGAGGACTGTGTCTATTCCTTTAAGTGCGCATCCTCCAAGAACTCCGTATTTGCCTCAAGATTTGAAAATATATCTCGGTATTATGCCGAATCAGCATACGTTTTTACCGTGGTGTTTAAAACCGAATCAAGATTTAATGTTAAT
>JAZSCR010000109.1:0-2351 GCA_045530715.1 Eubacteriales bacterium
AAAGCGAAAGGTTTTATTATTTGACAAAAAAAGGTGCCCGCGGGCACCTTTTTTTGTCAAATAATAAAACCTTTCGCTTTAAGCCTTGATTTTGCCCGAGCAATATGGTATAATCATTCCAAATCAACACATAAGGAAGAAGATTATGGAATACTTATCCGAAAACATACTTGCGCCCCTTAAGGAATGGACCGTATGGTCTCAGCGTGAGAACATCACCCCCGACCGTCAGTCCACCGAAGAGGGCGAAAAGCTTATCTGCAAGAGATTCGGCGACTGCGGCAAGCTTCTCACCGTGGCCCCCGTTGAAGAGGGCGCGACCTACGAAGTAAAATTTACCTTCTCGGTTGAAGATATGACTCATCCCAAGATGAGCACCAGATTTGTGGTTGATACCTACGCCGACGACGGCAAGCCTATTCAGACCGAATACGCCCCCAAGTACGAAAAGGCGGACGGCATCTATACCGCTACGGGAACCTTCGTTGCGCTGAAGGGCTCTGCAAAGGCAGAGGTTATCGCCATGATAATGTCCACCGATAACGGCTCGATGCTGGTAAGAGAGGCTTCTCTCCGCAAGATAGCTCCCATCCCTCCCCGTAAGGTAACGGTTGCGGCAGGCTTCCTTAACTGCTACGACAATAAGGATAACGAAACCGTTGAAAGCAGATTTGAAAAGATCCTTGCTCTCTGCGACAAGGCAGGACAGCAGAAGGTCGATATAGTATCCTTCCCCGAGAGCATCTGTACCTTTATGCTCCACAAGAGCATCAAGGGCGAAACCTCTCAGCCCGTTCCCGGTCCCTGGACCGAGGCTCTGGGAGAAAAGGCGAAGAAGTACGGAATGTACATACTCTTTAATATGGGCGAGATCGGCGAGGACGGCCTCCGCTACAACACCAACGTTGTTATTAACAAAGACGGTAGCCTTCTTGGCAAATACCGTAAGTGCCACATCACCTACAATGCCCTCAACAACGGCTCCTCCCCCGGACACGAATACAACGTATTCGACACCGACTTTGGCCGTATAGGCACCGTAACCTGCTTTGACCAGTTCTTCCCCGAATCCATTCGCTCGCTGGCAGTTCAGGGCGCGGAGATAGTATTCGTTCCTACCATTGGCGACGGCCACGTTCAGCTTCAGGCAAGAGCGATGGAAAACTCCATTTACATAGTCGTTCCCGGCGTTAACCACTCCAAGAAGTCCGACCAGCCCATGAGCCGAATCATCTCCCCCATCGGCGAGATACTTGCGGGCACCTGCGAGGATATGGGTCTTGCAATATCCACCATTGACCTTAACAAGCCCAATTCCGCCTTCTGGTTCTCCGTCGGCCCAAGATACGGCGACAAAAACCGCATAACCAAGCTCGAAAGACGCCCCGAAACCTACGGGGAGCTGTTTAAATAAGATACGCCCCAATGCCCCTCCGCAACTGCGGAGGGGCTTATTTTATGCGTCTGCAGGACGCATAAAACCCCGAAGCCTTCAGCCTTCGGGGTGGGGCGTATATTAGGGGCCTGGGGCCAAGGTCCAGGGGCCAGGGAACGGAAAGATATAGCCCCTACCGCTAACGCAGATATTGTGCAAAATAATAAGAGCCTTCCAATCGGAAGGCTCTGTTTTTTATGCTTTCGTTCCTATTTTTATTTCGCCGTGCTTTGCCTCGTACTCTTCTATAAGGTCGCGGATAAGCACGAGTATCTGACTGTTTGCGCTTCTGCCCTCGTAGTCGGCAATAACGTGCAACTTATCTAACATTTCATCGTCAATTCTTATTGATAAACTCTTTATAGCCATATAGAAGCCCTACATTAAACATATTATATACCCATTATATATTCACCTTGTTGTAAAATGTTGGAAATAGATATATAATACATCTAAAGTATGTTCAAAAGTGAGGTAGATATGAAATTAGCAATTATAGGGTCAAGAACTCTGACTAATATCCCCATAGACAAGTATATTCCCGAGGGAGCCACCGAGATAGTTTCAGGGGGAGCGCGGGGAATAGACAACCTTGCAAGGGATTACGCAAAGAGAAAGGGACTAAAGCTGACCGAGTTTCTGCCCCGATACGACGTGTATCCCGGAAAGATTGCGCCATTGAAGAGGAACGAAGAGATTGCAAACTACGCCGATGCCGTTGTGGCATTCTGGGACGGAGAATCAAAAGGCACGGTCTACACGGTAAAGATTTTTCGTGCGTTGAAAAAAAAGGTAAGGCTTGTAACTATAAAACTAAAAAAATAACATGAAAAAGCACCCCTCGGGGTGTTTTTTGCGCGGAAGCGCTTCCCGCCCGCAGGCGCCCTGGCCCCTGGACCTTGGCCCCTGGCCCCTG
>JAZSCR010000065.1:0-13542 GCA_045530715.1 Eubacteriales bacterium
CGTAAACCCCAATACCATAGCAAAAGCCTACGGGGATCTTGTGGCAAAGGGACTTATCGTTGCCGCAGGGGGCAGAGGATACTTTGTTGCAAAGGACTCCCGCGCAGTTCTTCTTAATGCGGCCGAATCACGAATATCTGAATTTGAGGATATGGCCAAGACTCTTATCCTTTCGGGAATTGAAAAGGAGACCCTTATTTCGGTAATTAACCAGATAAAGAAAGGGGAGTAGGAATGAAGAAATATTTACCGGCGGTCTTAAGCGTTGCTACCGTGGTTTTTGAGATGCTTCCCTTTGGCGCGGTGCTGAATTTTGCTCAGCCTCCCGAGGAAGCGGTCAGAAGCCTGACTTATCACTATTCCTACTTTGACCTTGAGCCCTTTGGATTTGCTAATTTCGGCCCCTTTTTAACAGCCCTATTGACCTCTGTTATTCTCATTCTGACAGTTCTCGGACTATTTTTGAGCAATAGAAATTTTGCTGTTATCCGTACAGCGCTATCAATAATAGCTTTTATTGCTTCTCTTATGCCGCTGCTTCTGGGAACAGATTATTACACGGTATTCGGGCTGTTCATAAGCGTGTTAATTTTGATTAACGGCATAATGACGTATCTCTTTGAAGTAAAGAAATAAAAATACCCCTATAAGCACCGCAGAGCCGTCTGACTGACGGCTCTGCGGTTTTCCGTACACGGAAAACCGCCCGATGCAAATGCATCGGGCGGTGCTTATGATAATTTTAGTTAATAACTCTGACTTTTAAAACACCTTCGATATTGCTTATTTTATGGGCAATACCGTTGCCCTCTATCTTACCTGAAAGGTCGATAATAACGTAAGCCACGTCGCCCTTTGATTTGCAGGTCATGTTTTCTATATTAAGGTTTGCATGGGCGATTACTTCGGAGATCGCGTTAAGCATTTTAGGTACGTTTTTCTGAATAACGCAGATTCTCGTACCGTCCGTTCTTTCTGCCCTTATTTCGGGAAGATTTACACTGTTTTTAATATTACCGTTAAGGATATAATCTGCTATTTGAAGTGCGGCCATTTCAGCGCAGTTATCTTCCGATTCGGGGGTGGACGCAGCAAGGTGAGGAATGGCGACCGTGTTCTTCATTTCCATAACCTTCGCGTTGGGGAAGTCGGTAACGTAAGCGGCAACCTTGCCCTTTTCAAGAGCCTCGGAAAGTGCATCAAAATCAGCAATTTCGGCTCTGGAGAAGTTGAGTATTCGCACACCGTTTTTCATTAGGTCGATGGCTTCTGCGTTAAGACTACCCTTCGTTTCGGCGTTAAGAGGAATATGGTAAGTGATATAGTCGCACTTTTCGTATATTTCCTTTTTTGATTCGGCTTTTATAACCGAGTTTGAGAGATTCCAAGCCGAATCAATGGTGATAAAGGGGTCGTAGCCGTATACGGTCATCCCAAGATGTGTTGCGGCTGTTGCTACCATAGCGCCAATGGCTCCAAGGCCTATTACGCCCAGGGTCTTGCCCTGTATTTCGGGGCCGCCGAAAGCGCTTTTGCCCTTTTCTACCAAGGCGGGAATTTCGTCACCCTTGTCGGCAATAGTCTTAACCCAGTTTATACCGTCAACAACCTTTCTGTTTGCCAGAAACAGAGCACAGAGTACCATTTCCTTTACGGCATTTGCATTTGCGCCGGGGGTATTGAATACACAAATACCCTTCTCCGTGCACTTGGGAATGGGAATATTGTTCACACCCGCCCCTGCTCTTGCTATGGCCGCAAGGGAGGGATTTGCGTCAAAGTCGTATTCGTGTAAAGCTGCGGAACGAACCAGAATACCTTCGGGATCGGCGCAGTTGTCGGAGCAGGTAAAGAGGCTTTTATCAAGCTTGGAAAGACCCACTTCCGCGATTTTATTCATGGTTTTAATATTTATCATCAGCTTTTCTCCTTAAGCGTTTGCCTTTTCAAACTCTGCCATAAAGGCTACCAACGCATCTACGCCTTCTTCGGGCATAGCGTTGTAAATGGAAGCTCTCATACCGCCAACAGAACGATGACCCTTAAGGTTTACAAAGCCTGCCTTTGTAGCTTCTGCAACGAATTTTGCATCAAGCTCTTCGTCGCCGGTAACAAAGGGAATATTCATCAATGATCTGTCGTCGGGATTAAGAACCGTGGGCTTAAAAAGCTTGGAATTATCAAGAAAATCGTAAAGCTTCTTTGCCTTTCTTTTGTTTATCTCTCCCATAACCTCAAGACCGCCCAACTGGTCTAACCACTCAAGTACAAGCTTGCAAATGTAGATAGCGTACGTGGGAGGCGTGTTGTACATAGATCCGTTTTCCACGTGAGTGGTGTACTTGAACATAGTGGGGGTAATATCCATAGCGTCGCTTATAAGGTCTTCGCGGATAATTACAACGGTAAGGCCTGCAGGACCCATATTCTTCTGGGCACCAGCAAAAATAAGGCCGTAGTCGGATACGTTTATGGGCTCACTGAGGATGCAGGAAGAGAGGTCTGCAACCAGAGGTACGTTACCTGTATCGGGAAGGTTTTTGAATCTGGTACCGTAAATTGTGTTGTTCTGGCAGATATAGAAATAATCGGCGTCCTTATCAAATTTTTCGGGGTCAAGTTCGGGGATGTAAGAGAATGTTTTGTCCTGAGAGGATGCCACTACGTTAACGTTGCCGTAACGAGCTGCTTCTTCTTTTGCCTTCTTTGCCCACATGCCCGTAAGCACAAGGTCAATCTTGCCCTTTTTCATAAGATTCATGGGAATCATTGCAAACTGACTGGAAGCACCGCCCTGAAGGAACATAACCTTGTAATTATCGGGAATGTTCATTATTTTGCGAAGGAGAGCTTCTGCGCCCTGAATGATTTTTTCGTACGGCTTAGATCGGTGACTCATCTCCATTACTGACATTCCGGACTCTTCGTAGCACAGCATCTCGTCCTGTGCTTTTTTCAGTACCTCTTCGGGTAAAACCGAGGGGCCTGCGGAAAAATTATAAACTCTTTTCATGTTGATTTTCCGGCCTTATCTCTTTTTTAGATAAGCACCTTTCCTTTCTTCAAAAATATGCCTTGCCGGCCTTTATTATTTTATGCTTTCCGAAAATCCGCCGTGAGTAAATGACGTATAGTGAAAGTATATGTTTAGCATTATATCAGAGTAAAGTGAAAAAGTCAATAGTATATTTTAACAAAACAATGACAATCTTTTTGTATAAATAATTTTGTTTGGGGGAAAATGAAAATACAAAGAAAAATAAAGGAATGAACCCTATGAAAACCTTTCTCGGACTGACGTTGGCACTTAATATTGCATTTTCATCACTCTTTGGCGGGATGCTGAATTATTTTGATATGACGGAGAGTAAAGATAACTTTTTCCGTCTTCATATTCGGGCTAACAGCGACCTTGAAGCGGATCAGGAGCTTAAACTGAAGGTGCGTGATGCCGTACTTGAGGTAACCTCTGTTCTTACGGAGGGGGCGACCTCAAAGGCAGAAGCTATGGATGCTGTCAAGGACGGAATTTCTCTTATAGAGGATGCGGCAACGGAGGTTCTCCGCGAGAACGGCTCCCATCAGGCCATTTCTGTTGAGGTAAAAAGAGAGTATTTTGAATACAGAGAATACGGGAATTTTTATCTGCCCGCAGGGTATTACGACAGCCTCATAATAGAGCTTGGCAGCGGGCAGGGGCATAATTGGTGGTGCGTGGTCTTTCCCGCCGTATGCATAAGCGGTAGCGCGGACGCCGAAACGGTTATGGCCGTGAATACCAACTCAATTCCGGAAGAATTACGCCTTGCACAAAATCCTGCCCCACAAAAGGTTAAGTATGAGTTTTGGATAGTTAATGCCATAAAGGAACTGTTTGGAATAAAATAAAGTAAAAAGAGGCAACCCATATTCGGGTTGCCTCTTTTTTTGCTTTCAGTAATAACAATTGGTGGAGCAGACGGGAGTTGAACCCGTGTCCGTAAAGCAGTCCATGAAACTTTCTCCGGGTGCAGTCGGATGTTTATATTCGTTCCCGAGAGGGGCAAGGGCAAACCCTCAGGGGAATATAGCCAAAATTATACGGTCATCAAGTCTTGGCTGACGGACGGTTTCTTAAGGCGAACCTTAAGACCTGTCAGTCCCGAGAATCCCGTTGTCTGCAAAAAACACGCCGGTAATCGGGCCGCAGAACTCCCGATACAGACGACTGCCGTTAGTTAGGCAGCAACTAATTCGTTATGATTAGCGTTTAATTTTAAAGTTTACAGCCTTTAAAGTGATTGCTGCAACACTACCCGCTTATCGCACTTCGTTCTCCACGTCGAAATCCGGTACTGCCCCATATAGGGTACCTTAGTTAGGTACCACATATTATATCACAGAACGGACTTTTTGTCAATAGATGAGTACTGTCAAATAGTGTCGTTGCCAACGGGGGTGAGGAAGAGCTGTTCAAACTCCGCCGCCGTGGAGGTTTGGGGGAGTGCCCACATTATTTTTGCAACCACGGCCTCCGTTGTCATATCGTAGGCTTCGGGTATTTCATATTTTTGCTTAATTCGTAATCCTACCTGATAGACCGACATATCACTGCCTTCGTGGGGTACCTGGGTGGTGATAACTATTCTTACGCCTTTTGAGATAAGCATTTCAATTTTTTCGGTAAACTCGTCGTTTTCATAATAGGGGATACCGCCCACACCAAAGCTTTCTATGATTACGGCGTGGCATTTTTCTGCGGCAAAATCAAAAATATCTGCGCTCATGCCGGGGATTAGCTTGACTATGGTGACGGCAGGGTCTATCTTATCGTAAAATTTTACGGGGCCGGTCAGGCTATCCTTGATATAGTATTTGACCTTTGCGCCTCTGATAAAGCCAATTTCGGGATAATCGATGCTGGAAAAGGCTTTAAAGCTCTTTGTGTGAGTCTTTCTGGCTCTGGTTGCGGCGATTATCTTACCGTTGAATACGATGTGGACTCCGCAGGCGTTTTCGTCGGATGCGTAGAGGAAGGCATTGGTCAGATTTTCACGGGCATCGGTATCTCTGTTTTCAATGGGTATCTGGGCGCCTGTAAGGACAATGGGCTTAGGACTGTTCTGTATCAGATAATGAAGAGTAGCTGCCGCGTAGGCCATTGTGTCGGTGCCGTGGGTGATGACAAATCCGTCGTAGTTTTCGTATACGTCTTTAATATAGAGGGCAACGTTGAGCCAATTTTCGGGACGCATATTGGTACTGTCAAGGTTATAAAGTCTTACTGACGATACCTTGCAGATGTTTTTTACTTCGGGAACATGGTGTAAAAGCTGTTCGGGGTTTGCCGTGGGGGTGAGGCCCTCGCCGCTTTGAGTTGAGGCTATGGTGCCGCCTGTAGTTATCAAAAGTATGTGTTTCATCCAAGATCTCCGTATCACGCTTAAAATGTATCTTATATAAATAATATCATATTATTCCTTTTATTTCAAGAGGGGAAAGAAAAAAACATAAATAAAGTTTCATATGCCGTCTGTAAAGGCTTTTGGCAGACATGTGGTTTGAACCATAGAAAAAGTCATGCTATTCGATACGTGTAAAAAGTGAAAAAAACACGTTGTTTATCAGTATTTTTTAGATAGAGACCAAAAGCTCGGGGGAAGATTGTTTGTGATGATATTGCTGTCAAGGCTTTGAGCCGACAGACAAAAAATGATAAATTTAATTTTTTCTACTTGAAAAAAACTCGGATTTGTGTTATACTGTAAAAACATTCAGAAAATGCGAGGAAATTTATGAACAAAAGAAATATTGGGGAGATCCGCAGACGCCTTTCTCCCGATAAAAATAATATTGCCCGCGTATGCGGATGCTATGTAAACGAGAAAAAAGAGATAATATCTACATTCACTTCCGCCCTTCCCACCCTTCCTCTTGACGAGGCCGAAAAGTATCTGGGTATTTTCAGACGTACTCTTTCGGGAACAAGACGTAAGAACCTCATCGATATAGAGTTCTCTCCCCAGCAGGTAGCGGAGTCTGAATCCTATAAACTGCTTAATACTCTGAGAAAGACGGGGTTAAAGGACGAAGAAGCCGTAAAGGGTCTATTTGATAAAATTATTGAATCGGTGACCTTTGAGGAAGGCTACGTAATTCTTCTTATGCAGGAAAATTACGACGTGGCATTTAAGACGAAGAATGACGAGGAGCTTCCCGACGGGTCGGAGAATGTGTTTAATTACATAATTTGCAGTATTTGCCCCATTAAGATGACCAAGTCTGCTCTGAGTTACGACTCCCAGGATAAGAACTTCCACAGTAGCAGATGTGATTGGATAGTTACCTCACCCGTAAACGGATTTATGTTTCCCCAGTTTGAAGGTAGAGGTGCCAATATCCACGGTGCCCTGTTCTATACAAGGTCTTCTTCTGCGGATAACAGTCTGCTTGCGGACAGCCTTTTCAATGCTCCCGTACCTATGCCCGCCACGGCACAGAAGTACACCTTCCACTCTGTTTTGAGTGATTCTCTTGAGGAAGAGTGTAGCTTTGACGTTGTTTGCGAGGTCAGAGAAAAGATATGCGATATTATTTCCGGAAACAAGGAAATAAAGAATGACGACGACCACGTGGCCGTATCGAAAAATATAGTAAAGCACGTTCTTCGCGACTGCGGTGTGTCCGAAGAAAAGGTTGAAAACTTCGGACAAAAATACGACGAAGAGTTCGGAAAGGGTAACGATATACTGCCCGAAAACATAGTCAACGTCAAGCAATTTGAGATAAAGACCCCTGACGTTCAGATAAGAGTCAATCCCGAAAAAGAGGACCTTGTTGACGTTAGGGTAATAGACGGCGTTAAGTACGTTCTGGTAAGAGCCGAGGACGGTGTCGAGGTAAACGGCGTGTTTATTAACATTTCAAAAGATGAAGAATAAGAAAAAGAGGCAGTGTCGCTGCCTCTTTTTCCTTGCTACAAGCAATGCTTACTGCATTCTGAAGGTGTAGCATTCGGTCTGGTGAGCCTTATGGGCTTCCGCGCCGATTACGTCGATTCTGTCTGCGTTGCAGATTTTATCATTGTTGTAAATGCAGTTTGTGGCATCACAGTCAATGGACTGGCACATGCAAGCGCTCTGGGCTCTGTTTTCGGAGGAGCCGTTACATTCGCAGAAGTTTTCGCAGTTTGTCTTTTCGGCATATTTTGCGTTTTCGCCGCCGATTTTTACGTTGCTTAAGCAGCAGCAGTTGTTTTTGTTGTGAACACATTCCTGTGCGTTACATGAAATTGAAGGCATAAAAACACGTCCTTTCTTTAATTGGCAGAGATCTTACTGCCCAAGATAGTATGTGCTGAAAAACAGGATTTATTATTTTTAAGAATATTGACAATAAGCGATTTTATTGATATAATTTATGCGTAAACTATGTCTGTTGGAAGGACTTAAGATATATGGAACTTGAGAAAAATATTTTTGAGGATATTCCCGTAACGGATATCCATTTGAGAGGCTGGGCTCTTCGTCAGCTTCAGATACAGGCTAATGGAATTTCAGGTACATTATGCGATTTTTGGCCCGACGTTAAGGATAGTGCCTGGATAGGGGGCGAGGGCGAAGGGTGGGAAAGAGTTCCCTATTGGCTTGACGGATTTATACCTCTTGCTTTTCTTACAAAAAGGGTTGATTTACAGGAAAAAGCCGAATTTTATATAAATGAGATAATTGCCCGTCAAAGTGCTGACGGCTGGATCATGCCGGGGGAGAAAAACCGTGATTTATGGGCGTATATTCTTATGTGCAAGGTCTTTACCGTATGGTACGATATGACTGAGGACGATAGGGTAGAAGATGTTCTGTATAAGGCGCTCAAGGCTCTTGATTTGCATCTTAACTGTCACACCCTTAAAGATTGGGGACAGACTCGGTGGTTCGAGGCTCTTATCCCAATAGCTTGGCTTTACAGCAGACGTCCCGAGACCTGGCTTCTCAGGCTTGTACAGAAACTCTCTCTCCAGGGATTTGATTGGCTTGCCTTTTTTGACCCTGCCGTATGGCCCTACAGGGAAATTGAAGACAGAAAACGTTGGAGCCTTTTTGACCACGTTGTAAATAACGCCATGGCTCTCCGTCAGGGTGTTCTTGAATGGCAGTTTTCTGGTGACGAGAGTCTTTTTGAAGAAACCGAGCATATGCAAGCTATGCTTGACAAATATCACGGCATGGTTACGGGAATGTTTTCCGGAGACGAATGTCTTGCAGGAAAGAGTCCCGTTCAGGGTACCGAGCTTTGCGCCGTGGTTGAGTATATGTACTCCCTTGAAAATCTTATAAAAGCTACGGGCAAGGTTGCTTGGGCGGACAGACTTGAAAAGGTTACTTTTAACGCCCTTCCCGCTACTTTCAGCCCCGATATGCAGACACACCAGTATTTACAGCAGGTAAATCAGATACTTTGCGCTCCTGTTGAGGATAACGTTTACAGAACCAATTCCGCCGATTCAAATATGTTTGGTGTAGAGCCAAATTATGGGTGCTGTACCGCAAATCTCAGCCAGGGCTGGCCTAAGTTTATGAGGTCAGCCTATATGAAGAAGGTCGCTACCGAATCCGATGCCGAGGGTATTGCCGTCATATCCTATATGCCTTGCGAAATAAATACCCCCGTAAAGGGTATTCCCGTTAGCGTAAGGGTGGATACCATGTATCCCTTCAAGGAAGAAGTTAAGATGACGGTTACGCCTTCTATGCCATTTGCGTTTCCCATATATTTCAGAATTCCCGAATGGATAGAATACGCCGATATCTACGTGGGTGAAGAGAAGATAAGGCCTGCAAAAGGTGAATTCTATAAGCTTGAAGGATATTGGGAAGGGGAGACCGAGGTAAGGATAATCCTTCATTCAGAGTTTAAGCTTGTAGATAGAGTTAATAAGCTTTCGGCTGTTACTTGCGGCCCCTTGGTCTATGCTATGCCCATTAAGGAAAGATGGGATGAGTATCACAGAGATACTGCCTATCACCGTTATCCTCACTGTGACTATACGGTGTATCCCGAGTCGGATTGGAATTACGCCTTCTACGTCAGAGGCGATAAGCCTGATTTTGAGGTAAAGGAAAATAAGGGCCCCGCCATATTCGTATTCTCTCCCGATACACCTCCCGTTGAGGTATGGACGGATGCTAAAAAGGTTGAATGGCCTGTGGTGAGAAGCGCCGCCGCCCCCATTCCCCATACAAAAAATGCATCCTTTGAGGTTGAGAAAATAAGGCTCATACCCTACGGATGTACAAACCTCCGTATGACCGAATTGCCCGTGATAAAAGAATAAACAGCAAATGAACAAAAACGTCCCGTTTTCCGTATATTATTAGAGAAAACGGGACTTATTTTTGAACAAATATTAAATTTGCACCCTTCCTTATTGACAGGTGGGGAAACATATGTTATACTTGCAGATAATAAATGGTAGAGGCGCGCCGCGTCAAGAGTATTCACCGCTTAAAGGTCTTTCGCAGGACTTATGCGGGGCAGAAAGGGGCAGGCGCCGAGGTTTTGCCGAGGCGGAAGGCAATTCCGGGACATCAGATAATATCTGCTGTACTGTCGCAACTTGGTTGCGGAGAGCTATCGTACATAGAGCCGCTTTTGAAAGATTTTGCGCGGCAAAAGGGTATGATAGCATCGCATTGAGCGAAGGCTATCGTTTTTTTATGAATAATTGGAGGTCCATTATGGCAAAAGAATTAGTATTTGAGGGTATAGCTACCGCACTTATCACCCCTCTTGATGAAAACGGCGTTGATTACGAGCTTTTTGGAAAGCTTCTTGAAGACCAGGCAAACAGCGACGTAGCCGCAGTAGTAGTTTGCGGTACTACCGGTGAGGCATCTACTCTTACCGACGAAGAGCACAGAGAATGTATCCGCTTTGCAGTTGAAAAGATTGCAGGTCGTAAAAAGGTTATTGCAGGCACAGGGTCAAACGATGCCGCTTACGCCATTGAACTTACAGAGTACGCTTGTCAGGTGGGCGTTGATGCTGTTCTCGTGGTAACTCCTTATTACAACAAGGCTACCCAGAACGGTCTTATCAAGCTTTATACCGAAATTGCCGACCACAGTACAAAGCCCGTTATTCTTTATAACGTTCCTTCCCGTACAGGTGTAAATATTGAGCCCTCTACTTACCTGGCTCTTTCTAAGCATCCCAACATCGTTGCGGCAAAGGAGGCTAACGGTAACCTCAGCAAAATTGTTGAAACCATGGCTCTCGTTGGCGACGACCTGGTTGTTTATTCGGGTAACGACGACCAGATAGTTCCCCTTATGTCCGTTGGCGCAAAAGGTTGTATCTCCGTTCTTTCCAACGTTCTTCCCGATAAGACTGCAGAAATCTGCACCAAATTCTTTAATGGCGACGTTAAGGGTAGTGCAGCTCTCCAGTTTGAGATGCTCCCCCTTATAAACGCACTTTTCTCCGAGGTTAATCCCATTCCCGTAAAGGCCGCTATGGCTGCCCTTGGCTACTGCAAGGATTATCTCCGTCTGCCCCTTACCCGGATGGAAGAGGCTCACAAGACCGTCCTTCTTGCCGAAATGAGAAAGCAGGGACTTAACGTATGAGAATACTTTTAAACGGCGCTCTGGGAAGAATGGGCGCAGAGGTAATTAACAGCGTTAATAAGGAAAACTCGGGTTGTTCCCTTGCGGGCGGTGTTGATAAGTTTTCAAAGTCTGCCGATATTCCTTCTTCTCTTGAAGATTTTTCTGGTGAAGCTGACGTAATTATAGATTTTTCTCACTTTTCCATGACCAAAGAGGTTACGGAGTACGCTGTAAAGCATAATCTTCCCGTAGTTATTGCCACCACCGGTCAGGGTGAAGAGGAAATGGCATGCATAAAGGCGGCGGCTGAAAAGGTTCCCGTATTTTATTCTGCCAATATGTCTTTGGGTGTGGCTCTTTTGGTAGAGCTTGCAAAGACTGCCGCAAAGGCTTTTCCCGATGCGGATATTGAAATCGTTGAGGCACATCATAACCGCAAAGTTGACGCTCCCAGCGGCACGGCTCTTATGATAGCTGACGGTATAAAGGAAGTCCGCACCGATGCTGTGTATAATCTTGGCAGAAGCGGTGTTGGTAAGCGTGAAAAGAACGAAATTGGCATAGCCGCCGTAAGAATGGGTAATATCGTGGGTGACCACCAGGTATTCGTTTCCACTGATACCCAGACGATTACTCTTCGTCATCAGGCATACAGCAGAGCGCTGTTTGCAGACGGCGCAATATCTGCCGCAAAGTTTCTTCAGGGTAAACCCGTAGGACTTTACAATATGAAGAGTATAGTAAGCGAAAATTAAATTTTCCATATATCGCAAAGAAGAGCAAGCCTTTTGGCTTGCTCTTCTTTGTTACTTATGGAGTTTAGTGTCTTTATTCAACACTTTCAGGATTTTCTTCGGTTATTTCAATAATCTCTTCTTCGGGGATTTCGGGGAGTAAATTCTCTTCTTTGACTTTGCCGAGGATCTCGGGGAGGTTCATACCTGCCATGTCAAACACTTCCTGAAGGGGAGGAACCGACTTCATAAGGCCGGAGATAAAGTTTGCGGTGGCGTTTTTGCCGTCGGCATTGACGGAGCCGTTATCCCAAACGGTAACTTTGTCGATCTTTATGTTCTTAATGGCGTCAACCTGAATCTGCATAAGAGTGTCAAGCTTGTCGGCTATCATAAGCTTTAATGCGGCATCGGTATCACCGTTTGCAGCCTTAACGATTTCTGCAAAACCTGCGGCTTGCTTGGTAAGAACTTCCTGCATACCCTTTGCTTCGGCCTGCATTCTTTCGTAGATAGCGTCCGCTTCACCCTTTGCCTTGCGGCGGATCTGTTCGGCTTCAGCTTCTGCCTGGAGCTCAAGCTCCTTCTTTTTGATTTCTGCAGAAGCTATCATATCTGCTTCAAGAGCCGCTTTTTCTCTGGAGTATCTTGCTTCTTCTGCGGCACGTTCTGCGGCGTAGGATTCTTCGCGGGCCTTTGCAGCCTGAATGTTCTGTGCGGCAGTGGCTATACGGAGAGCTTCCGCCTCTTTTTCTTTAAGCTGTGCGTTGGAAAGTGCAATTTCCATCTTTGCGGAGTTTTCACCCTGGATCGCCTCGGAGTCGGCCATGGATACCTGTACTCTTTGTTCCTTAAGGGCGTTAGCTTCACCGATAGAACCGTCACGTTCCTGTTCGGCAACGCTCTTTTTAGCGTCGTTTATAGCCTTTGCAGCGGCTTCTTTACCAAGGGCGAGTATGTAACCCGACTCGTCGCTGATGTCGGTAACGTTAACGTTTATAAGACGAAGACCGATCTTCTTGAGTTCGCTTTCAACGTTTCTGCTTACCTGCTCAAGGAACTTATCTCTGTCGGTGTTTATCTCTTCGATGTCCATGGTTGCGATGATAAGACGGAGCTGACCGAAGATAATATCCTTTGCAAGCTCCTGTATCTGGGTAAGCTTAAGACCGAGAAGTCTTTCTGCGGCGTTCTGCATTATGCCTTCGTCGGTGGAAATTCCGACGGTAAAGGTAGAAGGAACGTCAATACGGATATTCTGTCTGGAAAGGGCGTTTCTCAGGTCAACGGAAATGGATATGGGAGTCAGGTCAAGAAATTCGTAGGACTGAACAACGGGTACTATGAATGCCGCGCCACCGTGGATACAACGGGCGCTTCGGGGAGTACCGTCGGGGTTCTTACCTACCTGACCGTAGATTACCATGATCTTGTCAGAGGGACATTTTTTGTATCTTGACAAAAGGGCCAGAAGCAGAGATATAACTATCAACGCTATTACTACGGTAAGAATCAGGGGCTCTACCGTGGGAGCCATAAGAATGTTGTTAAACATTGTCTTCTCCTTTATAATTTATTTTTTGTTTTTACTAAAAGTATTCCTGCTGAGATGCCGGTGACTACAACGCTTGCCCCCGTGGGAATCTTTTCTTCCTCGTCTGTCATTGCATCGTATTCGGAATATCTTCCTTGAACTGTTATGCTTACCTTGCCCTTACCCGTACGCTGAGGGGGGACTGCAAGGTATGTTTCGCCCGAGAGGCCTACGGCGTTTTTGAGATTTATATTGCCGTTACTCTGGAGCTTCATTATTGCGTTGAAAAGGACGGCTATAAGCAGCATTGCCATAAAGCCGCAACCTGCAGAGATAGCTACCGTAAGAATTATGGGCATATTCATACGGGTAAGTATAACACCCGTCCAGCCCATTACTGCCAGAAATGCTACGATTCCACGTACGGTTATAAGTCTTAGACCGACGTCCAGAGGCTCGCCTTCGAAAGCGTCACCCTCTTCGGGTACGTCTTCTCCGAAAACACCCTCGGCTTCAACGTCGCCGTCAGTGTCGGTATCAACCTCGGTGTCAGAGCTTGAGCCAAAACCTACAAGCAGCAGTATTATCTGGATTACGAGTATTACGGTGGCAAATACTGCCATGCAGGCAAATATCTGTCCCGCCAGGGTAAGTGAGATCCACCAGTTTAACATGTCAAAAAGTC
>JAZSCR010000212.1:0-5316 GCA_045530715.1 Eubacteriales bacterium
GGAGGCTCTGATAATGCTGTTCCATATAGCGATATATCCCGGACGGCCTGCCTGAAGCTCTGCGGTGGCCTTGTGGGCAAGTACCGCAAATTCCTCGTCAACCTTGCTCTTTGAGCTGGCGGTGGGGTATACCTCGTTAAGAAGATCCATGGAGAGCAGGGGAACCTCGTCCTTTGTGGGGTCAAAGTCCTCTGCAAAGCATCTCTCTTCGGGCATACGGAGCTTAAGCTCGGTGATTATAAGGCCTATCTGAAGACCCCAGTCACCAAGGTGAATATCACCAAAGGCGTTGTGGCCAAGCTTGTTTGCAAGTCTTTTAAGGGATTCTCCGATTATTGCGGAACGGAGATGCCCTATGTGGAGGGGCTTTGCAACGTTGGGTCCGCCGTAGTCAACCAGGATCGTATAGGGCTTTTCAGCCTTTGCAATACCCGTGTTTTCGTCCTCTATTATACCGTTTACGTAGGAGGTAAGAAACTCCTCGTTAACGGACATGTTTATAAATCCGGGGGCAACTGCCTCAACGCTTCCGAAAATGCCCGTAGCCTGAAGCTTTTCAGCCACGTCCTTGGCTATCATTACGGGAGCCTTTCTGAAAGCCTTTGCGGCGGCAAAGGAGCTATTGCACTGGAACTGGCAAAGGTCGGGACGGTCTGATACCGTTACCGCGCCGAACTCACCCTCGTATCCGCAGTCGGCGAAGGCCTTATTGGTTATTTCGGAAAGAAGTTTAGTTATCGCTTTCATTTCTTTTATCCTTCATTAAATAATTGCTTTATAATAGATTATTATATAACATTTTCGTCCCTTTGTCAAGGGTAAAACCCTCTTTAAAAAGTTCTCTTCGGGAAGTTTGGAAAAAGTTTCTAAATCCCTTTCCCAAAGCCCTCTATCTTGCGTAAATATTCCCATTTCGGGGCTTGAAATTTCCCCTTGACTATGTTATAATAAAATATAATATTATATTCGACTCTAACTTTAAGGAGATAATAACTATGGCAGACAATATTCAGATCTCGGCATTTGCCGACGAGGCAGGCTCCGACCTTGCCGTTCAGATAAAGGCCCTCAACGAGGCAGGTATCGGTTACATAGAGATCAGAGGGGTTGACGGTAAGCCCTTCACAGACAGAACTCCCGCCGAAGCAAAGGTTATTTCCGATACTCTTGCCGCTTCAGGCATAAAGATCCGTTCTCTCGGTTCTCCCTGCGGAAAGATAAGCGTAAAGGACGACTTTGCTCCCCACCTCGACCTCTTCAAGAGAACCGTTGAGCTTGGCAACACCGTAGGCGCCGAATGCATAAGACTCTTCAGCTTCTACATTCCCGAGGGCGACAGACCCGAGGATTACAGAGATATTGTTCTTGAAAGACTCTCCGCCTTCTGCGACGCTGCAAAGGGTAGCGGCCTTTACCTCTGCCACGAAAACGAAAAGGGTATCTACGGCGACGTTGCCGTAAGATGTGCCGAGCTGATGGCAGAGCTGCCCGAGCTTCATTCCGTATTCGACTCGGCAAACTTCATTCAGGCCGGTCAGGACGTTCGTCAGGCCTGGACAATACTTAAGAACAGAGTTCATTATATCCACGTTAAGGATGCTACCGCCGACGGCACTATCGTTCCCGCAGGCGAGGGCATTGGCCTTTACCGTGAGATACTTTCCGAGTATTCCAAGAGAGGTGGCGGCGGCATAACCCTCGAACCCCACCTTGCAGTATTTGACGGCCTTGCAGGTCTTGAAAGAGAAGGAGAAAAGAGCAACGTTGGCTCCTACTCCTTTAACAGCAACGAGGAAGCCTTTGCCGCAGGCGTAAAATATCTCAAGGGCGTTTTGGCCGACATATAAGAGATAGCTATGAAAATAACCTTTCTTGGCACCAGCCACGGAATTGCGGAGCCTCACAGATTTTGTTCCTCCGCCGTGGTCACCGTGGGTAACGGCAACTATATTATCGACGCTGGCGCCCCTATTTCCACCCTCTATACCAAGTATGGCTTTGACTTTGCAGACCTTAAGGGTATATTCATCACCCACTCCCACGCCGACCATTTTGCGGGGCTTGTGGAGTTTGCCTTCCAGATGACGGGCTTTGGCAGATACAAGGGGCTGCATATCCCCGTTTACGTACCCGACCGAAAATTCTGTGACCATCTTGAGGAATTCGTCCGCCTCACCGAAGGGGGCGGCGACTCAAAGAAGAACGCCGAGCTTGAATATAGAGTGTACCCCGACGGTGAGATATTCGACGACGGCAACCTGAAGATAACCTCCGTACCCGTTGAGCATATCCCCAACGCCCACGCCTTTATTATCGAGGGTGAGGGTAAGCGCGTTTGCTTCACGGGAGATATGAAGAGTGACCTTCGGGATTATCCCAAGCAGATATTCGAGCAGGACTTTGACCTGGTGGTCACCGAGGGCGCTCATCAGACCCTCAATAAGCCCGAAATAATCAATATACTCTCCCGCAGCCGCACAAAGGCTATGTATATAAATCATATTTACGACGTTAAAAATCCTCCCGAAGCCGTGGCAGAGCTTGCCGAAGCTGTAAAGGATAAATTTTCCGTTACCGTAGCTGCCGACGGAATGAAGGTAGAGATATGAGCAGATACATTCCCTTTCCAGCATACGCGGATAAAGCGCCCATAGATATATCCCACCTTTTCGAGTCTGAAAAGCCCGCGGGCAACCACGGCTTTTTGACCGTCAAGGGCGACAGATTCGTCTTTGAGGACGGCACTCCCGTAAGATTCTGGGGTACCAATCTTAATTCGGGCGCCGCATTCCCCGAAAAGCCCTACGCCGAGGGGTTGGCAAAAAGACTTGCCTCCTACGGCTGTAATATGGTGCGCCTTCATCAGATAGACGCTGATTGGGCAACCCCCAACCTTTATCAGCTCCGCAAGGGTAAAAGGCTTTCCAACACATGCTCATTTGACCCCGAATCCCTCGACAGATTGGATTATCTTATCTACTGTCTTAAAAGGGAAGGCATCTACGTCTACCTCGATATGCTTACCTACCGTAAGTTCAAGGAGGAGGACGGGGTAAGAAATGCGGTTGCTCTTGGCAATAACGCCTCACCATACTGTCAGTTTGATCCCACATTGATAGAGCTTCAGAAGGGTTATATGAGGGGGCTTTGGCTCCACCGTAACCCCTATACGGGGCTTGAGTACAGGGACGATCCCGTGTTCGCCCTCTCTGACGTGGTAAACGAGTCCTGCCTTTTCGGTTGCTTTGACCAGACCATTTCCGTAGAGCCATATGCTACCGAGTTTCGGCAGCTGTTCGGCTCATGGTGCAAGAAAAAGGGCTATAAGGTTGACCCCTTTTCAATAGACCTGGGCGACAGGACCGTGCTTGAGCTTAATGAGTTCAAGACCGAGTACACTGCCGAGTTTTACGGCTCAATGATAGCCTATATGCGTTCGATAGGTGTGAAAATTCCCATAACGGGGCCCAATTACACTTGGCTTTATATGCAGACAAGGGCCGCACACGGAGTTGGAGATTTTATGGATAACCACCCAAATCTCTATCATCATACCAAGTGGATATCCGACAAGGGCAGGTATTTCCGTAACGAAAGCCTTCACTCAAGACCCGAGTGGGGCATGGCTATGAATACTCGCCACCGTAAGTTCGGCAAGCCCTTCTTTATATCCGAATGGGACTTCACCTTCCCCTCAAAATACCGCGCCGAGAGTACTATAATGTTTTCCGCCGTGGGTATGCTTCAGAACTGGTCGGGATTTACTATACACACCTATGCCTATTCCTCTCTCCTTGATAAGGTCAACATTTTGGGTAAGGAGATCTCTGCCGATGCTATCGGTGGGGTAGGGTACAGGGAGGGTATGTTCTCTACCTGGAACGACCCTGCAAAGTTCGGAATGTTCTACCACGGGGCAATAATAACCCGACGAGGTGACGTTTCTCCCGCGAATAACAAAATAACCGTTTCGGTAGACGAGCTTGAGGTAAACCGCGAATATGCTCCCGGGGGCGTTACGACCCTTAAAAAGCCCGCCTTCGATATCGCTGCCGAGCTTTCCCAGATAGGCGCCGACTATTACGGCCGTGAGCAGGGAGTGCCCGATACCGAATACCTGGTTTCTCCCGAAGGGGGAGAGGTCCTTTCCGACAACGGTCAGCTTTACCGAAGCTGGGATAAAAAATACGGCTATGTGGATACGCCCAAAACGAAGGCTCTCTACGGAATGCTTTCAGCGCAGGGCGAAATATCCCTTGACGGTCTGAAGGTGAAATGTAGGAGCGAGTACGCCGTTATAGCTCTCTCCTCTCTAAATAACGACCTTGATCTTGATAAGACCGACTCCATACTCCTCACCGCGATGGGGAATGCAAAAAACACCGATATGAAGGTGGAAAAAGCTCCCGAGAAAATGCAGGGGGGAGAAGGAGATTGGCTTGAACTTACCGATTACGGCAAGCCGCCCATTCTCTGCGAGGTCATCGAGGCTGACGTAGCTATAAGGACCGACAGGCGCAATCTGGTTTGCTGGTCCGTCAATGCAGAAGGCTTCTTTATTGGCAAGGTGGGTATTACCTACGAGGACGGCTACGCAAGGCTTAAGCTTGGCGAAAAGCATCCCTCTGTCTATTATTTTATACAAGCAGAATAAAAAATAATTCAAATATAACTTTCTCTAACGAAGGACGGTAAAACACAATGGCTAAATTTATACCATTTCCCGCGTATACCGATTTTGCACCTCTGGACATTTCCTATCTTTTTGAGGATGAAAAGCCTGCAGGTAAGCACGGCTTTCTCACCGTTGATGGGGACAGATTCGTATTCGAAGACGGCACACCCGTAAGGTTCTGGGGCGCAAACCTCAACTCCGGCGCCGCATTCCCCGAAAAGCCTTACGCCGAAAAGCTTGCAAAAAGACTTGCATCCTACGGCTGTAACATCGTAAGATTCCACCAGATAGACGCAGAGTGGGCTACCCCAAATATCTATCAGTTCCGCAAGGGCAAGAGACTCGGCAATACCTCTACCTACGACCCCGAGTCCTTTGACCGCTTGGACTACCTTATTTACTGTCTTAAAAAAGAGGGTGTTTACGTTTACCTCGATATGCTTACTTACCGTAAGTTCAAGGACGAGGACGGCGTAAGAAATGCCGTAGCTCTGGGCAATAACGCTTCTCCCTACAGTATGTTTGACCCCACCCTTATTGAGCTTCAGAAGGGTTATATGCGCGCTCTTTGGCTCCACCATAACCCCTATACGGGTCTTGATTATAAGGACGACCCCGTGTTCGTTCTTTCCGACGTTATT
>JAZSCR010000156.1:0-9213 GCA_045530715.1 Eubacteriales bacterium
ATGTTTACCTTGGAGCCGTTTACGGTGAAGTGACCGTGGCGAACGAGCTGTCTTGCTTCGGGACGGGAAACAGCAAAACCGAGACGGTAAACGACGTTGTCAAGTCTGGTTTCAAGAATCTGGAGCAGGTTTTCACCGGTAATGCCCTTCATCTTGGTTGCCATTTCGTAGTATTCGGCGAACTGCTTTTCAAGAACGCCATAGTATCTCTTAGCCTTCTGCTTTTCACGAAGCTGAGTACCATATTCAGTAAGCTTGTGACGACGAGCGCCGTGCTGACCGGGAATACCTCTCTGAGCATTCATGGGGCACTTTTCAGAATAGCATTTGTCGCCTTTAAGGAACAGTTTCTGCTGTTCACGTCTGCACTGCTTGCATACAGGACCTGTATATCTAGCCATTATGTGTTACCTCCAATAATAATTATACTCTACGTCTTTTCGGGGGACGGCAGCCATTGTGAGGAATGGGTGTAACGTCTTTGATCATGGTTACGTCAAGACCTGCTGTCTGAAGAGCTCTGATAGCGGATTCACGTCCGGAGCCGGGGCCCTTAACGAAAACCTCAACAGACTTAAGACCGTGGTCCATAGCTGCCTTAGCAGCGGTTTCTGCTGCCATCTGAGCTGCGAAAGGAGTAGATTTCTTGGAGCCTTTGAAACCAAGTCCGCCGGCAGATGCCCAAGAAATAGCGTTACCGTTTACATCGGTGATGGTTACGATAGTATTGTTATAGGAAGAACTGATATGTGCAGAACCTTTTTCAATGTTCTTTTTATCTTTACGTCTTTTTATAACTACTTTTTTAGTGTTAGCTTTAGCCATTGATTAAATCCTCCTATACCTTACTTCTTCTTGTTAGCAACCGTCTTGCTGGGACCCTTACGGGTACGAGCGTTAGTCTTGGTTCTCTGACCTCTTACAGGAAGGCTCTTTCTGTGACGAACACCTCTGTAACAGCCGATTTCAACAAGTCTCTTGATGTTGAGGGCTACTTCTCTGCGAAGGTCACCTTCAACGGTAAGGTTTTTATCGATATAATCACGGAGCTTGGATATATCGTCATCGGTAAGATCCTTAGCTCTTACATCGGGGTTAATGCCTGTTGCGGCCAAAATATCTTTAGATTTATTGATTCCTATACCGTAAATATAAGTGAGAGCGATCTCTACACGCTTATTGTTCGGTAAATCAACACCGGCTATTCTTGCCATATTATTTTTACCTCCGAAAAATTAACCTTGTCTCTGCTTATGCTTGGGATCAGCACAGATAACCATTACTTTACCTTTGCGCTTGATAACCTTGCATTTGTCGCACATGGGTTTAACAGAAGGGCGTACCTTCATAATAATTACCTCCTATACGGCACAACGTGCCTTGGTAAATGTTGTTTACAGCGCTGCTTTTTTACCGCGCCATGTTATTCTGCCCTTGGTGAGGTCATTGGGGGACATCTCAACAGTGACCTTATCACCAAGAAGTATTCTGATGTTATTGAATCTGAGCTTGCCGGAAATGTAAGCGGTGATCTTAAAACCGTTGGAAAGTTCAACAATGAACTTGGTGTTGGGTAAGATCTCGATTACGGTTCCTTCGAACTCAATCAAACCGTCCTTAGCCAATTTAGTATGCCTCCTCGCTCAAGAACAATTTTAAGTATTTCCTGATAAAGGCGTTGCTCGGTTCTTTTCCGTCTTTAAAAAGCTTCATTGAAAGACTTTTCTCGGGAAGCACCTGGCAGTGCTTTATCTTCTTTTTTTTGGGTTTTGTGATCAAACGGGTTTTTCCGTCTGCCAAAAGCAGATACTGTCCGTTTTCCCCATCCACTCCAACGACTGCAAAACACAGTCCTTTATCGTGGCCTGCGGTGGAAACGACTACGGTTCCTTTTTGAACAGATTTCATAAGTTTGATCTCCGTTATTTTCGATTCTTTCATCGAATTACAGGGATGTGAGTATTAACGGCTCGTCATCGGTAACAGCTATCGTATTCTCATAGTGAGCAGAAAGCTTACCGTCTTTAGTTACGACCGTCCAACCGTCCTTAAGGACCTGAACCTCGGGAACTCCCTGGTTTATCATAGGCTCTATTGCCAAAGTCATGCCAGAAGCAAGACGGAGGCCTTTGCCTTTAAGTCCGTAATTGGGAACGCTGGGGTCTTCATGTAACCGTGTTCCAATGCCATGCCCGACATAGTCGTGAACCACTGAATAACCGTTGCTTACCGCGTGTCTTTCAATGGCGTAACCTATATCGCCTAATCTGTTTCCGGCTACAGCCTGAGCCAAGCCTTCATAGAAGCATTCCTTGGTTACCTGAACCAACTTCTTTGCTTCTTCGGAAGCGTCTCCGGCGATAAATGTCCTTGCAGTGTCCGCATGGTAGCCGTTTAGCAGAACACCGACATCAATACTCACGATATCTCCATTTTCAATGCGACGCTCACTCGGGATTCCGTGAATAACCACATCGTTTATTGAGATGCAGGCGCTTGCGGGAAATCCGTTGTAACCCAAAAAGGAGGGCTTCGCATTGTGGGACGTGATAAACTTGCGAATGATCGTATCGAGCTGCTTTGTGGTTATTCCGGGCTCAACGGCCTTTTCGGCAACCTCAAGAAGCTGGGCGGCAATATAACCGGCCTTTCGCATCAAGTCGATCTCTCGCTTATTTTTAATAGTGACCATTTATCAAACCTCTCCCAACGCCTTTTTAACGTTTTCGACGGTGTCTGATAACTGTTCACAGCCCTGCGCAGTTACGAGCTTACCCTGAGCCTCGTAGTATGCCTTGAGAGGAGCGGTCTTCTGATGATAAACCGCAAGTCTGTCAGCGACTACTTCGGGGGTATCGTCAGCTCTTATAACAAGAGGCTGTCCGCACTTGTCGCAGATTCCCTCTTTTGAGGGAGGATTGTATGCTACATGGAAGGTGGCGCCGCAGGGGCAAACACGTCTTCCTGACATACGAGAAATTATATCTTCGTCGGAAACCTCTATGGAAAGGACCTTGTCGATCATTCCGCCCTGAGAGGAGAGCATCTCATCGAGAGCCTCGGCCTGAGGGATCGTACGGGGGAAGCCGTCGAGGATATAGCCGTTTTTGCAATCGTCTTCAGCCAGTCTGGACTTGACAATCTCGACCACGTCAGCATCGGGAACAAGTTGGCCGGAACTGATGAGCTCCTTTACGCGAAGACCAAGAGGAGTACCCTTGTTTATCTCCTCGCGGAGGATAACGCCGGTGGAAATCTGAGGAATGCCATAACGCTGTGAAATCAGCTCTGCCTGTGTGCCTTTTCCGGCTCCGGGAGCGCCGAGTAAAATCAAACGTAACATAGTAAATCTCTTTTCTCCGACATACAAAACTCGAGGGGCAGGCAAACGCCGTTTCGTCGGGTCACGGCGCCTGCCTATTTACCCTGCTGACTGCAAAATGCAGATCTTATTCAAGGAAGCCCTTATAGTGACGCATAAGCATCTGGGATTCGAGCTGCTTAACGGTTTCAAGGGAAACGCTTACAAGAATCATCATAGAAGTACCGCCAAGACCGATGCCTGCGCTATTGGGCAGGAATATCTGAAGGATATAAGGCGCAATAGCGATAAAGCCAAGGAAGATAGCACCGAAAAGGGTTACTCTGTTAACAACTTTATGGATAAAGTCGCTGGAAGGCTTACCGGGTCTGATACCGGGGATGGTACCGCCGTTATTCTTGATGTTGTTTGCGATTTCCACAGTGTTGTACTGGATGGAAATATAGAAATAGTTAAACGCAATGATCAGTATGAAAGTAATGATCATGTATGCAGCGCTTGTCTGACCAAAGTAGTTCTTAATAAACTCAGCGTATCCGGAGTTGGGGAAGAACATACCGATCGTCGCAGGAAGGTTAACGATAGCGTATGCGAAGATTATAGGCATAACGCCGGTCATTGCAACCTTAATGGGAAGATGAGTGTTCTGGCCGCCGTACATACGTCTACCCATCTGTCTTTTTGCATACTGAACGGGAATACGACGCTCTGCATTGTCAACGAATACGATAAGACCGAACATTACAACCGCAAGAACGACTATAATAACGGATACGTACCACTTTGCGCTGATAAGGAAGGAAACGAAATCAGGTCCTCTTGCAACGATAGAAGCAAAGAGAATCATAGAGATACCGTTGCCGATGCCTCTTTCATCGATACACTCGCCAAGCCACATAACGAGCATGGAGCCTGCTACGAGGGTTACGACGATAACGCCGATGGACAATACATTGGAAAAGCCGGTGAACACCTCAAGAGCCTGATACTGCTTAAGGGTTACGTAATAACCTACGGCCTGAATAACGCCGATGGCGATAGTCAGATAACGGGTTATAGCGTTGATCTTTTTCTTGCCTTCTTCGCCGCCCTCTTTCTGAAGTCTTTCAAAATAGGGAATAGCGATAGTAAGGAGCTGCACGATAATACTTGCATTGATGTAAGGCTGGATGGTCAGGGCGAATACGGTACCGGTTGCAAGAGCGTTACCGGAAAGCATATTCAAATAGCCGAGCAGACCTGCCGAAGCATTAGTATCAAAGAAGTACTGTATTGCGGATGCGTTGATAAAGGGAACGGGGATGTTTGCTCCGATACGGAACAGAACTATAATGAAGGCAGTAAACAGAACCTTTTTACGAAGGTCTGCTACCTTCCAGGCGTTAACGATAGTCTGGAGTATGGACATAACTTATGCCTCCTCTGCTTTGCCGCCTGCCGCCTCAATCTTTGCCTTTGCAGACTCAGAGAACTTAGCTGCCTTAACGGTGAGCTTCTTCTCGAGTTCGCCTTCGCCAAGGATTTTAACGGCCTTGCTTGCGTCGTTGATAAGACCCTCTTCGTAGAGCTCCTTAGCGGTTACTACGCTGTCGTTTTCGAAGTCGTTAAGGTCGCAAACGTTAACGATTTCATAAACCTTAGCAAAATGAGAGTTATCGAAGCCGCGCTTAGGCTGTCTTCTGTGCAAAGGCATCTGGCCGCCTTCAAAACCAGGTCTAACACCGCCGCCAGAACGAGCGTTCTGACCCTTGTGGCCTCTGCCTGCGGTCTTACCATTACCGGTTCCGGCGCCTCTACCCTTTCTCTTAGCTTCCTTAACGGAGCCAATAGCGGGAGAAAGATCTGATAATTTCATGCAAGACACCTCCTTATTCTTCAACCTTGATCATATAGCTTATTTTGTTGATTTTACCAACAGTAGCCTCGTTATTGGGCTGAGTTACGGTCTGGCCAACCTTCTTAAGACCAAGGGACTTCGCGGTAGCGATGTGATCCTTGTGTCTGCCGATAAGGCTCTTGGTCAGAGTAATTGTAAGAGTACTACCTGTATATGTCTGAGCCATGTAAATACCCTCCTTAACCTATAACTTCTTCTACAGACTTGCCTCTGGTTTCAGCAATCTGCTGGGCATCTCTAAGGGACATAAGACCCTTGATGGTTGCCTTAGCCAAGTTCTTGGGGTTTCTGGAACGGAGAGCCTTGGTTCTGATGTCCTTAACACCGGCCATCATAAGAACGTCTCTAACCGCACCACCGGCGATAACACCGGTACCTTCGGATGCAGGCTTGAGAACTACAAGGCTTGCACCGTACTCGGCAACAACGTCGTGGGGAATAGTGGTACCCTTAAGAGTAATTTTAACAAGATTCTTCTTAGCGTCCTGAACAGCCTTGGAAACTGCATCGGGAACTTCGGCGGATTTACCCATGCCTACGCCAACGGTGCCTTTTCCGTCGCCTACAACCATAAGAACAGCGAACTTTCTTTTACGTCCGCCCTTAACGGTCTTGGATACGGGATCGCAGGAGATCATCTTTTCATTCAGTGTGGAAACTGATTTTTCGTTCATCATATAGTCCTCCTCTTAGCGACTCAGAAATTGAGTCCGCCCTCTCTCGCTCCTTCTGCCAGAGCCTGGACTCTACCGTGATAAAGGTAGCCGCCTCTGTCAAAAACAACGTCTTTTATACCCTTTTCAAGAGCGAGCTTGGCGATGTCGTTGCCTATCTTCTTAGCCGCCTCGATGTTGCCGCCGTAAATATCGGAATATTCCTTGTTTGCGGTGGAAAGTGCAACGAGAGTTACACCGGCTTCATCGTCGATTATCTGGGCATATATGTTCTTAAGAGATCTGTAAACGCAAAGACGGGGGCATTCAGCAGTTCCGGAAATCTTTCCGCGAACACGAATGTGACGCTTTACGCGCAGAGCATTAGCATCTTTTCTTGTAACCATAATAGATCAATTATCCTCCTTGAATTATTTCTTACCTGCTTTGCCTTCTTTGCGGCGAACGAATTCACCGGCATAGCGGATGCCCTTGCCATGATAAGGCTCGGGAGGTCTCTTAGAACGGATTTCGGCAGCGATCTGACCGACCTGCTGCTTATCCGCACCGCTTACAGAGAAGGCGGTAGATGCGGTAACTTCAAAGGTGATACCTTTGATCTCGGGGATTTCCACAGGGTGGGAATAGCCGATGTTAAGAACTATACCGTTGCCCTGCTTCTGAACTTTGTAACCGGTACCAACGATTTCAAGGGCCTTTGTATAGCCGTTGAGAACGCCTTCTACCATGTTAGCTACTAAAGTTCTTGTCAAGCCGTGAAGGGATCTGTGCTTGGGAGCGTCGGAAGGACGGGTTACGTTGATAACAGCGCCTTCAACCTCTACCTTCATTTCGGGATGGAGCTTTCTTACGAGCTCGCCCTTGGGACCCTTTACGGTGATTACATTTTCGTCAGCAACGGTAACCGTAACGCCAGCGGGTATATTTATAGGTTTTCTACCAATTCTTGACATTAATTTTTCCTCCAGTATTTTACCAAACGAACGCTAAAACTTCTCCGCCGATGTTGGCTTTTCTGGCAGCCTTATCGGTCATGATACCCTGCGAGGTGGATACAACCGCAATGCCAAGACCATTCATAACCTTGGGCATTTCTTCGCAGCTTACATAAACTCGGAGACCGGGCTTAGAAATACGCTGGATGCCGCGGATGGCCTGAGCCTTACCTGCGCCGTACTTCAAAGCAACCTTGATTATGCCCTGCTTACCGTCGTCGATAACGTTATAAGACTTGATATAACCTTCATCGGCAAGGATGCGGGCGATTTCTCTCTTCATGTTAGAAGCGGGAATTTCAACGCTTTCATGCTTAGCCGCACTCGCATTACGGATACGGGTGAGCATATCAGCGATAGGGTCTGTAATATGCATTTTGCTAACCTCCTTCTATCATTACCAGCTTGCTTTCTTTACGCCGGGGATTTCACCCTTGTAAGCAAGCTCTCTGAAGCAGATACGGCAGATGCCGAATTTTCTGAGGTAAGCGTGGGGTCTGCCACAGATCTTACATCTGTTGTAAGCTCTGGTAGAGAACTTAGCAGGCCTCTGCTGCTTGAGTTTCATTGATAATTTAGCCATTTGCTTATCCTCCCTTATTTGCTGTAAGGAGCGCCCATGAGAGTCAGAAGCTCTTTAGCTTCTTCGTCAGTCTTGGCGGTCGTTACAAACATGATATCCATACCACGAACCTTGTCGATCTTGTCGAACTCGATTTCGGGGAAGATGAGCTGCTCTTTCAGACCGAAAGCATAGTTGCCTCTGCCGTCAAAAGCGTTGGGGTTGATTCCTCTGAAGTCACGAACACGGGGAAGAGCAACGTTGAAAAGACGATCCATAAATTCGTACATCTTTTCGCCTCTGAGGGTTACCTTCACGCCGATGGGCATGCCTTTACGGAGCTTGAAGTTTGCTACAGACTTGTGAGCCTTGCAGACGGTAGCCTTCTGGCCGGTGATGGCGGTGATGTCAGCTGCAACAGCGTCGATTACCTTGGTGTTATCCTTAGCATCGCCGCAAGCAACGTTGATAACGATCTTTTCCATCTTGGGGATCTGCATAACGCTCTTGTAAGCAAATTTCTTCATTAACGCAGGAGCGACTTCATTGGTGTATAAATCTTTTAATGTAGACATCTTTACTTTACTCCTTCGTTAAAATGTTTCTTTGCAGTGCTTGCAAACTCTGACCTTTTTGCCGTTCTCAAGGATCTTGTGACCGACTCTGGTGGGTTTGTCGCACTTGGGGCAAACGAGCATAACCTTGCAAGCACGAAGAGGACCTTCGGTCTTGATTATGCCGCCCTGCTGCTGGGCACTTCTGGGCTTAACATGCTTAGAAACCATGTGTACGCCTTCGATAATTACCTGGTTATCGGAAGGAGAAGTTGCAAGAACTTTACCTTTGCTGCCTTTGCTTACGCCGGAGATAACCATAACGGTATCGCCTTTTTTAACATGCAATGTATTCATCTGAAACTTCCCTCCTTATTAAAGTACTTCGGGAGCGAGGGAAAGGATCTTGGTGTATTCCTTTTCTCTAAGCTCTCTGGCTACAGGCCCAAAGATACGGGTACCCTTGGGGTTTTTGTCTTCGTTAATTATAACTGCAGCGTTTTCGTCGAAATGGATGTAGGAGCCGTCCGCTCTTCTAGCGCCTTTACGGCTACGGACAACAACAGCCTTAACGACATCGCCTTTTTTAACGTCGCCGCCGGGAGTTGCCTTCTTAACGGCCGCTACGATTACGTCGCCTATGTTGGCATATTTTCTGCCTGTACCACCCAAAACACGGATGCACATGATTTCTTTAGCACCGGTATTGTCGGCAACCTGCAGTAAAGTTTGCTGTTGAATCATATCAATACTCCTTCTGCATTACTTGGCTTTTTCAATAATTTCAACCAGTCTCCAGCACTTATCTTTGGAAAGGGGTCTGGTTTCCATTACCATAACTTTATCGCCAATGCCGCACTCGTTATTTTCGTCATGAGCCTTAAGCTTGTAGGTTCTCTTCATAACCTTTTTGTAAAGGGGATGTCTTACATTCTCAAATATAGCCACGACGATGGTCTTATCCATTTTGTCGGAAACAACAGTACCGACTCTGGTTTTTCTTAATGCTCTGTCACTCATCGTTTTTCCTCCTTAACTTAACCGTTGATTTCTTTCTCACGGATTATAGTTTTGACTCTGGCTATATCCTTCTTGACTGCAGCGATTCTTATGGGGTTGTCCAGCTGCTTGGTTGCGTGCTGGAAACGAAGATTGAAGAGCTCCTGTTTCAGGTCCTTAAGCTTGGTTTCAAGCTCAACTGCGGACATT
>JAZSCR010000133.1:0-5374 GCA_045530715.1 Eubacteriales bacterium
ATGTTTCTGTATTTCCCCGTAGTTCTTCTTCTTAACAAGATAATTCCCCCCGGACCAAAAAACATTTTCCGTAATACAATGCTCTTCTTGGTGAGCCTTATATTCTACGCTTGGGGCGAGCCCATATACGTTTTCCTTATGCTCCTTACCATAACCGTCGGTTGGGGTACGGGAATATTCGTGGACAAGGCTCTGGATAAGGGGAATATAAAGTCGGCAAGATTCTGGATGATAGCCTCTATTGTAATAAATCTTGCAATCCTCGGCTTCTTTAAGTACGCAGACTTCTTTATTTCCAACATAAACGGCCTTTTGGGTACGGGTATACCGCTTGTGGGACTGGAGCTTCCCATAGGTATTTCCTTCTACACCTTCCAGACCCTTTCTTACACCATTGACGTTTACCGTAAGGACGCTCCCGTACAGAAAAATATTATTTCCTTCGGCGCTTACATAGCTCTTTTCCCACAGCTTATAGCGGGTCCTATCGTAAGATACCTTACCATTGCCGACCAGCTTAACGAAAGGCGTTGCGACGGGGATAAGTTTGCCTCGGGCGTGAAGCTGTTTACCGTGGGGCTTGCAAAGAAGATACTCTGCGCCAATACCATAGGCGAGCTTTGGGATGCGGTCATAGCCCTGCCCCAGAGTGAGATGAGCGTGGTCACCTCATGGCTTGGCATTATAGCCTTTGCTCTTCAGATATACTTTGACTTCTCGGGTTATTCGGATATGGCCATAGGTCTTGGGCGGATGCTCGGGTTTGAGTTTGATAAAAACTTCGATTATCCCTACGTTTCCCGAAGCGTTACCGAGTTCTGGAGAAGATGGCATATATCCCTGGGCACCTGGTTCAGAGAATATCTTTACATTCCCCTCGGTGGTAACAGAGTGGCAAAATGGCGCCATTTCGTTAATATATTTATCGTTTGGTTCTGCACGGGATTCTGGCACGGAGCCGGCTGGAACTTCATCCTTTGGGGGCTTTATTTCGGTCTGCTTCTGGTGGTTGAAAAGACGTTCCTCCTCAATATCCTCAAAAAGCTTCCCCGCTGGGTGGGTCACGTCTACACCCTCCTTGCAGTTCTCTTCAGCTGGGTATTCTTTGCCATAGAGGATATGGCGGCGGTGGGACGGTATTTTGGCAATATGTTCGGCTTTGGCGGTCTGCCCTTTATTAACGGCAGGGGAGTATATCTCCTTTATACCAACGTTATTCTTTTGGCCCTGCTCTTTATCTGCGCCACACCCCTATGCGAAAATCTTAAAAACCGCCTTGCCCTTAAAAACCGCAAAGCGTTTATGGCCGCAACCCTCGTTGGGTGTATAGCCGTATGGCTTGTTGCTACCTCCTATATGGTATCAAGCAGCTATAACCCCTTCTTATATTTCAGATTTTGATCCTTGAAAGGAAGATACATAAATGAGAGATGAAACAAAGTGCCTGCACGCAGGCTATACCCCCAAAAATAAGGAACCCAGAGTAGTTCCCATAGTTCAGAGCACCACCTACGTTTACGACTCCACCGCTGACGTGGCTGCCGTTTTTGACGAGCCCACCCAGAGCCTTATTTATTCCAGATTTGCCAACCCCACCGTTATGGCGGTTGAGGAAAAGATAGCCGCCCTTGAAGGCGGCGTAGGCGCTATGTGCACCACCTCGGGTCAGGCCGCATCTATGATGTCCATACTCAATATCTGTCAGGCAGGTCAGAGCATAGTTGCTTCCTCTCAGATATACGGCGGCACGGTAAACCTTCTTTCATTTACCCTTAAAAAGCTGGGCATTGAGTGCATTTTCGTTGATCCCGATGCTTCTGAAGAGGAGATATGTGCCGCAATAAGACCCGATACCAGAGCGGTGTTCGGTGAAACTATCGCAAACCCCGCCCTCTCGGTTCTCGATATAGAAAAGTTCGCTTCTGCGGCCCATAAAAACGGTATTCCCCTTATCGTTGACAACACCTTTGCAACCCCCATACTCTGCAAGCCCTTTGATTTTGGCGCAGACATAGTTATTCACTCCACTTCAAAGTACATGGACGGCCACGCCCTGCAGGTTGGCGGCGTTATAGTTGACAGCGGTAATTTTGATTGGAACAACGGCAAATTCCCCGAGCTTACCCAGCCCGACGAATCCTATCACGGCATAACCTACACCGATACCTACGGCAAGGCCGCTTACATCGTAAAGGCCCGTATGCAGCTTATGCGTGACTTCGGCTGTTATCCCGCGGCTCACTCCGCGTTCCTTCTCAATCTCGGTCTTGAAACTATGGCCATAAGAATGAAGCAGTACTGCGAAAACGCTCTTAAGGTTGCAACCTTCTTTAAGAACAGTGATAAGATAGAATCCGTAAGCTATCCCGGACTTGAGGGCGACAAGTATTACGAGCTTGGTCAGAAGTACCTCAAGGGCGCTTCGGGCGTTATCTCCATAGTTATCAAGGGCGGTAAGGAAAAGGCCATTAAGTTTATGGACTCCCTTAAGCTTGCCTCTAACGAGGTACACGTTGCCGATATCCGCACCTGCGTTCTTCATCCTGCGGGTGAGACCCACCGTCAGCTTACAGAGGAACAGCTTGTGGCCTGCGGTATAAACCCCGGTATGGTAAGATTCTCCGTTGGTCTTGAAAACGTAGACGATATAATCGCCGACGCTGAACAGGCTCTTGCACAGATATAACTTAAAAGATATAAAAAATGCTCCCCAAATTGGGGAGCATTTTTGCGTTTACTTTATCATTTCTTTAAATTCTTCCTCGTTTATTACGGGAACGCCAAGGGCTCTGGCCTTTTCTTCCTTGCTTCCGCTTTTTTCTCCTGCTAAAACGTAGGAGGTTTTTTTCGATACCGAAGAGGAGGTCTTGCCGCCCAGAGATTCGATAATCTCCGAGGCCTCTTCTCTTGTGTAGGAGGGGAGAGTGCCTGTAAGAACGAATGTGAGTCCCTTGAATCTGTCGCCCACCACCTGCTTTTCTTCCTTCATGGTAAGGCCGATCTCTGCCAAGCGGTCTATAAATTCAAGGTTCTTGGGATTGGCAAAATATCCAATGATATATTCGGCGGTGACAACGCCAATATCACCCACGGCGGTGAGGTCATCTACGGTGGCGGCCTTTAAGGCGTCCATACTGCCAAACTCGTCGGCCAGAAGCTTTGAAGCCTTCTGTCCAACCTCTCGGATACCAAGGGCGTATATAACTCTTGCCAAGGGGCGTGTCTTTGATGTTTCTATTGCGGCTACCAGGTTCTTTGCAGATTTGTCGCCCCAGCCTTCAAGAGTGTTTACGTCCTCTTCCTTTATTGCGTAGATGTCAGCAGCGGATTTTATTATCCCTTCCCCGACGAATCTTTCCACCTGAGAGGGGCCGAAGCCCTCAATGTCAAGGGCATCCTTTGAAACGAAGTGAACTATATTCTTTACAAGCTGCGCCGAGCAGTCGGTGTTTACGCATCTTGTTACGGGGCTACCCTCGTCGCATACTGTTTTTTGACCGCATACGGGACAAACGTCGGGCATCACGAAGGGTATGGCATCAGCGGGCCTTTTTTCTTTGACTACTCGCACTATTTCGGGGATTATGTCGCCCGCCTTTTGGATAACTACGGTGTCGCCCACACGGACGTCCTTCTGGGCGACAAAGTCCTTGTTGTGAAGGGTAGCTCTCGCAATAACGCTGCCTGCCACCGTAACGGGGTCAAGCTCTGCCAAGGGGGCGAGAATACCCGTTCTGCCAACGTTTACCTTTATCTCGCGGACTACCGTTTCCTTTTGCTCGGGAGGATACTTGAAGGCTATTGACCAGCGGGGATACTTGACGGTGGTTCCCAGAGCATCTCTTTGGGAGAGGTCGTTTACCTTGATTACCGCCCCGTCAATATCAAAGGGGAGGGTGGGGCGAAGGTCGTTTATCCGCTCTATCTCTTTTATGGCCTCTTCCACGGTGGCGCAGACCTTATAGGAAGGGCTTACCGTAAAGCCTTTTTCTTTGAGATAATCAAGGGACTCTGCGTGGGTATCCTTCATGCCATCGGAGCTTAAAATATGGTTAAAAACAAAGATTGAGAGCTTTCTTTCAGCCGTTATTTTAGGGTCAAGCTGACGGAGGGAGCCTGCGGCGGCGTTTCGGGGATTTGCAAAGAGGGGCTGTCCCTCTTCCTCTCTTTGGGCGTTAAGGGCGGCAAAAACCTTCTTGGGCATATATACCTCGCCTCTGACCACCAGCCTTTGGGGAGCGTCCTCTATTTTCAGAGGAATGGCGCCTATGGTACGGAGATTCTGGGTAACGTTCTCACCCTCGGTGCCGTCGCCTCTGGTTGCGCCGCGAACGAAGATGCCGTTTTCATACTCAAGAGCCACCGAAAGACCGTCTATTTTGCACTCGACCACGTATTCGGTCTGACCTACGGTATCTCTTACACGCTTGTCAAAGTCGTAAAGCTCGTCGTAGGAGAAGGCGTCCTGAATACTGTCCATGGGGTATCCGTGGACCACAGACTCAAACTTGCTCAAGGGCGCGCCGCCCACCCTTCTTGTGGGGGAGTGGGGGAGCACGTACTGGGGATATTCCTCTTCAAGGGCCTTAAGCTCCCTTAAAAGCATATCGTATTCGTAGTCGGTTATCTCGGGGGCGTCGTCGGTATAATATTTCTTTGCGTGGTAATTGAGCTGTTCGGTAAGCTCGGTTATCCTTGTTTTTGCCTCCATGAGGTCATCCTCCGTTTTCTTGGCTTATATAAATATCGGGTATTGATCCCGAAAGAACGGTTTCCGCTATAAAGAAGTCTGCCGAAACTTCCTTTTCTATCCTCTCGCCCGGCATTACCACCGTAACAGTGACCTTGAGGGTGAGGATTATTCGATGCAGGGTGTAGTTTATTCCAGCCGAGGTAAAGGTATTTGAAAACTCTGCTGTAAGCCCTCCCGCAGGTATGGAATAAAATGTCAGGGCGGGGCCCTTTCCGTAGAGTATGGAAAAGGGAAGTAGGGTCCCTATTGGTATTTTTGTGCGGAGTGAGGGGAGAGCTTCAAGCTCCTTTGCTGCCGCGGCTACAACCTCTGCTTTAAGGGCATTTATCTTTGCCGTGTCCGCCGTAAGGCTCTCCACCTCGCCCTTTTGGTTACGGTTTACGGTGATTATTGACTCGTAACTCACCCCTTTGGGAAGGGTAGAGGCAAAGGCTCTGTTCATGGCCGCGGTGGTGTCCGACACTGCCTTTGCTCCCGCGTAGGAGGTCAGCAGAGGTTTTATGCGGTTGTTGTAGCAGGCAATTCCTACGGACGTGATCAATACCGTTAATATGAGAATCGTCGCCGCCCAACCTATAATAACTTTTCGGTTGATCATTATCTATCCCTCCTTTAACGAAT
>JAZSCR010000137.1:0-9749 GCA_045530715.1 Eubacteriales bacterium
ATATTGCCACCTGGGTCATATTCGTATCGTTCTTTGCCCAGAAGGTTATCTCGTAAGTCCTTGATTCGTCAAAGCCTTCGGGGATAACAAACTCGTCCATTCCCCGTGAGCCGTGGCATGCGGAAAACAGGGGCAGACAGAGGCAGAGAGCAAGGATAAGAGATAATATCTTTTTCATCCCTTCATACCTCCTCTCGCTACGCCTTCCATTATCCTATTGCGGAATATGAGGAACAGCACTATCAAGGGCAGGGATATTGCTACCACCGCCGCCATCATTGCAGGGACGTTTTCACGGCCAAAGCCGTTCTCCCTTATCTCCTGAATACCGTTTGATACAAGGAAATAGGCCTGTTGGTCGGTGATGAGTCGGGGCCAGACGTAGGAGTTCCAGCACTCGATGACCTTAAGAATAACTATGGTGATCACCGTGGGCTTGCAAATAGGTATCATTACACGCCAGAGGTACTTCCAGTCGGAGGTCCCGTCCACCTTTGCCGCAAGATACAGCTCGTCGGGTATCTGGGCAAAGTTTTCTTTAAGAAGGTATATGTAGAACACCGAAAGCACCGAGGGGAGGATAAGACCGCCGAAGGTGTTTCGCATTTCAAGATTGGTTACCGTAACGAAGTTTGTGATGATAACAAGCTCGTTGGGTATCATCATCATTGAAAGAAATACCGTGAAAAGCAGATTTTTGCCCTTAAATTCAAGCCTTGCAAAGGCAAAGGCCGCAGGTATGATAACGGCCATCATTATAGCCGTGGTAGCAAGGGTAAAGATAACGGTATTGAAAAAGTATCTTCCCAAGGGTACCGCCGTAAAGGCCTCGATATAGTTTTCAAGGGTGGGGGAGAGGGTGAAAAACTGCGGAATATACTCCGAGCTGTAGGCTCCGTAGCTCTTTACCGAGGTGAGTACCATCCAATAAAATGGGAATAGCACTATAAGTCCCCATACCGTCAGGGCAGCGTAGATAAAGGTTTGCAGAACAGTTTTGCCAAACCTTGCTCTGCGTTCTATTTTGTTAAAGGAGGTCTGTTTAGTCATCACTTTTCCCTCCCTTAATAATGAACGTGCTTCCTGCTGACAAGCAGGTTTATGCAGGTTATGGTGAGAACTATTACGAATAAGATTATTGCCGCCGCCGATGCGTAGGAGGGATATCCGCCGCTATCGCCGTAAAGCATATCGTAAACGTAGCCCACGATGGTGTTCATCTCTGCCGCGTTAAGGTCGGTGCCGAAGAGCGCAACGGCGTCGCTGTAAGCCTTAAATGCCCCGATAAATCCCGTTATTATCAGATAAAAGAGCATGGGAGATATCATGGGAAGGGTTATTTTGGTAAAGGTGCGGAATCTTGAGGTGCCGTCCACCTTTGCCGCGTTGTAATAGTCCTGATTTACCGAGGCTAAAGAGCCGGTAAGTATAAGTATTTTAAAGGGCATTACTACCCAGATGGTGTAAAAGCAAAGGACGAACATCTTTGCCCAATAGGGTCCGTCGATAAAGTCCACCGATTCGCCGCCGAAGAAGTTTATGAGGAGATTTATAAGACCGTCGCTGTAAGGGGTCTGCTTAAAAAGTATCATAAATACCAGACCTACGGCCAGGGTATTGGTAACGTAGGGCAGGAAATATACCGTTCTGAAAAGATTTCGCAGGGGCTTTATTGCGTTAAGCCCAAGGGAGATTAGAAGGGCTATGCCGGTGGAGAGGGGAACTGTGATTATTACCAGAATAAAGGTATTCTTTACCGCCTGGAGAAAATATGGGTCGCGGAGAACGTAGGAGTAGTTATAGGTTCCCACCCCGAAAAAGGTCTGAGATGCGGAGTTGAAGCCCTCTTCAAAGGAATATATGAACACGTCTATAAGGGGGTATACCATAAACACCCCAAGGAATATCATTGCCGGCAACAAATACAGCCAAGCCTTTTTATTGTTATTGCCCATCGGTTCCTTTTCTCCCCTCGTTTTACTACGGTAAATCACTTTTATTATATAGCAATTTTCTGCCAAAATCAAGCCCTTGCCCCCAAGTTTAAAAAAGTATTCGCATTTAAAAAGACGTTCCCTCACCCATCTGGAGAGGGAACGTATACTTTCAACTATAAATTATTCGGCCAGAAGGTCGCGACCATTTCGTCATACAGCCTCAACTGTTCGTCCGTAGGCTTGTAATCCGGGTTAGAGCAGCAGGGAATGGTAGGCTCGCTTCCGTCAGTTCCATAGTATGGGGAGAGCCGGTCGTTTTCATACTTTTTCCTCCAATCTTCCTTATGGAAGTCGGGGATATCGTATGAGCCACCGCCTTCAAGAATGGCTCGGTGAGCCAGAATGGCTACAGAGGACATGTTTACAGCCGAGTGAACGTCAAACGGGTGAGGAGGCTGTTCACCCTTCTGAAGGCATTCTACGAAGATTCGGGTGGTGAGGTAGTCAGAGCCGCCGTGACCGCTGCGCTTGATTATGGCTGCTTCATGATCTCTCCATGAGGGGGTATAGAAGAGGGATTCCTCCTTGTCATCGGGCCTTGACCAGCTGTTATATCTGAGCATTACCCTATCGCCCATGCCGCGGAGATTCTCTATCTGTCCCTCCGTACCGCAGATGCGGTACGCGTTGCCGTGAGCGCCGAATTTTGCACAACCTGTAATTCTGAATACGGAGCCGTCGTCGTTTTCGGTGGTCATGATGGCCGTTCTGTCCCCACAGTTATTTGCATAGGGATAGTTGCCCTGGAAGGGGGCATAGATAGCGTAAGCCGAGACCTTTCGGGGGGTGGCTCCCGTGGCCTTCATTACGGGACCGAGAGAGTGGGTGATATAGTACGTTGCAGGTGTGTAATTACGCCAATGCTTGCGGAAATAATTATATGCTTTTGCAAATCCCGTATCAGTAGGGGATGTGGGGTGATTATATTCGCCTTCTGCAAACATTATTTTGCCAAGAGATCCGTCGTTACAGATACGTTGCATCTCCTTGTTTACCAGCATCTGGGGGTAATTCTCTGCCAACATATAGATGGCAGAGCTCTTTTCAGCAGCTCTGATAAGCTCCACGCCCTCCGCCATAGTACCGTTACTAAGACATTCGGAGTAAACGTGTATACCTCTTTCAAGGCACTTTACAGCGTAAGGAGCATGTTCATGGAAGTAGTTTCCAAGGATAACCGCATCCATGCCGTGCTCGATAAATTCATCAAAATTCTCGTACAGAGCGATATCTCCGCCAAGTTTCTTTGCACCATGCTCACGTCTGTGCTTGTGGAAGTCGCAAAGAGCGACTATTTCACAGCCCGCTTGCAGCATAAAGTTCTTTGCGATATCCGCACCTCGTCCTGCGCCAAAAACGCCTATTCTGATCTTTTCCATAGTGTGTCTCCTTCTGCCTTGATACAATTTGAAATTAAGTAAGTATACGTATAGAAAATGTTATATGCCCATTTTTTCGGTGAAAAGTTCGTTGTAAAGTCTGAGCTGCTCGTCTGTAGGCTTGAAATCCGGATGGGTACAACAGGGAATATTAGGCTTTCTTCCGTCGGCTCCGAAATGGGGCGAAAGGCGGTCGTTTTCGTACTGCTTTCTGCATTCTTCAAGATGAAAGTCGGGAACATCAAGTACAGCGCCGCCTGCCAGGACAGCCCTATGAGCCAGTATGGCAACCGATGACATGGTGACCGCGGAGTGGACGTCGTAGGGATGTTCGGGCTGAGTGCCGTTTCTCACCGATTCGATAAACATTCTTGCGGTAATGAAATCAGAGCCTCCGTGACCGCTTTGCTTTAAGATTTCGTCGTCCTCTCCTTGCCATTGAGCGTCGTAGCAGTGTACAGAATTTTCTTCTCCTTCGGGCTTGGTCCAGTTATTATAGCGCAGCATGATCTTGTTGCTCATGCCTCGTATTACCTCTACCTGTCCGGCGTTTCCACAGACGCGACAGCTATTGTGCTCACCGCCGAAATTGGCAGAGCCCGTGACTCGGAATACCGAGCCGTCGTCATTCTGGGTCATAATAAGCCCCGTGCTGTCTCCACTGATGCTTGCGGTTGGGTAATCTCCGATAATGGGGTCGAATACGGTAAATGCCGTTACCTTTTTGGGGGTAGCTCCTGTTGCTCTCATTACGGGGCCCAGGGCGTGAGTTATATAGTAGGTTCTGGGGTTACAGTTTCTCCAATGCTCGGGGAAATACTTGCCTCCCTTTATATATCCAGTATTTTCAGGGTCGGCAGGATGATTATATTCTGCCTCCGCATAAAGTATCTTGCCAAGAGTTCCGCTCTTGCATATTCTCTGTATCTCCAGATTGTACATCATCTGGGGATAGTTTTCCCCCAGCATATATATGGCGGTGCTCTTTTCTGCCGCCCTTATAAGGGCTACGCCGTCTGCCATTGTACCGTTGCTGAGGCATTCGGAATAAACATGTATTCCTCTTTCAAGACATCTGATGGCGTAGGGCGCATGCTCGTGGAAGTAGTTTGCCACTATCACGGCATCCATGTCGTGATCTATAAAGTCGTCAAAGCTTTCGTAGGTTGCAACGTCACCACCCAACCTTCGTGCTCCCGACTCCAGCGCGCTTTTGCGAAAGTCACATAAGGCCACTATATCACAGTTCTGAAGCATAAAATTCTTTGCGATGGTAACGCCTCTGCACGCGCCGAAAACACCGATTTTGAGTTTGCTCATTTTGATCCTCCTTTATATGGGTAAGAGTAATGCCAGCATTCCGACAAATATGATGGCTATTGATAAAAGTTCCTTTGGCTTTGGCTTGTTTTTGCCAAAAAAACATATAAGCGTCGACACTATCATAACTCCTCCCGTTACCATGGGATACTGGATCGATGCGTCAACGTGGATCAGCGCAAGTACGAGAAGGAAGTTTGCAACCTTGTTTACAGCCCCGTTCAGGGCGCAGACCGAAAGGCTCTTGACCGTCATGGGCTGCGTACGGTCTTTGTTCTTGAAAAACAAGAGTAATATTATCGCGGATACTACAGCCGTGGACAGGGCCAGAAGTATGGAGTAACCTGCGGCGCTGGTTTTGGGATAGGGGGCCGCTGTAAATATCTTTGAAAGGACTCCCGACATACCGTTAAGAATGAATATTCCCACGTAATATATTGTGCTCTTTTTCCTGTCTTTCTTTGGCTCGACTGTGAGTAACAGAGCGACCGTAATAAGAACAAAGCAGATGATCTTTGCCACGGTTATGCCTTCGCCGTAAAAAAGGATGCCTTGTATAAAGGGGAGTACCATGCCGCCAAGCATCATGAAAATGGAATAAAGTGAAAGGTTTATCGTTCCAAGCGCTTTAAATCCGCAAAAGGCAGATCCTATGGATACTCCAACCGCAAGCATTGCAATTGCAAACGTGAACCATGTGAATTCTATCTTGAACCCGTTTACGGCCAGCAGAACTATCAGTCCCGCAAGGGAGCTTATCAGCGAAAATTCAAGACTTATTTTAAGACTGCTGCCCCGCTGCTTCCGGTAGACGTCGTTCAACGCAAAGCATCCTCCGAACATCACTACGGACAGCAATATGATTCCGTAATACGTACCAATCGCTCCTTCTTATTCCATATGTGTTCAGTATAACAAAACGGAAAGGGGAAAACAATAGAAAAATTCCATGTTTTTATATAAAATGGTCAGAAAATATATTGACTTTGACGACCGTTTATAGTATACTGTGAATATGAAATAATAGGAGGGCGCTAATGAGAAACGATAATATCTGTAAGTTTATACCCTCCGTGTATTCAGATAAGCTTTCTGTATCATGCTTCGTTCTTGAAGCCCAGCATGAGGTTATGATGAACGTAATTCTGATGAAGGAGCATCAGGTGGTTCTCGTTACCCAGGGTGAGGGCTCTTTTTGGGTTGATGGCCGAGAGCTTACCTTTACATCGGGAACTCTTCTTTTCTTCTTTACGGGAGAGAAGGTCTCTTGCAGGCCCACGTCTTCCTGCAGGTATATGTATATAAGATTTTTTGGCGCCAGGGCGGAGGAGCTTTTCCGAAGATTTGGAATAAGTGAGCATAACCGCCTTTTTACCGGATTTGGCAGTCTTGTGCCTCTTTGGAGCGAGAGCCTTTCCCGCGCCTCTCAGCAAACGGTCGATCTGGCGGCTGAAAGTATGCTGCTGTATACCTTCTCCCGTCTTTTCGAGGGGCTGACAAAGGAAAACAGTATAGTCAGCCGAATGGTTGAAATATCCGAGGATCAGTTTTCGGACCCTGAGCTGTCGCTGACTACGGTGGCGGAGGCTTTGTCCTACAATCCCAAATATCTTTCCACTGTGTTTAAGGAGAAGAAGGGGATAGGCTACTCCGAGTACCTAACCTCTTTAAGGGTAAAATTCGCCATATCCCTTTTTGACCACGGTATTGATTCTGTGAAGAACGTGGCGCTCCTTTCCGGGTTCAAGGATCCCCTTTATTTTTCCAGCGTTTTTAAGAAGATCACAGGTATGTCACCAAAGGAATACAAGACTCCTCCAAGGGAGGAATCCTGATGAAATATCTTTTGAATAAAGAGGTTGACAGATGAAAAGCATCCTTATAACGGGAGCCTACGGCGGTATGGGCCGCGCCGCGGTAAGAGCCTTCGCCTCAAAAGGTTATCGGGTCTTCGCCCTTGATAAAAGGGTGGACGAGCTCCAAGAAAATATCATTCCCGTGCAGGCCGACGTCACCGACGAAAACAGCCTGAAGGCCGCCTTTGAAAGGGTTGCCGAATATACGGACAGCCTTTGCGGGATAATACATTTTGCGGGGTTGTATACGTTGGATTCTCTCGTGGAGATGAGCGCCGAGACCTTTGATAATATAACGGAGGTTAATTTCAGGGGCGCCTTTCTTATCAACAAGACCTTTTTGCCCCTGCTTAAAAGGGGGAGCCGCATACTTATAACCACCAGCGAGCTTGCGCCCCTTGACCCTCTGCCCTTTACGGGGATATACGCCATTACCAAGTCCGCCCTTGATAAGTACGCCTATTCCTTAGCCATGGAGCTTCAGCTTTTGGGAATATCGGTATCAGTTCTCCGCGCAGGCGCCGTGGATACCTCAATGATAGGGGACTCCACCTCTGCCCTTGAGAGGTTTTGTGAGGGCACCAAGCTTTATTCCTGCAATGCAGACCGTTTCAAGAGAATAGTTGACAGCGTTGAAGCAAGGCGGATACCTACCGAAAAGCTGGCGCAAAAGACTTTTAAAATAATTACCTCAAAAAGCCCCCGATTTGCATATTCAATAAACCGTAATCCGTTGCTGCTTTTGTTGAACGCTCTGCCCAAGAGCCTGCAGCTGTGGATAATAAAGCTCATACTCAAATAAAAGGAGATACGTTATGCTTTTAGAAGTTGGAACAAAAGCCCCCGATTTTACCCTTCTTGATAAGGACGGAAAGGAAGTCAGCCTTTCTGATTTTCTGGGCAAAAAGGTGGTTTTATATTTTTATCCCCGTGACAACACCCCCGGCTGCACCCGTCAGGCCTGCGCCTTCGGGGAGAAATACTCGGCGTTTAAGGCCAAAAATATAGAGGTTATCGGCATCAGTAAGGACAGCGTGGCCTCACATCTCAAATTTGCAGAGAAATACTCTTTGCCCTTTATCCTTCTTGCCGACCCCGACCGCAAGGCCATTGAGTCCTACGGTGGATGGCAGGAAAAGAAGATGTGCGGCAAGCTGGGTATGGGCGTTGTTCGTACTACCTATATCATTGACGAGAAGGGAATTATCGAAAAGGTAATGCCCAAGGTCAAGCCCGACACTAACGCTGAAGAGATTCTTGCTCAACTGTAAAAAAAATCCCCGAAGACAGTGTTCTTCGGGGACATTTTTTTAGTTATTACAGTAAACTACCGTGTAGTCAAAGGAGTAGGAATTTTTTGCAAAGAGTATCAGGTCGGCATCCTTCAGGTTGGATAAGTTCTTTACCCTTTCGATATCCGTTACGGTATAGGAAAATCTCAAGCCGGTCATATCGGTAAGAAAAACCTTGTCACCGCCCGTAATTATACGGACAAAGTCAAACTGCCCCTTTGAGTCGCTGCCACCTATGATAAGGCTGCCGTCATACATACTGCCGCTGTATCTGGCAGGGTAGAGATTAGTGCTTCGGCCGCTGTTCCAGCTTGCGGATACGGGAAGAGATGCTCCGTAGAGGGGAACGTCTATGATCAAGGCAAAGTTCTTGCCCCCGATTTCTCTTGAGGGCATGCCCATGTTGATACGGTCGTCGGGAAATCCCGGCTCTATTTCGGGCATAAGGCTATATAGCTTGTTTGAAAGGCTTAAGGCCGCTTCTGCCCGACTGTCCTGCATAAGGAAGGTTACGGCACCGGGAATTGCAAACCACAAAATTAAGGCCAATAAAAGGATTATCGTGGGGGTAATGAGTAAGTTCTTTACCGACTTTTTCATCTCAATGCCCTCTTGGTTTTAATCAGGGTAGCTACGCCTGCAATGAATGAGAACAGGGCGATACAGCTCCATAAACCGTACTTGTCACTCGTGCCGGGGGAATCGGGTGTGTCTGGATCGTGGGGATCATCCGGGTCATCGGGATCCACGGGGGGCTCGACGGGGTCATCGGGATCCACAGGCGGCTCGTCGGGGTCGTCGGGTGGTGTATCGGGGTCGTCCGGATCCTCGGGGAAGCCTTCAACGTAGCTGTTTATTATCATTATGGAGTTACTTCTTTTGGATACTGTCACTGTATAATTATCGGGCACGTCCCTTTCCACCGCCTGCCAGTTTGAGCCGTCATCGGGAGCCGTCCATCGGAATTCCCAGTAGTTTTTTGAGGAAAGAGTTTGTGAAAACTGATATATACCGTCCTTAAACACGTCCACGGTAACGTGGGAGGGGCGCTTGTCTTCGTTGCCGCTGTCAGACCAGAGCTTCATCACTCTGTATTCAACATCCTCTTTTTCGGGGATATAGGATTCGGATTTGGGATAGGCCACCACGTCATAGTCGTGGTCGCCGTTATCGTTGGGGTAGGGAACAAGGGTGATGAAGGTCTCAAATATCACCACTTTTTCAGGTGCTTCACTCCTTACCCCAAGGGTGAGATACATACCGGGGACAATATTTGTAAAGACTGCCGTACCGTTACTGTCGGTAAAGCAGGTGTATGAAGGGGATATAGCGTCTGCGTCTATATATGCCGAGAGGGTGGAGGCTATGTTTCTCCACTCGGTCTGTGACGTCACCTTATAAATATTCACGGGATAGTTTCTGAAGGTCTCCGTAAGTGCGTAGGTCAAGGAGGGATGGACGTCTGCTATACGGAAGATTCGTATTTCCAGCCCTTCTATTCCTTGGCCACCGTTCTGATAGTGCAAGGTAAGGGATGATGGTCTGTCAGGATCAACGGGGTTAGCGGCGGAGAGAGAGGTACAGAATATTGAGAAAATGAAAATAAAACAGAGTATTGATAATATTCGTTTCATTTATAAACCTCCTTTCAGTTCATGCAAGGTGATTGGGTGTGAATCCTTCACACCATGTCATCTGCTAAATCGTCCTTTTTAACCGGCTTAAGCAGAACTATTATCATAAGGGTGAGCAGCATGGGGATAGCCACGCAGGGCATAACTATCAGCTCGTCTATCTGATAAGCATCGGATGTGATATATATCGTCTTTTGGCGCACGGTGTCTACTCTTTTACCTCTCACGAGCAGTCTGTGACTGTTTATGCCGTAGGGGGTACAGGTGAGCA
>JAZSCR010000135.1:0-7185 GCA_045530715.1 Eubacteriales bacterium
ACGCTCTGCCCGTCCGTCAAAATCAACGCTGTCCTCTTGGGCGTCCACGTTGCCTATCTCCTCCATCACGTCATAGTCGGGTGAAGAGAGAATGAGCCTTGCCGCCTCTCTGCAGGACATACCAATGCCAACCTCGGCAACGCTCGTATAATTATAAAATCTGGGATGCTGGCGGCAAATATCGCAAAGATACTCTTCTCCCAGATTGATAATTATTTTGCAAAGCCCGTTTTGGTCAAGATGAGGGCACCTGTCCCCCTCGCAAAGCTTAAAATGGGGAGCGGCGGTGTCGGATATACTGTCCTTGATAACCTCGCCGTAGCCACCCTTGAGGCTTTCATACTTTTCAAGGGTGCCTTCGTCAACGTCTATTTCCCAACCGATGCAACAGTTGTGGTCGCATTTGTCGGCAACGCATCTGAAATTTTTATAGTATTTGGGGGCGTAAAGCTTCATGGAATTACCTTTTACTGAATTTAGTAGCAATATTATAGCATAAAAGGATAAAAAAGTCAATAAATTGACCTTGTCCCCTTGCATTTTTCGGAGTCCCGTGATATACTGCTTGTATAATGAAATTCGGAGGAGCTTTTATGAAAAAACTGTTCATTCTTATCCCTACTCTCATCCTTGCTCTTGCACTCTGCGGATGCGGACACGAGCATACCCCCGTTACAGACGAGGCAGTAGCCCCCACCTGTACCCAAACGGGGCTTACCGAGGGTTCTCATTGTTCGGAATGCGGTGAGGTGATCATACCACAGGAAGAGGTTGAGATCCTTGACCACACGGTAGCAATAGACCAAGAGGTTGCGGCGACCTGTCTTGCAACAGGCCTTACCGAAGGCTCACACTGTGCCGTATGTAACGAGGTTTTGGTTGCTCAGGAAGAGACACCCATCACCGACCACGCTGTGGTTACTGCGGAAGCCGTACCCCCCACCTGCACCGCGGTAGGTCTTACCGAGGGTTCCGTTTGTTCGGTATGTAACCAGGTGTTCATTCCCCAAGAAGAGATACCCATGATCGAACACACAATAGTAATCACTCCTGCAGTAGAAGCCACCTGCTCCTCTACAGGTCTTACCGAGGGGTCCCATTGTTCCACCTGCAATCAGGTGTTCTTGGAGCAGGAGGAGATCCCCCTAACAGACCATGACAAAAAAATAGTCAAAGAGACGGCATCCACCTGCCAAAAGGCGGGTAATAGAACCTTCTATTGCTCTGGGTGTAACAAAGAAACCGGCTCGGTTGAATTATACAAAATTGCCCATAAGCCGGTAGCCATTCCCGCCACTATAGCAACGTGTACCCAAAACGGTCTGACAGAGGGTAGCTACTGCTCCGTATGTAAGGCCACCGTAACTCCCCAGCTCCCCACCCCCAAGGCTGAGCATAAATATAAGGACGGCAAATGTACCATGTGCGGTCAGAGCGACATAGTAGCTGCAGACGAGGTCAAGTCCCTCGACCTGCCCGTAGACACTTATGAAATGAATATCCTTTACGGCAACGTAGACTATATAAAAAATATGCGTTCCATAACCTGGAACGGAACTCAGGATGACGGAAAATTTTTCGGCGGATTGACTTCCCTTACCTCAAACTGCTACGCCCTAGACAGTTGCGAACTCTTTGGTTTTAAAGGGTATGCGGGAATGCATACAAACTCGTCAAAAACACAAGCGGTAGAAACCATGCTCGTGGTTCTTTCAAACAGCTGTAAAAAATGGCCATCGACCGGAAGCTGGGATCCAAAAGATATTGATGAGGTAAACAAACTGGGTATAGCTCAGTCTGAAGAGATTCTCGACGTTCTGGATATATTTCTGAAAGACTTGGGAGATTATACGGTACTTAGCTGCAACACCTACGAGGAAAGGCAAAAAGGAAGCTCGTACCCTAAAAAGGAAGCAACATACCACGACCCCGCAAAAGCTCTCGATATTATAAAAGAGTATACGTTTAAGGGAAAATCATATCATCTCCTTACTGATAGCACCGGTACTACTTATGTAGTAGTGGATTACGATTTCCCAGTTGAAATGTTGATTGAAGCAAAAGGATTGATAATTAACATAGAAATAGGCAGCAGAACGGTTAACGGTATGAGATATGGCGCATTGACCATAACTGCAAAGCCGGCCGACAGAATATACGATTAATAAAAGTAAAAAAATCCAAGTCGAAGGGCTTGGATTTTTTACGGGGTTCTCATCTTTTTATCTATGCCAAACAAAAACACCAAGCCGGTCGGCTATTACTTGTCCAACCCAACCGCAACATAAATATAGAAAAGCAGGATTCTGAACCCAGCCCAGCGTTTCTGTGCATCGTTGTTTTTTATCTTTCGTATCGCTGGGCTTTGGTAAATGCTTGCTGACGCAATCATTTACGGGGTTCTCATCTTTTTATCTATGCCAAACAAAAACACCAAGCCGTGTGGCTTGGTGTTTTTGTTTGGCAGGGGCAGGAGGATTCGAACCCGCGACCCACGGTTTTGGAGACCGGTACTCTACCAGCTGAGCTATACCCCTGTGTGCTTTTCAATTGCAACTAATTATATCACAAAAGAATCGGTTTTGCAATAGGTAAGATGTGAAATTTACTTAAACTTTGTCTTTCTCCTCTTCCCTATCTCCACGCCTAACAAAATGACCGCGTATCCCACGGCGTACATGGGTGCCATTACCCAAGCGGTCAGGGGCGTATCGGGTATAAGGGGTTCGGCTATATGGAATGCGTCGGAAAGGTCAAAAGCCTGCATCATAAATGCGCCCAGGGTAAGATAAGAGGTGAAGCCGAAAAAGGTGTAGTACCATTTTTTGCAGGTAATATCTATCTGCTTGAACATCAGCAGAGCAACAACGAGGGCGGCGGAAAAGCTGTGGTGAAGAAGTCCCGAAATAGTGGGGAGATAAAATATAGTGGGGCCTTGTCCCACAAAAGTGGCGTAAATTACGGTGGAAACTCCCCCAAAGAGTCCCAGATGCCAAAGGAAATGAAGTGCGCCGTTGTTCTTCTTACCAAACAGAACGGCCAGGGATAGGAGAAGGCTTGTCATGCCGCAATAGCTATCGGGAATAATGGCATACCATCTGACATCGTCATATCTGAACACCTGGGAAAGTCTGTTGGTCATTATTGCAATAAAGAGCAATACCCCAAGCACCTCTAACACGACCCTTTGGGACCTTTCGGTAAGGGCGTATTTTTTTGCAAGAAAAAGTCCCCCGCCGAACAGTACTGTGCTTATAATTATATAGAGTATATGTTCCACGCCGAAAAGCTGCGGTGCCACCGTGATCCCTCCTCTTTAGTCATAGGCACATTATACTTCTTTTTACGAAAATTGTCAAGCCCGTTGAAAAATCTTAATTATTAATTAACCACCTTGCATTTTCCGTCAAAATGTGCTATAATGCAACCATAATCATCATATATTGAAGAGGACATTGAAAAATGACGTTTTCAGAGTGGTTATTCGGTGGGATAGACAATCCCTTTAAGGCAGGTCAGTGGGGGCCTTTGCATATTGGCGTAATGCTCGCCTGCGTTGCCCTTATTATGGGCTTTTACTATATTGTAAAATACGCAAAAAACAGGGAACGGGCGAAGAAGATCATACTTTTCTCCCTGGTTTCGGCCATTGCGTTTTTCGAGATAATGATCCGCTTCGTTCACTGCGTAAAGCTGTACGTGTTGCATCTGCCCGAAATGCAGGGAGTCACTCTTCTTTGGATAATACTTCCAAAGCCCTGGTGTGCCGTTGCCTGCTGGTCCCTCATAGCCTCGGCATTTATTAAGAAGCCCTTCTTTTATAACTTTGCCAGTCTGTCCGCCCTGCTCTGCTCGGTGATATTCTTTATTTATCCGGGAGTGGGCTTTAATAACGAGCATCTCCTGTTTGAAAACTGGTACTCCATTCTCACCCACGCTCTGTTGCTCACCACCTCTATCACGATGATGACCTTGAAATACACCGAGTTTAAATACCGAGAGTTCTGGAAGGTGGCCTTGGGTATTGTCCTAGTAATGGTCTACGCGCTGATCGAGATATACGTATTAAAGATCCAGACCGACCCCATGTATTTTATGCCCGGAGGGGATATTCAGGCGGACATTCTGCGCCTTGACTACGGAGTTTATCTTGCAGGATACATTTCGGTAATTTTAATATACATAAACGTTCCCTACCTTATAGCGGATAAGGAATCCGTTAAGGCGTTTTGGGGGAAGCTGAAGAGAAGAGCATAAAACAAAGCTGATAACTAAAAGGACGGGAGTCACTTAAGGGTGGCTCCCGTCTTGTTTTATTGCGTATATTTAATTCTTTTTGTACTTATCCATTTCAATTAAAATACGGTAGAGATGCTCCTGCTCTTCTTTCGTTTTTGCCGAAAGAAATTCATAGCATTCACGGGGAATATTACGTACTCCGTCCTCATCTGCCCCGAGATTTTCGAACAGCTTTGACAGAGATATATTTAGAGCTGAAGCAATCTTCTCTATACTTTCAACGGTAGCGTTTTTCTCACCCCGTTCAAGTTGCCCGATGTAAGTGGGATGACAACCTGCAAATTCTGCAAGTTTTTCTTGACTCAAGCCTTTAGCCGTTCTGTAGTTTCTTATCCGCTGACCTAAAATCTTTGCAATATCACTCATATTTTTACCCACCTTCGTTTACGCTACATATAGTCTATAAGTATTTAAATAAACTTTCCATAGACTATTGATATTCTTTCTCAAGAGTGATATACTATAAATATTAATTTACCAAAATTTGTACTTATAGTAGCGAGAGAAAGGGGCAGTTTTATGAATATTTTTACAGTTTCTCTGTTCGGTCATCGGGAAATCGGCAATATATGGCATTTGGAAAATCAACTCTATACGATCATAAAAGAGCTGATACAAACAAAAACATACGTTGCCTTTATGATCGGCCGCAACGGTGAGTTTGATAAATACGCAGCATCGGTTATTAAACGCATACAGAAAGAAGAGGGAAAAGAAAACAGCGACATAACCTTAGTACTCCCATATACGGTAGCGGATATTGAATATTACGAGGAATATTATGACGGCATTATCATTCCCGATACAGTGAACGATGCTCACCCAAAATCCGCAATTACCCTCAAAAACCGATGGATGGTTGAAAGGTCAGACCTTGTGATAGTTTATGTAGAAAACAACAAGGGCGGCGCGTATAGGGCTATGAAATATGCTGAAAAGTTGAATAAAAAGGTGGTTAATCTTTACGAAAATATCAAGACACTTCCGAATTGACATCGGGGAAGATTTATGATATAATTATTATATCATAAGATATGATAACAGAGGAAAAATATGAAACAGTACAACGTAACAGGCATGAGCTGTGCCGCCTGCAGCGCGAGGGTCGAAAAGGCTGTATCGGGGCTTGAGGGGGTAACATCCTGCTCTGTAAATCTTCTTACAAACTCCATGGGCGTGGAGGGTACGGCCTCGGAAAAAGAGGTCATAGCCGCCGTTGAAAGGGCGGGCTACGGAGCCTCGGTAAAGGGTAAGGAAACACAGAAAGAAGACACCCTCAAGGACAAAGAAACGCCCCTTCTTATAAAGCGACTTATAGCCTCGGTGGGCTTTTTGCTCATACTGATGTATATATCCATGGGGCATAGCATGTGGGGATTTCCCCTCCCCTCATTTATGGCGGAAAATCCCATGGTGTTGGGGATTTTACAACTGATTTTAGCCGCCGTAGTAATGGTAATAAACAAAAGATTTTTCATAAACGGCTTTAAGGGGCTTATTCACCTGGCTCCCAATATGGACACTCTGGTGGCTTTAGGGTCGGGGGCGGCGTTCGTATACAGCACAGCCGCACTTTTCCTTATGGGCGGAGCTATGTCAAAGGGCGACGTTGCCGCGGCTCACACCTATCTCCACGGCCTTTATTTTGAGTCAGCTGCTATGATACTGGCTCTTATTACAGTGGGCAAGACACTTGAAGCAAGGTCAAAGGGAAAGACCACCGACGCCATAAAGAGCCTTATGGATCTCTCCCCCAAAACCGCAACCCTTATCCGTGAGGGCAAGGAGGTCACCCTGCCTGCGGAAGAGGTAGTAAAGGGAGATATATTCCTGGTTCGCCCCGGGGAATCCTTCCCTGTTGACGGAATAATAATTGAAGGCTCCTGCGCCGTAGACGAGGCGGCGCTTACGGGTGAAAGCGTGCCCGTGGACAAGGCCGAGGGTGACGGGGTTTCCGCCGCCACGGTAAACAAATGGGGCTTTGTAAAATGTCAGGCCACGGGTGTGGGAGAGGACACGGCTCTGGCAAGAATAATAAAAACAGTAAGCGATGCGGCGGCCACAAAGGCCCCCATTGCAAAGATAGCCGACAAGGTATCGGGGGTATTCGTACCCGTGGTTATGGGTATAGCCCTTATCACCGTAGCCGTTTGGCTCATAGGCGGGCAGACTTTGGGATACGCTCTGGCGAGGTGTATTTCGGTGCTTGTAATAAGCTGTCCCTGCGCCTTAGGTCTGGCAACCCCCGTTGCCATAACGGTGGGAAGCGGCAGAGGGGCAAAGTACGGGCTTCTCTTTAAGACCGCGCAAGCCCTTGAGGAAATGGGCAGGATTGACATGATTGCCCTTGACAAGACGGGCACGGTCACCCAGGGCAACCCCACCCTTACGGATATTATCCCCGCAGAGGGTGTGAGTGAAGAAGAGCTGCTCACCCTGGCCTACTCCCTTGAAGCAAAGAGCGAGCACCCTCTGGCAAGAGCAGTGGTAAAGGCGGCAGAGGAAAGGGGCTATTCCCCAAAAGAGGTCACCGACTTTAAGGCCCTTGCGGGCAACGGACTTTCAGCCCTTATGGAGGGCAGGGCCTTGGTGGGCGGAAAAGAAGGATATATAAAGACTGTAACGGCTCTCCCCTCTTATGCGGAAGAGAGGGCAAGGGTTCTCGCCCAAGAGGGCAAGACTCCCCTGTTTTTCGCCCTTGACGGTAGATTTTTGGGCGTTATGGGCGTTGCCGACGTCCTTAAAGAAGAAAGCCAAAAGAGTATAGAAGAACTTAAAAATATGGGCGTAAAGGTCGTTATGCTCACGGGTGACAATTCCCGCACCGCCGCCGCTGTCGGCAAGAAGGCGGGGGTAGACCGGGTGGTGGCCGACCTTATGCCCGAG
>JAZSCR010000194.1:0-1991 GCA_045530715.1 Eubacteriales bacterium
CGCTAAGAAGTCCGTATGGATCTTCGGTGGTGACGGATGGGCATACGATATCGGATTTGGCGGTCTCGACCACGTACTTGCTTCCGGTGAGGACGTAAACGTTATGGTATTCGATACCGAGGTTTACTCCAACACAGGCGGTCAGGCATCCAAGGCATCCAGCATCGGTCAGGTTGCACAGTTCGCAGCAGCAGGTAAGGCTATCGGCAAGAAGAATCTCGCAGAGATCGCTATGTCCTACGGCTACGTATACGTTGCACAGATCGCTATGGGCGCTGACATGAACCAGACACTGAAGGCTATCAGAGAAGCTGAAGCATATCCCGGACCTTCCCTTATCATCGGCTACGCTCCTTGCGAAATGCACGGTATTAAGAAGGGCGGTATGCAGAACTGCCAGCTCGAAATGAAGAAGGCAGTTGAATCCGGCTACTGGCATCTGTTCAGATATAATCCCGCACTTGAGGATAACAAGCTCACAATCGACTCCAAGGCTCCCACAGGAGACTACCAGGCATTTATTGCAAACGAAGCACGTTATGCAAGACTGGCACAGTCCTTCCCCGAAAGAGCAGCTCAGCTCTTTAAGCAGGCTGAAGAAGCAGCAAAGGCGAAGTACGAAAGACTCGTTAAGATGGGCAAGCTTTACGAATAAAAATCATAAAGGACCGCAGAAATGCGGTCCTTTTCATAATATTATCACAATTTTATGCAACAGCCTAAATGATCGCAATGTTCTGCACTTGCCTAAACTTCAAAACCCTTGACGCATAAGGGGTTTAGTGGTATAATTAACTTAATAAATATGGAGGTTTCAGCCATGACAAAACGTATAATTGCACTACTTCTTGCCCTTATTATGATATTCTCCTTGACCGCTTGTTCGGATAGCGACGATACGGACGATGATAAGGACGAAAAAGTAGAGGAAAAGGAAGAAAAAGACGAGAACGAAAAGGTAGCTATCGACCTGGGCAACAAGGACGACGAAACCAAGAACGACGAAGAAAATAAAGAAGACGCCGAAAAGGACGACTACGAGGATCGTTATTCAGCCGCAACATTTGAAAACGGAATTTCTGTTGATAACATATACGAGAAAAATAATATAACTATCACACCCATAAGCTATACTGAACTTGATGATCCCATTCAAAACAATATTGAGCTCCTTATTAGCAACACCGGCAATCTGGACGCATATTTCAGAGTGAGGGAAGTTTACGTAAACGGCATTCGTTTCTATGGCTCCGGCAATACAACCAACGTGCCCGTAGGAGAAAGCAGCTCTATTATTGCATATTTTGATCCCGCTATGCTCCGAGCCTTGGATCTCAGCTACATAAAAGAGCTTAAGGTAAACCTTTCCTATACAACTGCGGCAGATCCGGAGACTGATATTTTTGTGGAAACAGAACCCATCCTTTTTGAACGTCCCGAGAATTATAACGACAGTTACTATAAGAGCACCCAGACACTTCTTGACAGAAACAATCTCTACTGTGCTTCCAACTATCTTGGATTTGAGTATTCAGGTTGCTACAGAGCATACCTTTACGTAGAAAACAATAACGACTTTAACGTAGGCCTTCAGGTAGATTCCGTTACAGTTAACGGAGAGCAGATTGATTTTACAAACTACATAGACTTCGCCTTGGCTCCCCATTCAAAGAATTTGTTCCCCGTAGAAGTAAATAGCAGTACTCTGCTGCATGAAATTACTTCGTCCGTGGAATTTGAGATGAAGTTTACCGCTTATAATGTGGAAACTACCAATAGCGCAGAAATGGTGATGTTCCATGGAGAAAATGACGGTACATTTACAGCAGACAGCAACGGCAAAATCAATTAAATAAATATCCCCCCGTAAAACGGGGGGTATTTCATTTTCGGGCATAGCCCTAAACACTACTGGCGACGCACAAGTGCGTTTAGTATTGGCCTGCCAGCCGTGCATTTGTTACTAGTTACCCGTAAACGGGTTTCCCATA
>JAZSCR010000154.1:0-2570 GCA_045530715.1 Eubacteriales bacterium
ATTTATTCTGGAGAGTTGTAATCGTTTTTGATAATATTCTTGATATTTCTCTGGATAACTTATATATGTCTTTTATGTCTTCTCTTGTGAGATATTCAACCCTGACACATATTTCAAGTTGGGTTTGCAATTCTGCGTTAGAGGCTAAAGCCATAGATAAAAATGATGCGTATTCTTTGGGAGAGCGTCTTTCGCAGCCTTCTGCAATATTTGAAGGTACAGAAACTGCGGCTCTGCGAATTTGGTCGGTTAATGAAAAAGCCTCTTCCCGTGGAAGCTTCTTTGTGATATTGTATACGGACGTTACCATATCCATGCTTTTCTGCCACGATACAAGTTCTCTGTAATTAATCGTACTCATAAATCTTATTGCCCTATTATTTTTCTAAAAGTTTGTCGTGTTTCTGTATAACGTCTGCGATAGCGGTAGTGACTATGCCGTACAATAATAAATACCGTTTTCCACTGAACACTGATCACTGACCACTGACCACTAAAAATTGATTCAAGGAATCAATTTTTCCCCGTTCTTCCAAACAACCCCATCCGCAATCTCTTGGGAGAAGCTGCGGGTGATAAGGTGGTGGATTTTGACGATGTCTTCAACGCCGCGGAGGTCGTCGGGAATCTTGCATCCGTCCCAGTCACCGCCCAGACAGACCTTACCCTCACCGCCCAGGTGGAGCATCTTGTCAAGGTGGCGGAGGATATCCTCAATACAGGGGGAGTCGGAGAGGAAGTTTGCGCACATATTAAGGCCTACGAGGCCGTCGCGGGCAAATATCTCTTTAAGGTAGTCGTCGGGGAGGTTGCGGAAGTGGTCGTGGACAGCCCTTGCGTTTGAGTGGGTGGCTATGACGGGCATATCGGTATGCTTGAGAACGTCCATCGTTCCCCTGTCGGAAAGGTGGGAAACGTCGGGATAAATTCCGTATTCTTCAAGCTTTTTCAGTACCTCAAGACCCAGCTTTGTCAGGGGGGCTTGGGGGTCTTTTTTGTTGCCTGTGCCAAGGTGGTTTTCACCGTTCCATGTAAAGCCGAAAATCTTTACACCCATATCTCGGAGGATGTCAAGATTTCTGATATCACCCTCCAAAACCATACCGCCCTCGGTGGTGTATATGGGCTCAATGCGGGGCTCCTTTGCAAGGCAGGAGTCAAAATGGGCTCTTGCGGCCTTGTAGTGGGAAATGCAGTTGGTGCTTATCCTTTCGGGAACGTCGAAAAAGCAGACTGCAAAGCATTGGCGCACCTTTTCAAAGGGGGCGATGGCGTGGGAATTTATGTGAAGGTTGGGGTTTGAAAAGTCGATGTTTTTGGCGTAAAGAACGGCCATGGTGTCGGAGTGGAGGTCGAAGTAGTGCATTTTGTCTCCTTTCAGTCGACAAAAAGGGGCCAGGGTCCAGGGACCAGGGGCCAGGGAGATAAGGTAGTGATTGTAAAGTGTAAACACCGATGCTTACGCAGAGATGTGCTGTGAAATAAGAAAATTTTTATAAGGGTTTTAAGGTGCTGGGAAGAGGGAGGGAAGATTATATTTTATATGCCCCAACGAGTCTTGCAAAGGCAAGGCTCGTTTTCTTGCTGTGCAAGAAAATTCGAGGGCTTTTGCCCTCGAGTTGGGGCAAAAAGTGATGTTAAAAATATATTTCTATCTGCGGTAGCACAGTTGTATAGCAGTTATCTTAACAAAAGCTGTTGTCAATTGTATAAAGTCTGCGATAGCGGTAGTGTATTTGTTTTACAATAATCCTACCGCTTATCCCTGGCCCCTGGACCCTATTCTTTGTGATTATCCAACGTCTTCAAAAAGCTCTTCCTATATATCTCACACACGCCGTGCTCGAGGAGGAGCTTATAATGTTCTTTTGTGGGGTAGCCTTTGTGCTTTTCAAGCTGGTATTGGGGGTAGATCCGGGCAAGTCGCTTCATCTCTCTGTCACGGCTGACTTTTGCCAGTACCGAGGCTGCGGAGATGGAGATGCACTTGTCGTCACCCTTTACCACGCAGATTACGCGGGGGCCCGAAAGCTTGGCTCTGTTGCCGTCCACCAGGGCAAGGTCGGGCTTGACTTTGAGGCCGTCGTAGGCCCTTTGCATGGCAAGGTAGGTGGCGTTAAGTATGTTAAGGTCGTCGATTTCTTGGGGAGTTGCGGAGGCTACGCAGTAGGAAACCGCCTTCTCTATTATCTCCTCGTAGAGGGCCTCACGTTTCTTTTCGGTGAGCTTTTTTGAGTCGCGGAGGCCTTCGATTACGGTACCTCTCTCAAAAACCACCGCCGCCGCGTATACGTCGCCGCAGAGGGGGCCGCGGCCTGCCTCGTCGATGCCGCAGATTATGGAGGTGGGGTTATCTGCTTCTATTTGGGGTTGGAGCTGAAGGGAAAGGTCGGGCATGGTTTGTTCCTCTTGTTTGGAGAAAAATTGTGAATTAAGAATTTAGAATTAAGAATTAAGAATTGTTGTGTCACCTGCGGTGACGATTTAAAATCCTGCGCAAAATTTGGCATCGTTTCCCGTGGGGCGCAGAATGCAGAGAACTCACTCCCCCCTGTCACGGTGGTGACATC
>JAZSCR010000011.1:0-4505 GCA_045530715.1 Eubacteriales bacterium
GTTGATGTTGGCGGGATCCTGCTCGGGATATCTGAGAAGCTCGTATACCTGCTTCTGAAGAAGGATGTTTACCGAAATACCCTCAACTACCTCGTTGAGCAGAAGGCTCTGCATAGCCATGTCAAGCTGGGGAGAGGGAGAGGTTTTCTTGGGGTTTACGTACAAAAGGTCAAACTTTGGGAACATCTTACTCTACCTCCTTATTCAGCTTTGCGGCAACTCTTTCCATCATCTTTTCCACCGTCATATCGTACTTTTTGAGTATGTCAAGGGCGAAGGATGAGTTCTGGTCGCTGAGGGGAACTATCTTATACATACGCTTGCCCGTGTCCTCGTCATTGAGGGCGGTGAGCACGCCGATATTGGGCTCGGTGCGCTCGCGGGTCTCTCTTGCGTAGTCCTTAAGGCTGTGAAGGTGGGTAACAAAAAGACCCTTTGCCTTAAGCTCTATCATCTTTTCGCAGAGGTCGACCGACATATTGTAAGCTATATCGGCCTTGGTGCTGGAATAGGTTTCGTTAAAGAGGCACATGCAGTCGTCCTCGGTCATATCGCGGAGGATCTCTTCCACACGGCCCTGCTCTTCCACAAGACGGCCCGAGTTGTCGTTGTACTCCTCAACGGGGAAGTGGGTGTATATCCTTCTCAATACCCGAATCTTTGCCTCGGTAGCGGGAACAAGACCCGTGGCCTGGAAGAAGAGCTGACACAGACATACGGAGGTGAGGAATATGGTCTTACCGCCGGCGTTGGGGCCTGTGATGAAGTAGAATGAGGTCTGTTGGTTATATTTATAGTCGTTAAACACAACCTGTGCGGGGTCAAACCCTCTGGTTACAAGGAAGAAGGAATAAAAGTTCTTTATATCCGTTTCTTGGGCGGCTACGCCACGGACGTAGGGGAAGGACCTTTCCTTGAGGGTTCTGAATATCTTTGCAAAGCCTATGCAGGCATTGAGCTTTTCAATAAGGTCAAACCAGGTGGGGGAGAAGAATCCATCGTATTTTTCGTGGAAGTCGTCAACCTTTGCGAAGATGTCTTTATAAAGGTTATACATTGCGATAAATACGGGACGGGTAAACTCCTTGCGACCCAGAAGGGCGGACCTTTCAACCTCTGCCGTGTCAACGCCCAGGGCGGCAACGGTGGAGGTGAGGTGCTGGGTAAGAGAAGGTCTGTCGGTCTTTGCAAGGACGGAGTTTTCTATGTTCTGACCTCTGGAGAAGTATCTGTTAAGGCGAACCTTTACAATGGTCTCAAGCTCTTTTCTTACGGCGGCTATGTCGTCGGTGAGAGCCTTGACGGGGGCGGTATTTTCTTCGGCCTTTATAAGGTCAAGAATGGACTTTGTGCCCTCGCTTATCTGACCTTCCATATTGATTGCTCTGTCAAGCATTGCTTTATATACGGCGGCAAACTTCTCCGTAAGAAGGAAGGTCTTCATTGTGGACATCTCGGGGATCTCCTTGAACATTTTAAGCTCGTAGATGACCTTAAGCTCACGGATATTTTCTTCAAGCTCGTAAAAAAGGTCGTACACTCCGTCGTTTTCAACCATATCTCCTATGACGTCCTGACGGAACCTGATTATTTCGGGGTCGTCGCAGAATTGATTGAGGATACGGAGGGTGGCGCGCTCAAGGTCGCGGCTTTCAAGAAAGCTATGTAAAAGCTCCTCAAGGCGCATATCCGCCTGAACGTGGCCGTTCAAGGGCTTTGCCGAGGGGTCGTCTTTGAGGGGGTCAAAGAAGAGTTTTAATTCTGTAACCATATATCTAACCTCTATTTTAGCTGCTGCTTTGCAAGTTTTATTATACGGGATGCCTCTTTTGAGGGTATGGCGGGACGGGCGGCGTTTTTGGGGAAGAAGGAGTTTGATACCACTACTCCGTAATACACCGTGTCGCCGTCTACGAGGGTGAGATTATTGGCGGTGACCACCGTGGATACGGCAGGATTGATAATGAGTACGGGAACGCAGTCTATTTCTTCCTTTGCCAAGGCCTTGTTTATCTTTTTTGCGTAAAGGGCAAGGTCGGTGGGGGCCTTGTAAAGCCTCTTATGTACCATCATCTTATTGACGGCACCTGCAACCTTTGACAAAAAGGTGCCCGTGTCGTGATGGGTCTGGCGGATGCTTTCTATCTGCCATTTTTTATCCGAAAGCACCGTTATTTTGGTGCGGGTCTTACGGTAGCTTTTAAGCTTTACGGCGTAGAGCTTTTTGCCCGAAAGGAGAAGGTAGTCGGGCTTTCCCGAAAGGAAGTGGGGAACTATAAAGCTGAAGAGCCCCACGGGGGAAAATCTGGCTCTGGAAAAAAGGCATCTTACCCAATGTATTATTCGGACAAGGAGGTATCTTGAAAGGGGGAAGGCTATAAAGCATATTCCTGCCCATATCCCAGCCACTATTCCGAAAAATCGCAGAATTATGAGAAAAAACTCCATATCTACCGTCCTTTAGAGGGTCTTTGCAATTTCTTTAAGGTATGCTCTGAAGCCTTCGCCTATTTCGGGATGCTTTAAGGCTCTTTCAACCTGAGCCTCCATAACGCCCAGCTTGTTGCCCATGTCGTATCTCTTGCCCACGAAGTCAACCGCTATCATACCGTCGGTATTTGCGAGAGTCTTCATAGCGTCGGTGAGGTAAAGCTCGCCTGCGGCTGCCATGGGAGTGTTGTCGAGAATATCGTAAATCTTTGCGGGGAGCACCATTCTGCCAAGAATGGAGAAGAGGGAGAACACCTGCTCGGGCTTGGGCTTTTCTATCATATCGGTAAGGGTATACCAGTTGTTTTCAAGCTTTTCAACCTTCATAGAGGAGTACTTCTGGATAGCCTCCATGGATACTTCCTGAACACCCGCAATACCCTTGGGGTACTTTTCGTAGGCGTCGATAAGCTGTTTTGTAACGGGGTATTCGTCGTTGATAATAACGTCGTCGCCATATACCACTACGAAGGGGTCGTTGCCCGTAAAGCTTCTTGCGGCCATAAGGGCGTGGCCCGTGCCCTTCATTTCCTGCTGACGGGCGTAGGTGATGTTTGCCATGCCTGCAATACGGAGCATTTCGTTGTAGTAGGCTTCCTTTTTACCTGCCAGAAGTCTTTCTTCAAGCTCGGGGGAGCGGTCGAAGTGGTCTTCTATAAGGGTCTTGCCTCTGGAAATGATTATCATTATATCCTTAATACCGCTGTCGGCAAGCTCTTCAACGATATACTGGAGGGCGGGCTTGTCAACTATGGGGAAAAGCTCCTTGGGAACCGACTTTGTAGCGGGGAGCATTCTGGTGCCAAGACCTGCGGCAAGAATAACGGCTTTTGTAACTTTACTCATCTTTTTTACCTCACTTAAAAGGGTTTTTTATTTCCGTCAAGAAATGCTGTTCTGACGGTGCGGAAGGGGGCATCGGGAGCTTCTGCCCAGTCGAGCAGAGCGTTTATGAATAAATGGGGGTTAACGCTTAATTCCTGACTGTTGGGAAGGGTTACGGTGATTATTGAGCCTTCGCCATTCTCTTTAAGGTCGGAGAAGGCGGCAAGTTCCTTTAGGTCGATTTCCTTTTCCGACTTTTTGGTCTTTTTAATAACCTTTATTTCGGGAAGAGAGATAAACTCCTCAACCTTTTCCTTTTTAACGCCCAATTCAAGGCGGTAGGAGGCAAACATGACCTCTTTATACTCTCTGTCAGCCTTGTATACCTCAAGTATCTCAAAGCCTGTGGGCATATTGGCGGAAAGCCTCTCTTTTATTTCCTCAAAGGGGAGTATCTCGGACACCTTAAAGTCCATATACTCGTTCTCGCCCTCTATGCCTATGGAGAGGGGGGAGCAGAAGTTAAGGTAGGGGTGGGGATTAAAGCCTTGGGTGAGCCAGAGGGGGAGAGCGGCTCTTCTCATTATTCTCATCATCGTCCTTTGCAGGTCAAGATGGGAGATGAATTTAGCATACCCCGTTTTTGAAAATCTAACCCTGACGGTCATTGCAGGGGGAAGGAGTTTTCTTTCAATCATTTCTTTATCTCCTTTCCTTTAAGAGGACAGAGGTCACCGGGGCAGAGCTTTGTCACGCCACAGCCCGAGCATTTTTCCTTGCAGGAGGGGGTGGTGGATTCGGCATAAGCCTTTTCGCACTCTGATTTAAAGAAGGCCTTGGTAACGCCCGTATCTACCACGTCCCAAGGAAGGGGCTCTGAAAAGTCGCGCTTTCTGTTGGCGTATTCTTCAAAGGTCAGACCGCAGTCTGCAAAGGCCTGCTGCCATCTTTCAAAGCTGAAATGCTCACCCCACGCGTCCATTATCTGACCAAGCTCGAAGGCTCTTTCTATGGCTCTGCCAAGACGCTTATCGCCGCGGGAGAACACGCCCTCGATTACCGAGGTCTTGCCCTCGTGATAATGGAAGTTGATACGCTTGGAGGTAATGGACCTGGCTAAAAGCTGCTGTTTTCTGTGTATCTCCTCAAGGGAGTTCTGGGCTTCCCATTGGAAGGGGGTGAAGGGCTTG
>JAZSCR010000128.1:0-5472 GCA_045530715.1 Eubacteriales bacterium
TTTTTTCAATTATTATCTTTTTAACCAATAAGGCCAAGGTCAACGACCTTTTCAACGAATTCGGCAAAGAGGGAGTTTGACCAAGCAAACCAAGCTCTGCTGAATATCTTGTCGTCGTCTACGTTAAAGCTTTCGTGCATATATCCGGTGCCGCCGTCGGTGTTGACCAGCATATCCAGGATTTCAAGCATTTCCTTTTCGTCCACGGAGGTAAGACCCTGCATGGAGAGGGCGATATGCCATACTCTGTTGTCACCGGTGTGGGGGCTGCCTATACCCTTGCCGCAAGTACCCTCAAAGTAATAGGGGTTGTCCTTGGAAAGGATGAAGCGGCGGGTGTTTGCATATATTTCGTGGGTGGGGTCGCAATATCCCAGATAAGGCAGGGAGAGAAGGCTGGGAACGTTTGCGTCGTCAAAGAGTCTGTGGTTGCCGAAACCGTCGGTTTCGCAGGCGTAAATCTTGCCGTACTTGGGATGGTCAACGGTGGCGTAGAGTTCAACGCCCTTCTTTATTTCGGAAGCAAGCTGACGGCACTCAGAGGAGAATTCGGGGTCGGGAATAACGTCCCTGAAAAGGGCGCGAAGCTTGCGGAGAACAACTACCGCAAAGAGGTTTGAGGGTACCAGATAACCGAATACGCAACCGTCGTCGGAGGGTCTGAAGCCCGACCATGTCATACCTGTGTAGTTTACGGGGAAGCCCATACCTCTGTTATGAATGGTGTCGTGCCAGGGGCAGTTGTCACGGGAGAATCTGTAAGGGGATTCCTCCATATGGCGCTGTTCGGTACGCCAGAGGGCAACTATTTTTTTAGCGGTGGAGATAAAGAGGTCGTCAAAAATGGACGTGTCGCCGGTTGCCTCGTAGTAGAGGAATGCCAATCTCATAGGATAGCAGAGGGAGTCGATCTCATACTTTCTCTCGTATACTATGGGCTGCATTTCGGTGTGGTCGTCCTCGTGGCCTTCGCCGTTGGGCTCGATATTAAAGGCGTTGGCATAGGGGTCGATGTTGATATATTCAAACTGGCGGCGGAGAAGTCCCTTGATGATGTTGGCAGTATACTCGTCATCCTTGGCAACGGATATGTACTGGGTTACCTGGGCGGTGGAGTCACGGAGCCACATGGCGGGGATATCACCCGTATAAAGGAATACGCTTCCGTCCTCCAGCTTTTCGGCGGTGGTGAGAAGAGTGTTGGGATAGCAGTTTTCATAAAGCTTCTGGAGCTTGGGGTATTTTGCGAGCTTTGCGGAATATTCGGCAATATGGTCTTTCATTGCCTGAGAAAGTTCTATCATAGCGAAATTTCCTTTCGTTTTCAGATTGCCCTAATTATATCACAAAAGAATACAAAAATCAATACTTGCGGCATTAATATATAATATAATTTACTATTTATTCTCAATTTTTATATTGACAAAGGCAAGGGTTTGTGATATCATTATACCATAGAAAATATGGCCTTTGGATAACATGGGTCATAAGGAGAGAAAAATATGATAATCAGAGATACAGACGGCAGAGGCATTGGCGACGGCGTTCTCTACGAGGCTCTCAAACAATCCCTGAATGGTAAAGAGCTTAAGAGAGTTCTCCTCCTTCCCCCCGACTATACCAGAATGTATTCGGGCGCGGGCAAGCTGACGGGAATGTACTATTCCCTGCTTAAGGACAAGTGCGAGGTTGATATTCTTCCCGCCCTCGGTACCCACGTGCCCATGACCGAAGAGGAGTGTAAAGTATTCTTCGGTGAAGAGGTTCCCTTTGAAAGGGTAATCGTTCATAACTGGAGAAAGGACGTTGTAAAGATTGGCGAGGTTCCCGCCGAATTTGTTTCGGAAGTTTCCGACGGTCTTGTAAACGACAAAATAGACGTTGAGGTAAACAAGCTTATCGTCAGCGGCAATTACGACCTTATAATCTCCATGGGTCAGGTCGTTCCCCACGAAGTCGTTGGTATGGCCAACTACTCAAAGAACATATTCGTAGGCTGCGGCGGTTCTTCCATGATAAACAGCTCCCATATGCTGGGCGCATTCTACGGCATGGAAAGAATAATGGGCAAGGACTTCTCCCCCGTAAGAAGAGTTTTCGACTATGCGGAAGAGAACTTTATAGCCCACGTTCCCCTGCTCTACGTTCTTACCGTTACCACAAACGAGGGTGACGAAACCCTTATCCACGGTATCTACATCGGCAGAAAGAGAGAGCTTTTTGAGGCGGCTGTCGCCCAGAGCAGACAGGAAAACCTCACATTTGTGGACGAGCCCTTCAAGAAGGTCGTTGTATATCTCGACCCCAGAGAGTTCAAGTCCACCTGGCTTGGAAACAAGGCAGTATACAGAACCAGAATGGCTATTGCCGACGGCGGCGAGCTGATAGTTTTAGCTCCCGGCGTAAAGATGTTCGGTGAGGACGAGGCAAACGACGTACTCATAAGAAAATACGGCTACGTTGGCAGAGAAAAGGTGCTTGAGCTTGTAAAAGAGCATGAGGACCTTAAGGAAAACCTCTCGGTTGCGGCTCACCTTATCCACGGCTCTTCCGACGGAAGATTCAGCATAACCTACTGCACAAAGCAGGTGTCCAAGGAAGAGGTTGAGGGGGTTGCCTTCAATTACCTTCCCTACGACGAGGCAGTCAAGAAGTACGACCCCGCAGTTCTCAAGGACGGCTACAATACCCTTCCCGACGGTGAGGAGATATTCTATATCAGTAATCCCGCCCTCGGCCTTTGGGACAGAAAGGGAAAGTAAATGACGGAAGTTCAAGGATTTATTGACCTCCATACCCACTCCACCAAATCTGACGGAGCTATGGAGCCCAGAGAGGTTGTCCGTCACGCAAAGGAAGCGGGACTCAAGGCTATAGCCCTTTCCGACCACGACTCCATTGAGGGCGTGGAAGAGGCTATGGACGAGGGCAAAAAGATTGGCATAGAGGTTGTACCCGCCATCGAGTTCTCGGTTCAGAGTGATACGGAGACCCATATTCTGGGATATTATATTGACATTCACGACAAGTATCTTCTCTCCCGTCTTGAGGACGTGAAGAAGGTAAGAGAGGAAAGAACTCTCGATACCCACAGAAAACTCACAGAGCTGGGATTTGACATTGACCTTAACGAGGTCAGAGCCATAGCCCCCTCGGGAATCGTGGGCAGAGCCCATTTTGCCAGAGTAATGGCAAACAAGGGATATGCCGAGTCGGTAAAGGACGCTTTCAGAAAGTGGCTTGACAACGGCAGACCCGCATATTCGGGCCTTCAGCTGCTCACCGCCGCCGAAGCTGTGGAGCTTATAAAGAGAGTCGGCGGTATGGCCTACGTTGCCCATCTCCACCTTATCCACATCAGCGACGAGGAGCTTGAAAAATTCATAAAGAGCCTTATCCCCCACGGACTTGACGGCATAGAGGGTTATTACAGCGAATACACCCCCGAAATGCAGGATAAGTTTCAGGCTTTGGCAAAACGTCTGGGCATAGGAATGTCGGGCGGTACCGACTTCCACTGGACAATGAAGCCCCACATTTCCATAGGCAAGGGTCTTGGAAATCTGGAGATACCCTATTCTATACTCGCTAACATTAAATCAGAATATAATAAACAGCACGAAAGGAACTCGTAAAATGAAAAAATCTGATATCGGTCTTATCGGTCTTGCCGTTATGGGCGAGAACCTCGTAATGAATATGGAAAGCAAAGGCTTTACCGTATCCGTTTACAACAGAACTCAGGAAAAGGTAAAGAACTTCGTTGAAGGCAGAGCAAAGGGCAAGAACATCGTTGGCACCTACTCCCTCGAAGAGCTGGTAGCTTCTCTTGAAAAGCCCCGCAAGGTCATGATGATGATAAAGGCAGGATCTGCCGTTGACTCCATGATCGAACAGCTCATTCCCCTTCTCGAAGAAGGCGACATCATTATCGACGGCGGTAACTCCCACTTCCCCGACACCACCAGAAGAACCGCTTACGTTGAATCCAAGGGTCTTCTCTACATCGGTACCGGCGTTTCCGGCGGTGAAGAAGGCGCTCTTAAGGGCCCCTCTATGATGCCCGGCGGATCCCCTGCAGCTTGGCCCTACGTTAAGCCCATTTTCCAGGGCATCTGCGCTAAGGTTGAAGACGGCACTCCCTGTTGCGACTGGGTTGGCGAAAACGGCGCAGGCCACTTTGTTAAGATGGTACATAACGGTATAGAATACGGCGATATGCAGCTTATCTGCGAAGCATATCAGCTTATGAAGGACCTCCTCGGCATGTCCTGCGACGAAATGCACGAAGTATTTGCAGAATGGAACAACCAGGAGCTTGACAGCTACCTTATTGAGATCACCCGCGACATCCTTGCTTACAAGGACGAAGACGGTTCTCCCATAGTTGAAAAGATCCTTGACACTGCAGGCCAGAAGGGTACCGGCAAATGGACCGGCATTGCCGCTCTTGACGAGGGCGTTCCCCTGACCCTTATCGGTGAAGCAGTATTCGCTCGTTGTCTTTCCGCTATGAAGGACGAAAGAGTTGCAGCTTCCAAGGTTATCAACGGCCAGAAGCCCAATTTCCAGGGCGACAAAAAGCAGTTTATCGAGGACATCAAGAACGCCCTCTACGCTGCAAAGATAGTTTCTTACGCACAGGGCTACACCCTTATGAGCTCCGCTGCAAAGACCTACGGCTGGAACCTCAACTACGGCGGCATCGCTCTTATGTGGAGAGGCGGCTGTATAATCAGAAGCGTATTCCTCGGCAAGATCAAGGAAGCCTTCGACAACAACCCCGCGCTTTCCAACCTTCTCGTTGACCCCTATTTCAAGAACATAATCGAAAACGCAGAAGCAGGCTGGAGAAGAGTTTGTGCCCAGGCAATGCTTAACGGTATTCCCGTTCCCGCAATGTCCACCGCTCTTACCTACTTTGACGGTTACAGATGCGACAGACTTCCCGCTAACCTCCTTCAGGCGCAGAGAGACTACTTCGGTGCTCACACCTACGAAAGAGTTGACCGTCCCAGAGGCGAATTCTTCCACACCAACTGGACAGGCGAAGGCGGAAACACCGCTGCTACCCAGTACAACGCGTAACGCGTGAAAGACCTGATTGGTCGTTAAGATATTGTGCGCTCTTCACGCTGTAAATTCAAATCTTTTCTTCGAAAATCTTTGAATTTGTTTTTGATTGGCGCAAAAGAGAACAGAAAGGTATATTGTTATGCTTAAGCTTAGAGAAAATTGCCGTTACGCTCTGGTGGTTCCCACCTCTATGGGCGTACGTATTACCCCTCCCAACGGTCAGCCCGTTGCAGCATCCACAAACTTCTTTATGCAGGCAACCTCCGCAGAAACCAACGTTGCCTCCATTCCCTCCTACCTTGGCCTTCCCGTTAAGGTGCTCACTACCTTCGTAAAGGACAGCCCCATTGCCGCATTCATCAAGGCAAACCTCCGTTCCAGAGGTATGGAATTCGA
>JAZSCR010000149.1:0-6536 GCA_045530715.1 Eubacteriales bacterium
CGTGGGTAACCACGACCATGGTCATGCCCTCTTTTGCAAGGTCCTTCATTACGTCAAGAACCTCCCCTACCATTTCGGGGTCAAGAGCAGAGGTGGGCTCGTCAAAGAGCATAACCTCGGGGTCCATACAAAGTGCGCGAACAATGGCTATACGCTGCTTCTGTCCGCCCGAAAGCTTGGAAGGATACTCGTCCTTCTTATCGTAAAGGCCTATACGGTTGAGAAGCTCCGCAGCCTTTGCCTCGGCCTCAGCCTTGGTTTTCAATTTCAGCTTCACGGGTGCAAGGGTCATATTCTGCATTACCGTAAGGTTATTGAAAAGGTTAAAGTGCTGAAACACCATTCCCATACGCCTGCGGGCAACGTTGATGTCCACAAAGTTCTGATTATACAGTTCTTTACAGCGGCGATTGTATGCGGCGCCTTCGTTTCTGCGAAGAAGGTCCTCCGCCTTAATTTTAGCAATGGCCTCATCCTCGGAAAGTCCCTCCTTGCAAAGAACCTTAAAGGTCTTTGACAGGGTTATAACGTCCCTATGGAGATAAGGGTCTATGGGGGTAATAAGGCTATCACCCAGCCATATTTCACCGAAAGTAGGGGCCTCAAGAAGGTTCATACATCTGAGCAAGGTGCTTTTTCCGCTACCCGATGCGCCCAGAATAACGACCTTTTCTCCCTTTTGTATCTCGCAGGAAAGAGCCTTGAGAACGCTGACGGAGCCGAAGTTCTTGTATATGTTTCTAACGCTTATCACTTGCTCTCAACCTCTTTTCTATGAGTTTTATACAGAAGGTAAGCACGTATACTATAGCCAGATAGAACAGCGCCGTAACGGTCATGGGAACTATGTAACTGGCCATATTCTGACCGCTACCTATTATCTTTGCCGCCTGAGTAAGGTCGTACATACCTATCATGCTGACAATAGAGGTTTCTTTGATAAGGGCGATAAGCTCGTTACCTATGGCGGGAATAACGTTCTTTATGGCCTGAGGGATAACCACGTTTACCATTGTGGCCGCGCCCGTAAGGCCTAAAGCTCGGCCTGCCTCGGTCTGTCCCACGTCAACGGAGAGTATACCTGCGCGGATATTTTCGGCAACGTAAGCGCCCGAGTTTATACCGAAAGCGATAACCGCCGTAAGTAACTGGGGAAAGCCTCTTATGGCAAATATAACGTAAGCCATTATAAAAAGCTGCAACGCCATAGGAGTACCGCGGATAACGGTAACGTATACCTTTGCAATGGCTTTGGGAATAACCGTCCATTTGGTACGGCGGCAGATCATAGCCAACGCTATCAGAGTACCGATAACAAGACCCAGAATCATTGCGCCGACCGAAATTATAACGGTGGTCTTAAGGCCTTCCCAAATGCTGTTCATATACCTTTCGGTGGAAAACAGCTCTATGATTTTACTGAAAAAATTCATTGCTTTGCTCGGCTTCTTGCAGAAGCCCTTCCTTTATTTATGAGGTATGAACAGATATCTTATTCAAGACCCATGTGCTTCATAACCAGCTTCTGAATCTGGTTTTCGCCGTTTTCATCGGCAACGAGGTACTCGTTAAGTACGGCGTTGATAGCTTCGAGAAGCTCGGTATTACCCTTGGTTACGCAGATAGCGTACTGTTCTTCGGTGGGAGCGTCAGCTTCGCCTTCGCCGCCTGCATAGTAAAGGGGAAGACAAGCAAGGCTGTCATTCTTTTCGGTGATAAACTGTGCGGGGAGCTCGTCGATGATAACAACGTCGATAGCCTGAGCGCCGATAGCGTCAGCGGCAAGCTGAGCGTTATCAAAGTTAGCCATGGTAGTACCGGTGCCGTAAAGAACACCGTCGTAACCGTAGTCGGGATCTTCTTCGGTACCGTTGATTTCGCCATCAGTGTAGATAGCGCCGGTGGTATCGGTCTGCACGCCGATTCTCATACCTGCAAGAGCATCCCAAAGAATGTACTCGTCGTTAACGGTAACTACGTTGGCGTTATCTTTAGCGTAAATAACGTACTGAACGGAAGTGTAGTAAGGAATGGAGAAGTCTACCTTTTCCTGTCTTGATTCGGTAATGGTGATACCTGCAGCGCCGCAGTCACAAACCTTACCCTCGGATACGTTATCGATAATGGCGGAGAATTCAACGTTTACAAACTCGATCTCCTTGCCGAGCTTTTCGCCAACGGCGTTCATTATTTCAACGTCAACGCCTGCGATCTCGGTACCTTCATAGTACTCAAAGGGAGCAAAAAATGCGTTGGTATGAACGATTATAGTCTCGTTTGTGCTAACGCAGGAAGCAAAGGAAAATACTGTGCAGGTAAGAACTGCCACAGCAAGTAATACTGCAAAAATCTTTTTCATAATGATTCTCCTGTTATGTATTAAAAAAGAATTGCCATTCCGGGCAAATGCCCGGAATGACAGATAAAATTACCAATGATCTTGAAAGACTTATTTAACCATCTTTGCAACTTCATCTGCAAAGTTGTCTTCTCTCTTTTCGATGCCTTCGCCCTTTTCGAAACGGTAAACGTTAACGAGCTTGAGCTCAGCGCCGAGAGCCTTAGCGGTGTTGGCAATGTACTTACCTACGGTTACGCTTTCATCCTTGAAGAATGCCTGTTCGGTAAGGCAGTTTGCCTCGTAGAACTTGCCCATTCTACCGGAAGCTATCTTTTCGATAACAGCGTCGGGCTTGTTAGCCATCTTGGGGTCGTTCTTTATCTGAGCCATGCAGATTTCGAGCTCGCTGTCGATAACTGCCTGGGGAACGCTTTCCTTGTTGAGGTAGGTGGGGTTAAGAGCTGCAACCTGCATTGCAACATCCTTACCGCAAGCAGCGAACTCAGCGGTAGCTGCAACCTCGGGAGTGGTTTCGAACTGGGAGATAACACCGATCTTACCGTTACCGTGGTTGTAGGTAGCAACAGCGCCTTCAACTCTGAGGAAACGTCTTACGGTGATGTTTTCGCGGATAACCATAACGAGGTCCTGACGGGTCTCTTCTACGGTCTTACCTTCAGCGTATTCGGTAGCGTTGAGAGCCTCAACGTCAGCGGGATTCTTTTCAGCAACGATCTTAGCAACGTTAGCTGCGAATTCCTGGAACTTTTCGTTCTTGCCAACGAAGTCGGTTTCAGCGTTTACTTCAAGAAGTACGGCTACGCCGTTCTGGTTGTATATAGCAATAGTGCCTTCAGCTGCGATTCTGCCAGCCTTCTTAGCAACGGTTGCAAGTCCTTTTTCTCTGAGAAGTACGATGGCCTTTTCCATATCGCCTTCAGCTTCAACGAGGGCGCGCTTGCAGTCCATCATACCAACGCCGGTTCTTTCTCTGAGAACCTTAACGTCCTGTGCAGTAATGTTTGCCATTGTTATTTCCTCCTTAAAACTATGTCTTTATCCGAATTATTCAGCGGGAGTTTCTTCGGGAAGCTCAGCTACTTCTTCAGCTGCTTCCTGTTCGCCCTGTCTGCCCTCGAGAATAGCGTTAGCCATGGTAGAGGAGATGAGCTTTACGGCGCGGATAGCGTCGTCGTTACCGGGGATTACATAGTCAACTTCGTCGGGATCGCAGTTGGTGTCAACGATAGCAACGATAGGAATGTGGAGCTTTCTTGCTTCAGCAACAGCATTGTGTTCCTTGCGGGGGTCAACGATAAAGAGAGCGCCGGGGAGCTTCTTCATTTCCTTGATACCGCCGAGGTACTTTTCAAGCTTTTCGATTTCGAGGGTGAGCTTTGCAGACTCTTTCTTGGTAAGGAGCTCGAAAGTGCCGTCTTCCTGCATCTTCTTGAGCTGGTTGAGTCTGGTGATTCTCTTCTTGATGGTTTCGAAGTTGGTGAGCATACCACCGAGCCATCTGGTGTTAACGTAGTACTGACCTACGCGTTCTGCTTCTTCCTTAATGGAATCTGCAGCCTGCTTTTTGGTACCAACGAAAAGAACGCTTTCGCCGTTTTCAGCGAGTTCACGGATGAACATGTAAGCTTCTTCTACCTTCTTAACGGTCTTCTGAAGGTCGATGATGTAGATACCGTTTCTTTCAGTGAAGATGTACTCTGCCATTTTGGGGTTCCATCTTCTGGTCTGGTGTCCGAAATGAACACCTGCTTCGAGCAGCTGTTTCATGGAAATTACTGCCATTTTGTTTTCCTCCTGTCGGTTGATTCCTCCATTCCCGCAAACCTGCCACGCAGTACAACCTGTGCCGCGCACCGAAACAGGCCACAAAGGGAATGTGTGAATTCATTTTATTTTGATATGTTGCGTACCAAGCTGTTACACCTGGCCGTTAACCGTGATATTATACCATAAAAAGGATAACATTTCAACCGCAAAAGCCTATAATTCAAAAAATGTTCAGATTTGTCACCCCCATTAGAGCGAATACCTGCATTAATCGGCATACTCAAGCATAGAGATATACTAATCTCAAAATAAAGCGGCGGTAACTCAAAACCGCGGAAAGAGGTATAAATGCTTATAATGTCAACCAAAATAACCAAGCGCAAGATTGTGGCCCTTTCGGTAATATGTGCCTGTCTGATACTCCTTGTTCTGGTCACCGTTCCCCCCACCGACACACAGACGGTAAAGCAGAACAACACCACAGTCAAGACAAACGACGACAGAGTGGGATATCTTGGTACCTTCGGCTGGACGGTATCCCAAGAGCCAACGGAGACCATTGAGGTGGTAATCCCCAACGATTTTGACGACACGTACAACAACTACAACGCCCTTCAGCAGTCCCAGGGCTTTGACCTTTCCTCATATAAAGGAAAAACCGTGACCCGCTACACCTACGAAGTGCTGAACTACCCCGTAGCCACCACCGATAAGGTCAACGTAAACATACTCGTATACAAAAACAAGGTCATCGCAGGTGACGTAACCTCCACCTCCGTGGGCGGATTTATGCACGGCCTTGCAAAGCCCAATTCGGACGCAGCCAACGGCCAGGGCGACGACCACGACGTATTCGAAACAGGCTCCACAGGACTTACCCAGGACGAAATCATAGAAGATATCCTTTCAAATATTGGGGAAAAATAAACAAAAAAAATCCTTGCCGTTCAAAGCAAGGATTTTTTCTTATTCACTTGTAAATCAACCCTCTGCGGCATCTCCTGCGGGCTTCTGATACCTTGACCTGTCACTATAGAAGGTATACAAGGTTTGAGGATCGATAAGGTCATCGGGAAGGGTCATAAGGGCTTCCCTCTGAGCCAGAGCAATCTTTTCCGCCGCGTTAAGGGTGTTGTAGGTATAATAGTGATTTATACCCGTGGTAGCGTGAACGGAACAGATGCAGTTGACGTACTTGCTCTTTGAGGTGGTGGGCAAGCAAGGATACTCGCCCTCGGGCACCATATAAGAGTATACGGGAAGCTTCTGGCTGTTATAAAGAATGGTTTCGGGAGAAAGGGGCGGGCAAACGTACTCCGCATCCTTGGTCTTTATATACATATAGGGGAAGGAACGGTCGGAGTCGATAAACACCGCAAGGCTTACGTCGGTACAGTGCTCGGTGGCTATCTGCTTTGTTTCGTTGCAGACGTAGAGGAAGTGGTGCATATCGCAGTACTCGGTGGGCTCTGTACCCGCCTTGTATACGCCCGTCTTAATACGGCTGGAGCTTCTGGGGTCGGACTGGCAGGCCTTGGTGGGTATCTTGCCGCTTACAGAACAGTACTGGGCGGTGACTATACCGTCAGGCTTTGTCCAATCGGTTTCCCCGGGGGATGCCTCCTCAAGAAGGGTCATAACGTCGTGCCACATATTGATGTGGTGGGTATTGTCGTTGGTAGCGGGGGTATCGTAACCACTCCAGATTCCCGCAAGAAGGTTGGGGGTGTATCCGATAAACCATCTGTCCTTATAGGAGTTGGTGGTACCCGATTTTCCCGCGGTGGCCACACCGTCAAGCTCCGCATCTGCGGCGCTTCCCTTGAGGGCGTCAAGAATATCCGTCATAACGTAGGCCGTCTGGGGAGTAAATACTATCTGCCTGTCGACCTCGTTTTCGTAGAGTATCTTACCGTCGTAGGTTTCAACACGGGTCACGCATCTGGGGGAAGAATATATACCCTCGTTGGCAAATACGGTATAAGCGGCGGTGACCTCCTGCAGGGTAAGGCCGTAGGTAAGAGCACCTACGGAAAGGGGTGCCAGGTTCATATCCTGAGGAACCAGATTCTTAAGACCGAGCATGGTCTTTGCAAAATTGAAGGAGGTTTCAACCCCTATCATTTCAAGAATCTTTGCCGCAGGGGTGTTATAGGAGTTTGAAAGGGCGTTCTTAACGTCCAGATATCCGTTGTAGGTATTGTCGTAGTTTGTGGGCCAGGGAGAATAGGTGTACTTTATCACAAGACCCGTAACGGGGCTGATAAGATAGTTCTGGCCTTCCAAAAGCTTTATGGCGTTCTCCATTATCATCAACGGAGAATCGTCTATTGCCGTACCTGCGGTAACGATATTGTTTTCAATAGCGTAACCGTAAACGGTAAGAGGCTTGATAGACGAACCGGGC
>JAZSCR010000100.1:0-9917 GCA_045530715.1 Eubacteriales bacterium
CCTCTTTCTTCTTTTGCTACGCCAGTAGGACCGAAAAAGCCTTTAACAGTAGCATCTATACATGCAAAGCCAATTATCTTACCACCTCTTTCTGCAATCCAGATAGTCTTAGGATTGTTAAAGAAAGAATTCTCTGCTTCACCTGCCCAATGAGGACCGAAGGTCTCGTTAATCCAGTGAATGATTCCGTAGTTTTCGGGGCCGATGGGCTTTCTGATAGCAATACCGAGTTTTTCCATTTTCTCTATTTCGGGATAGAGAGGGGGGAGATCGAAAAGCTTTACCAACATATCCATATTGAGTTACCTCCGAAATGTGTCTTTTACGAGGTAATTATATTATAAAATTCGCCTAAAGTCAACAGTTTTTAGAAAATGTTTGAAAATTCTGCTTGACTATATCCTACTAAAGTGATATACTATATAATTATAATACATATCCAACTACAGAATGGAGAGTTTTGACTCATGTATCAGGGCTTAATTAAAAATTACAGAAAATATCTTCCTGTCGAAGATGACAGTAAAATAGTTACTCTTAATGAAGGTAGAACGCTTTTTCTTAAGTTGAGAAATCTTCCCAAGGCTCTCGGCCTTAAAAACGTTAACCTTTACGTTAAGTTTGAAGGTCTTAATCCTACCGGTTCTTTCAAAGACCGTGGTATGACAATGGCCGTAACTAAGGCTAACGAGGCTGGTTCAAAGGCCGTTATTTGCGCATCTACCGGTAATACTTCCGCGTCTGCCGCAGCATATGCCGCAGTGGCAGGAATGAAGGCATTCGTTCTTATCCCCGACCAGAAGATAGCTATGGGTAAACTTGCTCAGGCTTTGGTATACGGCGCCAATATTATTGCTATTGACGGTAACTTTGATGATGCACTCAATATGGTTATCAAGCTTTCTCAGACCGAAGCTGTTACCCTTGTAAACTCTGTAAACCCCTATAGACTTCAGGGTCAGAAGACTGCTGCATTTGAAATATGCGACGACCTTGGACGTGCGCCCGATTATCTCGTTCTTCCCGTAGGTAATGCTGGTAACATATCTGCTTATTGGATGGGCTTTAAGGAATACTATCAGAACGGTGAAATATCAAATCTTCCCAGAATGACAGGCTTCCAGGCCGCAGGCGCTGCTCCCATAGTTGAAAATAGAGTTTTTGAAAATCCTGAAACCATTGCAACCGCAATAAGAATCGGAAACCCCGCATCCTGGAAACTTGCAACCGCTGCAAGAGATGAAAGCAACGGCTCCATTGATAAGGTTACCGACGAAGAAATACTTGAAGCTCAGAGACTTCTTTCTTCCGAAGACGGTATTTTTGCAGAGCCCGCTTCCTGCGCTTCTATTGCAGGTGTTATTAAGATGGCTAAGGAAGGCAAGCTCAAGACAGATAAGGAAATCGACGTTGTTTGTATACTTACCGGTAACGGTCTTAAGGATACCAGTGTTGTTATCACTCCCGAAAACGAAGCTAAAATTAAGCACTATAAGCCTGATTTTGAACTTCTCAGAACCCTTTTCAGATAATAAATAATTCCTATACAACGGAGAATCGTTATGTTTAAATTACGTGTTCCCGCCACCTCGGCAAATATGGGCCCGGGATTCGATACAGCAGGTATTGCTTTGGGGCTTTATAACTATCTTGAGGTATGGACGGAAGAGGAAAAACAGTTTGACGGAAAGTTCGTTATTAAAAACGTCAACAATATTGATCTTCGCATCGAAGCCGATCAGCATATTCCCGTGGATCAGACTAATCTTATATACTCCACTATATGTTGGTTTGCAGCTTTGGTAGGGAAGCCCGTTCCCCGTATTTATATGCGTCAGACCGACGAGATTCCTTTGGCTCGCGGACTTGGAAGCTCTGCAGCTTGTATAGTTGCTGGTCTCATAACGGCAAACAAGCTTTTGGGTACAAATTATACCACGGACGAGCTTTGCAATCTTGCAGTAAGCCTTGAAGGACATCCTGACAACGTGGCACCCGCATTTTACGGTTCAATGGTTGTTGGTGCCTCTGAAGAAGATAGGTTTGAACACGTAAAGATTCCCGTAAGCGACGAAATAGAATTTATAGCCCTGATTCCCGATTTCCCCCTTTCCACGGCAGATGCCAGAGCTGTTCTTCCCAGAGCATACACAAAAGAACAGGCCGTATTCAACGTGTCAAGAGTTGCTCTTATGGTTTCTTCCATGATGTCGGGTAACTTTAACGCATTGTCAATCGCTATGCAGGATGAAATACATCAGCCTTATAGAAAAATACTTATCCCCGGTATGGAATATCTTCTTAAGAAGAGTGTTGAACTGGGATGCTACGGCAGTTACTTAAGCGGTGCAGGCCCCACACTTATGTTGATGAACCGTAAAGGTAACGACGTAGTCGAGCCCTTGAAGGACATAGTAAAATCACTTAAAAATTATTGGCTTATAAAACCCCTTGACGTCGATAAAGAAGGCGCCAAGATCATATCCTGACAGAACAGAGAGGATTAAAAAATGGATTACAATTATCTTGCGGAATTACTGTTTCCCAATGTGAAGGAAACGGTTGAGGATCTTGAAAATAGATTTCCTCAACGCGATCTTCCCGAAGGCGCTTTCGTTACCCGTATAGCTCCTTCTCCTACGGGATTTATGCACTTGGGTAATCTTTTCGGTGCCCTTATTGACGAACGTCTGGCACATCAAAGCGGTGGCGTTTTCTATCTCAGAATTGAAGACACCGACCAAGAACGCAAGGTAGAGGGTGCTGTTGAGCTTATTCTCAGTAGTCTTGAAAAGTACGGTCTTAAATTTGACGAAGGTTATGATACCAACGGCGGAAAGGGTAACTATGGCCCCTATATTCAGAGTAGCCGTGCCGCTATTTATCACGTTGTTGCAAAGTATCTCGTGCAGAAAGGCCTTGCATATCCTTGCTTCTGCTCAAAAGAAGAACTTGATGCCGTGAGAGAAAAGCAGGGTGCTGAAAACGCAAACCCAGGATACTACGGTAAATGGGCATCTTGCAGAAATCTGTCCTTTGAAGAAATCGAAGAGAAGATAAAGGCAGGTCAGCCTTACGTTCTCAGATTGAGATCCATGGGTGACCCCGAAAAGCAGATAAAGGCTATTGACCTTGTTAAGGGTGAGCTTTCAATTCCCGAAAGTAACCTTGACATAGTTTTACTTAAATCGGACGGGATTCCCACATATCACTTCGCCCACGTTTGTGACGACCACTTTATGAGAACCACCCACGTTGTAAGAGGTGAGGAGTGGCTTTCCACATTCCCTTGGCATCTCCAGTTGTTTGAATATATCGGATGGGAGCCTCCCAAGTTTATTCATACCGCCCATATGATGAAGCTTGACGGTGATACCAAGCGCAAGCTTTCAAAGCGTAAAGACCCCGAGTTCGGTATGCAGTACTACTTTGAGGCAGGATACCCCAAGGAAGCTGTTGTAGAATACTTGCTCACCGTACTTAACTCCAACTTTGAAGAGTGGAGAATCGCAAATCCCGATGCTCATTATGATGAGTTTAAGTTTACCGTTGAAAAGATGAGTGCTTCCGGTGCCCTTTTTGATATGGATAAACTTATAGATATTACCAAGAATATCGTTGCAAAAATGTCTGCCGAAGAGGTTTACAACTATGTAACCGCTTGGGCAAGCGAGTATGATAAAGAGTTTTACAACCTTCTTGTTGCTGACGGCGACTATGCTAAGAGAATTCTTTCTATTGGCAGAAACTGTCCTAAGCCCAGAAAGGATATTACTCTTTGGAGTGGCGTAAAATCCTATATGGATTTCTTCTACGACGAGCTGTTTGCTCCTGCTGAATTTTGGCCCGATAATATTTCTGAGGCAGATTGCGCAGAGATTCTTGCTAAATATCCCGAAATATATGACGAAAACGACGATCAGGAAACCTGGTTTGCAAAGATGAAGACCCTTGCAGGCGAACTTGGATTTGCTCCCGAAATGAAGCTCTTCAAGAAGAACCCCACCGATTATAAAGGTCACGTCGGCGATATAGCTATGGTTGTTCGTCTTGCTGTAACAGGCAAGAAAATGTCCCCCGATACTTACGAATGCATGAAGATTTTAGGTAAGGACAGAGTTCTTGCAAGAATAAACGATTCCTATAAAAGACTTATTGCGGAGAAATAATCATGGAAGAAAGCACAAATTTTATTAATGAAATAATCGAGAAAGACTTAGCAGAGGGTAATATTGATAAGGTTCACACCCGTTTTCCGCCCGAACCTAACGGTTACCTTCACATTGGTCACTGTAAAGCACTTTGTATAGACTTTGGTACGGCTAAAAGATTCGGCGGTATCTGTAATCTCCGTATGGACGATACTAATCCCGCAAAGGAAGATACTGAATACGTTGACGCAATAATGGAAGATATCCATTGGTTGGGTTACGACTGGGAAGACAGATTTTTCTACGGCTCCGATTATTTTGAACAGACCTATCAGTATGCCGTAGAGCTTATCAAGAAAGGTCTGGCATACGTTTGCCAGCTCACTCCCGAAGAATTTAAGGCCGCAAGGGGAGATATAGGTAAGCCTGCCGTAAGCCCCTACCGTGACCGTTCTATTGAAGAGAGCCTCGACCTCTTCGAAAGAATGAAGAATGGCGAGTTCCCCGAAGGAAGCATGACCCTTCGCGCAAAGATTGACCTTGCATCGGGTAACTTCAATATGAGAGACCCCGTTATTTACAGAATCAGATATATCGAGCATCACCGTCAGGGCACAAAATGGTGTATTTTCCCCATGTACGACTTTGCACATCCCGTACAGGATGCTATTGAAGGAATTACCCATTCTCTTTGCTCTCTTGAATATGAGGACCACAGACCTCTCTACAACTGGGTAATTGATAACGTAGGCTTTGAAAAGAAGCCTCATCAGTATGAGTTTGCACGCCTTAATCTTACCTATACCGTAATGAGTAAGCGTTTCCTTCGTTCTCTTGTTGAAGGTGGCTTGGTTGACGGCTGGGATGACCCCCGCATGCCCACCCTTTGCGGCCTTCGCAGAAGAGGTTATACCGCCGATTCCATTAAGGATTTTATTGGACGTATAGGCGTTGCAAAGTCCAACAGTATCGTTGAAATTGAACTTCTTGAGCACTGTATAAGAGAAGAACAGAATCTTAAGGCTATGCGTAAGATTGCCGTTCTTGATCCTATAAAGGTAGTTATTACTAATTATCCCGAGGATAAGGTTGAGTACTTTAATCTTCCCAATAACACTCAGGCTGAAGATGCAGGTACCAGAGAAGTGCCCTTTACCAAAGAGCTTTATATCGACGCTCAGGACTTTGCAGAGAATCCTCCTCCCAAGTTCTTCAGACTCAAGCCCGATGGAGAAGTTCGTCTTATGGGCTCATATATCATTAAGTTTGAAGAGCTCGTTAAGAACGAGGACGGTTCAATTAAGGAAATCAGATGTACTGCTGACCTTGAGACCGGATGCGGAAACCCCGTTGACGGAAGAAAGGTTAAAGGTACCGTTCATTGGCTTTCCGCAGTTCATGCTGTTGATACCGAGATCAGAGTATACGACAGGCTCTTTACTCAGCCCAATGTGTTTGACCTTCCCGAAGGCAGTACCTATATGGATCTTCTCAATCACGATTCTATTAAGGTTTATGCAAACGCAAAGGTAGAACCCTCCCTTGCAAATGCGGAGAAGGGCGAGAAGTTCCAGTTTGTAAGAACCGGATACTTTGCAAAGGATACAAAGCTTGATAACGTGTTCAATATGACCGTTGGACTCAAGGATAGCTTTAAAGCGAAATAATTTAAGATAAAATTTTAAAGCCAGGCTACAATTGGTAGTCTGGCTTTTATGTATACATTGATTGAACACGTTATATCTTTAGGAAAGAAAACGGATCAAATTCCTTTGGCTTTTCGGTTTCGGTTATAACATACTCTGCAATTTTTGCCGCAACGTTGACACCGCACACCTTGTTTATCTCGTTAAACATGGCATTAGAGTTAACTTCGCAAACAAGGGATGGCTTGCCGTCCGAAAAGAGAAGATCTACGCCACAGAAATCCAATCCCAATGCCTTTGCCGTGTCGATGCAAAGCTCGGTTGCTTCCTCATCTAACTCGTAAGGCGAACCGACACCGCCCACAGCGATGTTTGAGCGGAAATCGTTTTTGTTTTCTCTGAGCATTGCGGCTACCACTTTTTCGCCAACAACATATACTCGGACATCCCGCCCCTTGCTCTCGTCTATAAATTCACTAAAAAGCAGGGGAGCGCCCTTATTTTCATTGATGAACTTAATAATCTCATCTTTGCTATTAAGCAGAAAAACGCCCCAGCCAAGTGAACTGAAAGGATTTTTTGCTATTAAGGGTAAAGACAATGATGAAATAATCCTATCAGTAAAATCGGATATGAATTCGTCACAATAATTAAAGGTAAGGGGCATAAAAACCGTTTTTGGCATAGGAATTATGCCTTCAAGCATTTCGTACGTGCGCCTTTTATCGTCACATATTTCTATCGCTCCGATGTTGTTAAAAAGACGAACAGCGTTTTTTTCAAGATGAAGGCCGCAAAGTATATCTTTATCCAAAAATATACAGCATTCAAAATCTATGTCATCGGAAGAAAGACGGTGAGCTTCATAGTTTGTCAGAATTCTTGGTTCAGCGCCCAACGCTTTTAATTGCTCTGAAATCTGTAAAGCATATCCGCCGAACATCTTTTCAAGTGAATGGTTGTAAACTATGGCAGTTTTCATTTTAATCGACCTTTTCCATATGTTTGAGGGTCTTAAGCATAGCAATACTTCCGCTTTCATAGGTCAATCCACCCTGGAAGTATGCTGTATAAGGCGGCTTGATAGGGGCGTCAGCAGAAAGCTCTATAGATGCTCCCGAAACAAAACTGCCCGCTGCCATAATTACCTCGTCCTGATATCCGGGCATTGCCCAAGGCTCGGGAGTAACGTAACTGTCAATGGGTGCAGCCGCCTGTATACCTTCGCAGAACTTTATCAACTTATCCTTGTCGTGGAAGGTTACGGTCTGAATAATATCTTCTCTAGGCTCATTAGGCAGGGGAGAAACCTCGTAGCCCTCATTACCAAAAAGATATGCGGCAAGTACGGCAGTTTTCTTTGCCTGCGCCGTTACGTGAGGAGCAAGGAAAAATCCCTGGTACATACTTTTTATCTGATTTAATGAAGCTCCGCATTCCTTACCTATACCTACAGCGGTAAGTCTGTATGCGCAGAGCTCTATGAGTCTTGCCTTGCCCACTATGTATCCGCCGGTCTCTGCAAGTCCGCCACCGGGATTCTTAATAAGAGAACCTGCAATTATATCAGCGCCTACCTCGGTAGGTTCTTTTTCTGCGGCAAATTCGCCGTAGCAGTTATCTACAAAAACGTTGACGTTAGCAATACTCTTTACAAAGTTACTGAGTTTACCTATTTGTTCAACGGTAAGAGTTTTTCTCTGTGAATATCCTCTTGAACGCTGAATGAAAACCATTTTTATGGAAGGATCTGTGGTTAATTCTTCCCTTATGGCTTCGTAATCAAAGTCACCACTGGGAAGAAGCTCTTGCTGTTTATATTTTATTCCAAAATCGGCAAGAGAGCCGTTTCCGGACTCACCCGTAACGCCAATGGTTTCAAGCAACGTGTCATAGGGAGCGCCCGCAACGGAATATACCGTATCTCCGGGACGCAATAAGGCATAAAACACCGTTGCAAGAACGTGAGTTCCCGAAACAAAATTGTGTCTTACGAGGGCATCTTCTGCTCCGAAAGCCTGAGCGTACACTCTGTCAAGAACGTCACGGCCTCTGTCATCATACCCATATCCGGTAGTTCCGTGGAGCATTGCTTCTGATACGCCATTATCCCAAAATGCCTTTAAAACTTTATACTGATTGATTCTGCTTACTTTGTCTATATCCGAAAAAGCTTCCTTTAATTCCTTTTCTGCTTTTTCCAGAATATCAAAATTAACTTCATTAAACAATACGAACACCTCATATAATTAATCACGAATATTATATCATGAGTTAAGTCAAAAATCAAGTAAAATAAAGAAAAATATGTAAAAACTGTAGACAAATGAAGAGAAATATGATATAATGCAGAGGAAATGTTTAAAATCAATGCTCGTTTACATTGCAAAACGGAGGTTTTTATGAGCAAAAAGATTATTCTTACAACAGATAGTACCTGCGACCTTAATCCCGAATATATAAAAGAAAATGATATCAGAGTTCTTCCCCTTGTGATAAGCTTGGGTGACAAATCCTACCACGACGGCGTAGATATAAACTCTGAAATGATTTTTAATTACGTTAAGGAAGCAAAGATCCTTCCCAAAACCGCAGCCACAAATATTGAGACCTATATGTCTTTCTTTAACGAAGAGGTTGAAAAGGGAAATACCGTAATCCACGTTAATATCGGTCATAAGTTCTCAAGCTGTAACCAGAGTGCGCGTCTTGCCGCTGAAGAAATCGGCCATGACGTATACGTAATCGACTCTGAAAATCTTTCTACCGGCCACGGCCTTGTAGTTTGTGAAATAGTTGATAAAATAAAAGAGGGCAAGGATGCTGAAACCATCGTTGCTGAAATGGATGAGATTATTCCCAAGGTAAGCGCAAGTTTCGTCCTTAATCAGCTTGATTACATGGTGAAGGGCGGCAGATGCTCAATGGTAGCCGCGCTTGGCGCAAATCTTCTTAAGCTCAAGCCTTGTCTTGAGGTAAATGACGGTGCTTTGGGCGTTTGCAAAAAGTACAGAGGAAACCTTATTGACGTTCTTAAAAAGTACGTTGATGAAAGACTTGATCTTCAGCCCGATCAGTACGAGAGAAAGAGGATCTTCGTTACCTATACCTATTACGAAGGATTTGAAATCGGAGATCAGATTGCTCAATACGTAAGAGAAAAGAATATGTTTGACGAGGTAATAGTTACCACCGCCGGAGGTACAGTATCTTCTCACTGCGGCCCTGATACCCTTGGCGTTCTCTTTATAAGAAAATAAACTAAAAAAATTATGGTCTGCTGCAATATATTGCGGCAGACCTTTTGTTTATTTATTTACTTTTTGCCAAATCCCACAAGGAATAGGGGGGCAAGAGTCATCATTCTCAATATTCCTATAACGGCAGATTTCGGAATAAGCTGTGCTTGATAATCCGACACAGAGTTTAACGCTGTAAGGTTTGATATTTCAAAAATCAAAAATGCCACAGCTAGGGCCAAGGAAATTGCGAAGAGTATTATGGTTGTTTTTTTATTCTTTGAAAGAATAGCAAAAAACAACATTACTACAACCGAGAGCAGAACAATACTTTTAAGAGTGTGGGTGTAGAAGAACTTATCAGTAATATCAAATGCCGCGGATGTGTACCTGAGCGCTTGTGAGGTGCTGTAATATAATGATTTATAGAGAATTGGAGATATGAACGTATAGACTTCGAAAACGAAAATAAAGGGTATTGCAGCCGCTGTCAGGCGGGGGTTTATAGCCGACAACACGCATATTAGGAGCATTATTGCCGAATAGAAAATATAGTAAAGGGTAAAGTCCTCGTTAAACGCATCCTTATAAGGAGTTGGCCATGCGGATGTGAGCATAAATTCTTTATCGAGCATAAGAAAAATCTGAACCAGCCACATTATGAGCATACATATTTGAGGCAGCAGATCTGTGAGTCTGATTGACTCTGGATACTTTTTATTTTCCATTATTAATCCTCGGAATCAAGTATTTTTACTCATTATACACCATTACGGAGTACAATTCAAGCAGTAGTGATAAAAACCCACAAAAATTTAAATTTTACTCTCAATTTTTACTTTAATCACTTGAAAATATTATTGAATTATGATATACTGTAA
>JAZSCR010000203.1:0-1992 GCA_045530715.1 Eubacteriales bacterium
GGTTTTTTGAGAGAATGAGATACGTTCATTTATGTATTGACCTATCCTGTTTATTGATTCACACAAGGATATATTATATTCTTCTTTTTTGTCTTTTTCCGCAAAATATGGCGAATAAGATGAAAAATAATTACTCTCCGATATTTTCGGAGAGTAATTATTGGAGATATTATTTGGTTTTATCAAATGAGGGATTAAAGGCGTAGAAGTTTTTACAGTTGAGTCTGTCGAGAGTAAGTCTGACACCTTCGCCGAATCTCTGATAATGGACAACTTCACGTTCCCTAAGGAACTTGATGGGATCTCTTACATCGGGGTCGTCAACAAGACGAAGAATGTTGTCGTACACGGTTCTGGCCTTTTGTTCGGCGGCCATATTTTCGTGGAGGTCGGCGAGAAGATCGCCGTTTGAGGCAATATATTTGGCATCAAAGGGTACTCCGCTGGAATCCTGAGGATAAATACCGTTGCCGTGGTTTACAAAATAGTCCTCGAAGCCATATTCCTTTATCTGCTCCTGGGTAAGGTTACGCACCAGCTGACGCACGATCGTACCAACCATTTCCAGATGCCCAAGCTCTTCCACGCCAATATCGTTGTGAATAGCTTGAAGTTCGGGATAAGGCATAGCAAATCTCTGGGAAAGATATCTTAAAGATGCGGCCAATTCACCGTTGGGGCCACCGTATTGGGAGAGGATTATCTTGGCGGCTTTGGGGTTTGTGTTTTTAATGTTTATGGGATACTGCAAGGTTTTTTCGTAAATAAACATCTGTTTGTTCCTCCTTTACTGCCGTGGCCAGGTTTGCTGCCATGGCCAGGGAGCTTTTATCCAATCCCAGCAGTCAGGGTCACTTTCGGAGTAGATATTAAGCATACCGTATTTCTGTTGATACTCTGCCTTGAGTTTGTTAAGCTCGGCCACGTATTTTTTATGGTCGGCGATTGCACTCTTACAGTTAGGGTGGGTATCAAGGAAAAGAGCCGTATCGTGGGCAGCAAAATAAGCAACCATTATTTTTTTGAGCAAGCATTCTCTTTCACTCATCTGCCACCCTCCTTCCAGCCGTAAAAAGGAAGATTAAGATCCCCAAACATGGTACCCGAAGCAAATCCGTCCTCGGGAGAACATATATTCTCATATTTCTGCATGGGCACGTAAGCCATTGCAAGGGGTAAAGCGTCAACTACCGAGAAGTTGCAGCTTTTATCGTTAGGAGAACAGTCAACCCCGTTACACCAGTCCTTATCCTGTCGGATACGAACACAGGACTCACGGGAGTTTTCTGTGAAGAAATCGCTGAAGAATGAATTCTGCAATTTTATTCCGTCCTTTCAATTTTTCTTGTACGGTTCACCCGTACATTAATATTATATGACGGCTTTCGACAGAGTTCCACACTTTCAGTGAAGCCACAAAAACCAATAAAATGTTAAATATCTGTGTTTTCTATTGCTTTTTGATGAAGGAAGAGGTATAATTATGGAAAGGCTTAAAGAAAGGAAACGGCGTTCGTGAAGATAAAGGCAATTATTTTGTTCATTGTAATAGCCATATTTACCGCAGGTGCGGTATACGGCATTATGCAACTGGACAGCTATCTTTTCCACGAGAATATACTTCGTCAGTTTGAGGACAAGGCTCTAACAGTAACAGAGCTTGAAATATCCGATACCAGAATCAGAGTTAAGCTGGCATCCGTAGGAGACACTCTTTGCCCCGAAGATCTTCAGCTGGTAAGATATATCAACGACGTCGTTCCTACCATAGACACCGAAAAAACGATATACGTATTTGTATGTACCCCTTCGGGGAATGTTATTTATCAAAAGCATTTTACCGAGGACGACGGGAATATTGTTTCGCCCCAAGCAATCCCCGCAAGATACATGGACAGCACTCTCCTTCGGGCAGAAATAGCCTATTCCTTTAACAAAAGAGGTATTAACTGTACCGCATTTAAGGAAACCGAAGGTAGCCAATGCTACATC
>JAZSCR010000118.1:0-2292 GCA_045530715.1 Eubacteriales bacterium
CCAAACAGATTTATCGCAAAGGTAGACCTTGAAGGAAAAGAAGAAACAGTTCACGTGAAAAATACGGGACGGTGCAAGGAGCTTCTTGTCCCCGGAGCAACGGTATGGCTTGAAGAGGCCGCAAATGCGGTGCGAAAAACAAAATACGACTTGGTTGCCGTACTCAAAGAAGAAAAAAACAGAGAGCCCATACTCATAAATATGGACTCTCAGATAGTCAACGGAGTCGCTGAGGAATGGCTCAAAAAGTTATTACCTCACGCAAATATTAAAAGAGAGGTTATCTACGGTAATTCACGCTTTGATATTTTCGTGGAAACGCCGAACACGGCCGCTTTTATCGAAGTCAAGGGAGTCACCCTTGAAAAGGATGGAGTAGCTCTCTTTCCCGACGCTCCCACCCAAAGAGGGGTAAAGCATATACGGGAGCTTATCAAGGCTCGTAAGGAAGGGTTTGAATGTTATATTCTTTTCGTCGTACAAATGAAGGGGATATCAGAGTTTAAGCCCAATACCGATACCCATCCCGAATTTGCAGCAGCCCTTAAAGATGCGGCAGATAATGGTGTCTACATAGTAGCTATGGATTGCGACGTATGGGAAGACGGACTTGAAATATCAAAACCCATAAACAAAATATCTTTAGAATAGAAAAAAACTGACCTCGTACGAGGTCAGTTTTTTTTATTTTCCGTAAATATAATTGCTCAAATCTTTTTTCGCTTCTTCAAAGTCAACGCTTAAAACAAGCATATCTCCGTACCATACAGAATCGTAATCTCCTTCTTCGGGGATTCGGTGGTCGTCTATGGTAATCTCTCCGCCCAGAAGAATATCTCTGGCAAGGGAAATTATTTCGTCATTTGTAAAGTTTGTAGCAATAAGAGGCGCGGCATAATTTATAAGTTCCACAACCTCGGAAAGAGAGTACTCACTCAATATTTTGGTGTAAATTGCCTCAATAGCATCTCTCTGACGACGGGTACGGGAAGCATCCGCATTACCTACGGAACGGTTTCTCACAAATACCGTTACTTGGTCACCGTTCATATGATTCCATCCGGGAACTATATTGCCCATCACCTCAGCGTGTTCACTGTTCCTGAAATAGTTTGCCTCGGCAGAGGTAACGAAAAGTTCTATACCGCCAATCTTATCAACAAGAGGAGCAACGGAACTTACCACCACGGTAACGTATCGCTGAATATCCATACCGAAAAGGTCGTTTACGGTATTGATTGAAAGTCCTACACCGCCATAAAAATAAGCGGTATTGAGCTTATTCCAATACTGGCGCCCCTCGATGGGAACAAGCATATCTCTCTGGAGAGATACAAGCTTTATTTCGCGGGTCTTTTTATTGTATGATACCACCATCATAGAGTCGGTTCGACCTCTGTCACGGTATGCATCTCTGGTATCTCTGGCAAGAAGGATAAAGTTAAGAACGTCGGGGTCCTTTTGATCCTTGTAGTAGATTGGGGTATTGGAAGCATCGGGCTCGTAGTACTTATCGTATACTACGAAATCCTCGTATGTGTCAACGGGCTTAGGTGCGTTTTCGGGAGTATATGATGGGGTATCAACAAAGTTATCTCCGTCACCCATAAACTCATTTTCGTCTATTATCGGATCGGAAGGAACGTAATCTGAGGGAAAGTTGAGGTCGGGGATATACTCCTCTCCTCTGTGAACGATATCTACGTCCGATTCACCCAACTTATCAAGTAGTGAATTAACGAAAATAACTCCCGCAATCACGGCTATAAGAAGCACTCCGACAATAATATATACGACTATCATACCCTTGCTCTTAAGGGCATCAACAAGCCTTTCTTTAGAATGTTTTTCCATTGTAAACCTTCTCTTTTGAGATATTTGCTATTGATGTTAGACGTCATTCGGTCCGAAAGGTTCCAATAAACGTCACGAAAGAAAGTATAACACATATAGGGAATTTTGTCAACTTAAGCCCCATATTTTTTAATAAGAGTTTGATTTTTACCCTTTTATTAGGTAACCCTGTCCTCAAAACTCTATAGTATTAAAAGATCTGGGCTTAAGAATGTAATTTTTCCCTTCAAGAGTAACGACCTTTTCATTATCAAAAGGATTCATCATTACGGCAATACGGCTTCCGTCGGGATTTTCAAAAACATTGGTATTTGAGCTAAATTCCCCTGCAGTTTCTATCCTTACAGCATCCCTGTCAACAAAATGTCCGAAGTGCTTAAACAGATAGAACTCAGGATTAAAGGTATACTCTCCGTCCTTTACGCTGATAAGAGAATT
>JAZSCR010000131.1:0-7177 GCA_045530715.1 Eubacteriales bacterium
ACCTTATCAAAACGGGTACGTGGTGCAGTATATACTTCGCAACCGATTATGGGCTTTATACCCGCTTTTTTTGCTTCCTCATAGAATTTTATGGTACCGTACATATTACCGTGGTCGGTCATTGCGACAGCGTTTTGTCCCATCTCTTTAAGAAGAGGCATCATTTTTTTAATTGTGCAGGCACCGTCCAAAAGACTGAATTCGGTATGTACGTGAAGGTGCACAAAACTCATTTTATTCCTCTCCTTTCGTCTCGGTTACGGTTTTATCCGCTATCTCACATATCTTTTTTAGCTTACGGTAAAGCGTAGATTTTGCAATGGGAGGATCGAACTCTTTCCCCAAAGCATCCAAAGTCACGGCATCTGACGATAACCGCTTTTCTGCAATCTTTATAAGCTCAGGTGACAAGCCATCATAAGACAGTTTCTTAAGCTTTTTTATTGCAGCTCTGTGTTCGGTCATTGCTTTTACAGCTTTATCTATATTTGCGCTTTCACAGTTTACTATTCTGTTAACGTTATTCTGAAATTCTTTATAAATCTCAGCGTTTGTGTAATCAAAAAGAAACTCCACGCCTCCGGTCATAGTAAGAAAGTCCTTTATATTTTCGGCATTTTTTACGTAGACAACGTGTTTTTCTTTTCTTTGTGATATCCCCGGCTCATAGCCAAGCTCGGATATATAGGCTGCACAAAGCTTAGAAAGACGCTTTGACTTAAAGGCAAATTCGAGAGAATACCTTTTTTGAGGATCCGATATAACACCGGAGGCAATGAACATTCCCCTCAAAAAAGCCTTTTTGCAACACTCACTTTTGAGGCCAGTGGGTGAATTAAGACAAGCCTCTCTTATCCCAAGCATTTTAGCGTTTAATATTCTGGCATCCTTGTCGGAAATTATACAGTTAAAAACACGACCGTTTTTACTCTGCGGTAAGGTATGCTTTAAATAGTTTTCGGCTTGCTCGACATAGGTATCAAGAATATCAGGATCCATTTCTTTGATAACTATTGTATCTTCGGTAAATGAATCGGAAAAGAGCAAATAAGCAAAAAATTCCGCTTTTTTACAGCAGTTCTTTTTGCTTTTTGTTATTAATGATTTTTTTACCGTAAGATTGTACGACATATTATTTTGTCCTTCCGATAATCCTGACCTCGGGCTCTAACATAACCCCGCTGTCCTTGTAAACTACATCTTGAACTTGTGATATAAGCTTCAAAATATCATTGGAAGATGCATTACCGATATTGATAATAAATCCGGCGTGTTTTGTACTTACCTGAGCACCGCCAATAGTAGTACCCTTTAGACCTGCATCTTCAATAAGTTTGCCTGCGAAATATCCTTCGGGGCGCTTAAATGTACTTCCCGCACTGGGAAATTCCAAAGGCTGAGATGCTCTTCTTTTTGCGGCAAGCTCTTCCATTTTGGCTTTAATATCTGAAGGATTACCCTTTACAAGTTTTATTGAAGAAGAAATTATATAATCATTGGCTGAAAAAACGCTTTTACGGTATCCAAACTGATGTTCTTCACCTTTGACAGTAACAATATCGCCATTAGCATTAAGATATGTGGTTGATTCAACAACGTCAGCCATTTGCCCGCCGTATGCCCCTGCATTCATCACGCAAGCGCCGCCTAAACTTCCGGGTATGCCGTGGGCAAACTCAAGTCCTGTAAGACCGTGTGTATAAGCTGTATATGCAACTTTGGCCAAAATAGCGCCGCTACCCGCAGTGATAATTCCGCCGTCCTCTGTTTCGGTTACCGAGATATCAGACATCTCGGAAGTGCATATATACACGTCGTCTCCAGGCTCATCGGGAGCAAGAATATTTGAACCGTTGCCTATAATGTGAAAAGGATAACCTGAAGATTTAAGAAGTGAAAATACAGTTTTAACCTCATCAACGGTAGCCGGTTTTATCATTAAACGGCAAGGTCCTCCGGTTTTAAAGCTGGTGTATTTTGAGAGTTGCTCGTTTTCGGCGTAATGTATGCCGTATTCTGTTAATGATGAAATTATATTTGTCATAGCTATCTCCCAAAAGAATAGGATTTATCAATTATCTACAGAATCCATTCCGTTCATTATTCTGCGATTAAGCTCTGTTGCTGCGTTATAGCCCTGACGCTTTTGGCGGTTGTTCATTGCGGCAACCTCTATAATTACAGCAAGATTTCGTCCGGGTTTTATAGGTATAGTGATGCAAGGCTTTTGCTGTCCGAGGATTTCATGGTATTCATCATCCATGCCCAGTCTGTCGTAATGCTTTTCCTCATTCCAAAGCTCAAGCTTTATTACCATATCGATGCGCTCCGTTTCTTTAACGGCACCCATACCGAATATACGCTTAACGTCGACGATGCCTATACCTCTGAGTTCAATAAGGTTTCGAATCAAGGCGGGAGCAGAACCTACCAAAGTCTTGCTTGAAACACGCTTGATTTCGACCGCATCATCCGCAACCAGTCTATGGCCTCTTTTTACAAGCTCAATGGCAGTTTCACTCTTGCCTACTCCGCTTTCGCCCAGGATAAGGATACCCTCACCGTATACTTCAACAAGAACTCCATGTTGGGTTATTGTTGGTGCTAAGTTAAGATTCAAGTATGCAATCAATGAGCTGACAAATTCAGATGTGGTAATGTTTGTTTGCAATATAGGCTTATTATATTTTTTTGCAGCAGCTATTACCTCGGGAACAGGCACGAGATTTGTCGAATAAATAAGTGCGGGAATATTAGTAGCGAAAAGGTCGTTAAACCGCTTTACACGTTCTTCGGAAGTCATTTGCTCAATAAAGTCAAACTCATTGTTTCCGATTATCTGTATTCTGGTATCCTCAAAGTGAGAATAAAATCCTACAAGGGGCAGGGCAGTTCTGTTAACCTCAACAGTTTCAAGCTTTACGTTTTTTCCGTTTTCCCCTGCCGATTCGGGCATATAAATCACATTTAGCTTAAACTCTTCTATTACGGATGCCAACGTTACGTAACGGACCATAGGAACCTCCGAATATGTATTATTAATTATAATATTATTATAATATAAATTTGCCATTAATTAAAGTGTATTTGGCATATTTCGCAAAAATGTTGATTTTTAGAAAATATAAAAAAACAACACAACTACCGCCCTGGACTTTCAGCCCTGGACGGTGGCTGTGTTAAAAAAATCAATGATTACTTATCCGGTCACTGTATGCGGTAGTTAGTCACCGTTTTTATTCTTCGGTAGCTTCAACTTCAGCTGCAGGCTCTTCTACAACTTCTTCAGTCTCTTCGGGAGCTTCAAGAGTTTCCTTGATGGAGAGAGCTATCTTCTTGTTTTCTGTATCAATTTCCATGATCTTAACATTAACCTTCTGACCAATGGTAAGAGCGTCGTTAATGTTGTTAACGCGAGCATGAGCTATCTGAGAGATATGGATAAGGCCGTCTGCACCGGGAACTACGCTTACGAAAGCGCCGTAGGGAGTAAGTCTGAGGATAGTAACCTCAATAATATCACCTACGTTGAACTCTTCAGCAACACGGGTCCAGGGATTTTCCTCGGGAAGCTTCATAGTAAGAGAAATCTTCTTGGTTTCGGGGTTGAAGTTCTTAACTATAACAGTTACTTCCTGACCTACCTTAACGATATCAGCGGGCTTTTCTCTTCTGCCCCAAGTAAGATCAGTAACATGTACAAGACCGTCGGCGCCACCGATGTTCACGAATGCACCAAAGTCACAAACGGAGGTTACAACGCCTTCACGACGCTGGCCTACTTCAAGTGAACCCCAAAGCTCCTCTGCTGCCTTTGCTCTTTCTTCTTCGAGAACAACACGAATAGAGCCTACTACCCTGCGCTTGTTTTCCTCAAAATTAATAATCTTCAAGGTAACCTCTTTGCCGGGGTACTCTTCAAGCTTTGCGTTCTTTCTCATGGAAACTTGAGAACCGGGAATGAATACTCTTACTCCGTTAACATTTGCAAGAAGACCGCCCTTTACAACGTCGGTAACCTTAACAGTTAACTTTTCGCTGTTTTCGAATGCGGTGCGAACCTTCTCAAGGTTCTTCATGGAATCAATCTCTTTCTTGGAAAGAAGCGCTGTACCTTCTTGATCATCGACCTTTACAACTACAGCTTCGATTTCATCGCCGACTTTGACAGGCTCCTCATCATTGATAAACTCAGCGGCGGGAATGATACCGGAATGCTTACCGCCAAGGTCTACCTGAATTTCAGTACCGTTGATTACAGTTACGATACCCTTCACACGGTAACCTCTTCTTACAATTCTGATTGAACCTTCCATAGCCTGAAGAAACTCTTCCTGCTCAGAAGTAACGATACCTTCAACCTGGTTAATCTCGTTTTCGTTGACCATTTTACAAATAACCTCCTCGATTGCTTCAGCGGGGGTTGAAGTTCCGCTTGACAATCCTATTCTTTGTTTCCCATCGATTTGCTCAATGGGGAGTTGCATATAATTTTCTATGTGAAATGCTTTGCAGTGACTCAAAGCAATTTCGTATAGCTTTTTTGAGTTTGAGCTGTTCTTTCCGCCCACGACAATAAATGCATCGCAGGTGGCTGCAAGCTCTTCGACTTGTTTTTGTCTGACGCCTGTGGCGCCGCAAATGGTATTGAAACTCTTGTTTACAATACCCGCTTTTGTAAGTAAATCCAACGACTCTTTATACGCCGATGCCATAGCCGTCGTCTGGGAAACCATAGTGTACCCATCACCCTGTACCGCAGCAAGTATTCTGTCAATATCATCAAGAGAGGACATTACCATGCAATGCCCATCGCAACATCCAACGATTCCGATAACCTCCGGATGTTTGGGATCGCCAAAGACAATAAGTTTATCAGATTCTTTTGCGATTCGGTGTATACGGAGCACGTTGGGGCAGGTCATATCAATAACGTTGAATCTTTCCCGTAGAACCTTCTCAGTTTTCTCGGGAATTCCGTGAGCGCGAATATAAAGCGTGGCCCTGTCGGGAATTTCTTCAATATTTTCGGTAAATATGACGCCTCTTGCCTCAAGGCTCTCGTTTATTAAGCGATTATGAATTATATAACCAAAGCAGTATACCGGAGAATCGGAATCTTTTATAGCGTTTTCAAGAGCCTCAACAGCTCTTTTAACACCATAACAGTACCCGTAATCCTTAGTAAGACGTATATCCATAAAATCTACATTGAATAAACCATATCCATAAGTTTATTCGTTGCCTTTTCATATTCTTCTCCGCAAGGAGTAACTATCCCTAATTGGTCGGGATACACGGGTTTTCCGACTGTTATTTCTATACGATTAAAAAGATTAAACTTACGCTTGTAGGATATTTTTATAGGCTGCATAGGAGCCTTCAATTTATGAGCCAACATAGCCAATCCGCTTTTAGCCTCATGGCGAAGACCGTCTCTTACTCGTGTACCTTCAGGGAAAATTCCCAATATATTATTTCCCTTCAAGACTCTCATCGCCGATTTTATTGCCGCAATGTCATTGCCGCCCCTGTCAACGGAAATCGCCTTATAGCCACGGATAAACCAGTTAACTATGGGAGTGTCAAAAAGTTCTTTCTTAGCCATAAATGATATATGGCTTTTATAAAGTACCTGGATAGCAAATATATCAAAGGCCGAAAAATGATTTGCAAAAACAATCAGAGGGCCGTTATCAACTATATTTTCTTTATTTTTTACAACAAACTTGTTAAAAACTTTTAGGTAAAATCCAAGAATTAATTTTCCCAAAGTATATATCATTAATTTACTGACCTTTCACTACCGAATCAATCACGTTTAACACAGCCCGCAACGACTGCTCAAAATCCAGATTCGAATTGTCTACAAGAATTGCATCCTCAGCTTGTTTTAAAGGTGCTATCTCTCTGTGGGAATCATTGTAGTCACGTTCTATTATTTCAGCCAAAATGGTACTGAGCGTGCAAGGTTCACCGCGTTGCACATGCTCGGCATATCTTCTTTGAGCTCTGGCTTCGGGAGATGCCGTAAGGAAAATTTTAACCTGAGCATCGGGCAATATTACAGTGCCCACATCGCGGCCATCCATTATTACGTTGTTTGAGTTTGCAATATCGCGCTGGGTATTGAAAAGGAACTTTCTTACAGCTCCATGAGCGGATACAGCGGAGGCCCCCATGGAAACATCGGGAGTGCGTATATAAGAACTAACGTCCTCACCGTTAAGAAAAACGTGCTGATTGCCGTCAATATAGCGTATTCCAATGGTAATCTCAGGGAGAATCGTTTCAACGGCTTTTTCCGATTTAGGGTCTATCCCTTTGCTGATACAGTAATAAGCCACTGTTCGATAAAGAGCACCTGTATCAACGTAAATATAGCCTAATAAAGCAGCTGCTTTTTTTGCTACGGAACTTTTTCCTGCACCGGAAGGGCCGTCAATAGCAACGTTTATATAATTCCCCATTGAAAATTACCTGTCCTTAAATAGTTAAATTGCTCGGTGTCCCAGACCGATTGCCACCTCATTGAGATGAAGCATGCCTATACCGAAGAATACGGCAACGGCAACGTGGTCACCTTTTCTTGCAACGGAAATTTTACCGCCCACATTTAGCCCGATAGCCTTATTCATCATCTGTGCGATAGCCTCTCGAGCCGCTCCTGCAACGCCGCCTTCTTCGCTGTGATTTTCATTGATTATCTTTTCTTTTTTTGCAAGTGAAACTATTTTTTCTATTATTTTGTTAATAGATGGGATGAATTCACCGCCAAAATCAATGGCTGCTACGGAAACGCCTATGATCTTCAGTTCTTCTTTACACTTCTTCTCTGAATCTCTATCAGGTGTAATAACCATTTTCAGAGCAGACTGTGCAACTAATTTTGAACCAACGTCTATAAGATTATCCACGTTATCAATCTCCGTAATAAAGTATTTTTTCAGATATACTCTTCGCAGCACAGTATGCTGTAGAAAATGCAATTTGCAAATTGAAGCCACCCGTGTACCCGTCCACGTCCAGGATCTCGCCTGCAAAATACAGTCCCTTGATCAGCTTGGACTCCATGGTTTTGGGATTGACCTCCTTGATGCTGACGCCGCCGCGCGTGACGATCGCCTCCTCGATGGGGCGAAAGCCGTGAAGGGGGATCCTGATCCCCTTGAGCGTG
>JAZSCR010000060.1:0-30847 GCA_045530715.1 Eubacteriales bacterium
TCTCTTACAAAGTGATGACCTTTTTCTACGTTTGCATAGTCACCTACCAGATAGGAGGCGAGAATTTCTTCTCCCCAGCTTCCGCAGATATATCCTGCAGGCCATGCGGCGAACTTGCCGCTTTCTTTATAAACTATAAAGTCCTTTTTCATATACCTAACCTCAATAATGTTTTATTTTCCTGTTTTCAGATACTCGGAGTCGAAAATTCCGCCCGCAATATATCTTTCTTCCTCTTTTGAGTGGCAGTAGTAGTATGTTACCACTGCCTTGCCGTCTGTTCTTGTAACTATGTTGGGGTATCCAAGATCCCAACCAACGGTATCGTTACGGAAGTCTATCTCTTCAGACCAAGTTCTACCCTCGTCTTCGGAATACTTGCATCTGATACCCGGATGAGAAGCATCGCGGCAACCGTAAAATACTACCCAAGTGCCGTCACCGAGTATGGTAAGGGCGGGGGGATTGTTGCCGTTTTCTCCCGAAACGTCGGGTTTTCTTTCCCAGGTTTTTCCGTTATCTGTGGATTCAAACTGGGAGATATAGTGATGGAAGGAACAGCCATGGCCTTCACGCCATTTTGTTCTGCAGAGAGCGACGAGGGTGCCGTCCTGACGTCTTCTTCCCTGAGGCATGATGTAGAAGCTGAAGTTTTCCTCAAACTCTTCCCCTATCCAGCCTACGAACTCAAATCTTCCGTCGGAGAACATCTTTCCGCAGAAGCTTCTGCCCTCTCTGCCGTAGGATTTTTGGCAGGTGCCGAATATGGTAAGCTCGTCTTTGCTTTCTACGATGTACTGGGTTCTCATGGTCAGGCAGTTTTCTAACCCGGGAATTTCCATTTTATATGGGCCAACCCAATTACGGCCTCTGTCGGTGGAATAGTTCCACCAGGAAAAGTCCCCCGGATTGCTATGTCCCGTCATTCCAAAATTAATGGTAAAATTCGGATCCGAAAAGTCTAGCTTTCCGTCAAAGGTGAGAAGTTCGTCAGAGTCTGCATCGGTATTTTTAAAGCCTTTGGTCAGAAGAGGATGATCTTCCATTGTCCAGCTTTCGCCGCCGTCAAGGCTTCTTGCCAATACTGTCCACATAGGTTTCCCTGGCGCCATGGGAGGCTCTGCGCTCTCCATGTTTCTTTCACCGCAGCCAAAGATAAAAATTATTTCATTATCCCAGCATCTTGCGGTATTTCCCGCAGGCCAGGCGGCAAATTTGGTTTTATCACGAAAAATGGTTACGTCTTTTCTCATATAGCTTTATCCTTTTACTTATATAATAAGTCAGATAAATTACTTTTCAGCGATTTCTTCTGCCAATTTTTCAACCGTTTCGGGGAGAATGATCCACTCACAGTTTTCCATTATTCTTTTCTGGAGGGTTTCGGGGGTATCGTTTTCAAGAACGTCTACCGCTTTTTGGGCGATTATTTTACCGCCGTCAACCACCGAATTAACGTAGTGGACGGTAGCACCGCTGACCTTTACTCCGTAAGCCAGAGCCGCCTCGTGGACTTTAAGTCCATAGAAGCCCTCTCCGCAGAATGAAGGGATAAGGGAGGGGTGCACGTTTATTATTTTTTCGGGATAAGAATCGGTAAATTCCTTAGTAAGGATGCACATAAATCCTGCAAGGACTATAAGGTCGGGGGCATCCTCGTCTATAAGGGCTTTGAGAGCTTTGCAGTAGGAATCTGCATCGGGGAATGCCTTTCTTTCAAGAACGGAGGTGGGAATCCCCTGTTTCTCTGCTCTTTCAAGGGCATATGCTCCCTGTTTGCTTGCGATTACTCGGCATATTTCAACGTGAGGAGCTTTTCCTGCATTGATATAGTCGATTATAGCCTGCAGGTTTGTTCCTCCTCCGGAAACAAGAACGAGGACCTTCGCCTTATTCATTGAAAAGTACCTCTTTTTCGCCCTCGATAACTTCACCGAGGATAACGGCCTTTTCGCCTGCTTCTTCAGCGGCCTTTATTGCCTTATCAGCATCCTCTGCCTTAACGGCGATAGCCATACCTATACCCATGTTGAAGGTATTGTACATATCTCTTTCGGGAACGTCGCCAATCTTCTGGAGAAGGTTGAAGATAGCGGGTCTTTCAAAGTTCTTGGTAAGCATAACGGATGTGTTGTCCTTGAGCATACGGGGGATATTTTCATAGAAGCCGCCGCCGGTGATGTGGGACAGAGCCTTCATCTGAACGTTGTGCTTTTTAAGGTTCTTTATAGCTTTTACGTATATCTTGGTAGGTCTGATAAGGGCTTCGCCTACGGTTTCGCCAAGTTCGTCGCTGTACTGAGTAAGAACGGAAGCGGCGTTGGGATTGTTAAGACCGAAGAGCTTTCTTACAAGAGAGAAGCCGTTGGAATGTACGCCGGAAGAAGAAAGACCAACGATAACGTCGCCCTTTGCAAGCTGGGAGCCGTCAATAATGTTCTTCTTATCAACGATACCTACGCTGAAGCCTGCAAGGTCGTATTCGTCTTCGGGATAGAAACCGGGCATTTCTGCGGTTTCGCCGCCGATAAGAGCACATTCGGACTGTCTGCAACCTTCGGATACGCCCTTAACTATCATGGATACCTTCTCAGGAATGAGCTTGCCGGTAGCAATGTAGTCAAGGAAGAACATGGGTTCTGCACCTGCGCAAAGAACGTCGTTTACACACATAGCAACGCAGTCAATACCCACGGTATCGTGCTTGTCAAGAAGGAATGCCAGCTTAAGTTTGGTACCTACACCGTCAGTACCCGAAACGAGAACGGGCTCTTCCATACCTCCGATGGGGGGAAGATAAAGGCCTCCAAATCCGCCTATATCCTGAAGAACTGCGGGAGAATAAGTACTCTTAACGTACTGTTTCATCATTTCTACCGATTTGTAACCTGCGGTAACGTCAACGCCCGCATTCTTATAGCTTTCGCTGTAACTCTTCATAACTGTTGTCCTTTCCTTTCTGTGACAAGGTTTTATATGTTCAGTTTATTTTCGTATTTATATTTTTCGTCTTCGTGTTCGCCCGATTCGGTCTTAACGTCTATGGGATATTCTTCGCTGAAGCATCCGCAACAGAAGGTGGTGCCGAATTTACTGGTGGCGATTTTCTGTACGCTCTCATAAGAGAGGAAGCCAAGGGAATCTGCGCCTATATGCTTGCGAATCTCTTCTACAGACATTCTGCAGGCAATAAGATTTTCCTTTGAGGGAACGTCGGTACCGAAATAGCAGGGTGCTACGAAGGGAGGAGAAGAAATTCTCATGTGAACTTCCTTCGCTCCTGCATCTTTAAGCAACTTTATGGTCTTATCTGTAGTGGTTCCTCTTACTATGGAATCGTCTACGAGGATTATTCTCTTACCTTCAACCTCACTGCGAAGGGCGTTGAGCTTTATCTGTACAGCTCTTGCTCTTTCGGCCTGAGTGGGCTGTATAAAGGTTCTTCCGATGTATCTGTTTTTTATAAATGCAGTTCCCAAGGGAATTCCCGATTCCTTTGCGTAGCCCTCTGCCGCGCTGAGTCCCGAGTCGGGAACGCCGCAAACAAGGTCTGCTTCAACGGGATATTCCTGTGCAAGGAATCTGCCTGCCTGCTGTCTTGCTTCATGTACCGAGCAACCGTCAATAACAGAGTCGGGTCTTGCAAAGTAGATATGTTCGAAAACACAGAGTCCATAGGGCTTTTTCTCTTCACACTTAAGGCTCTTTATGCCGTTGTCGTCAACAACCACAACCTCACCGGGTTCTATATCTCTTTCGAATGTAGCGCCCAGAGCGTTCAGAGCGCAGGATTCGGAAGCAAATACCACCGAGTCGCCGATTCTTCCCATACAGAGAGGTCTGAATCCGTAGGGGTCTCTTGCCGCAATAAGCTTTCTGGGTGACATAATAACAAGAGAGTATGCTCCCTTTACTATGCTCATCATATTCAGAACGGCTTCTTCAACGTTATGGGTCTTTACTCTTTCCTTTGCAATAACGTAGAGGATAACCTCTGCATCGTTTGAGGTCTGAAAAAGAGCGCCCTGCTTTTCAATTTCAGTTCTTATGGCGGCGGCGTTTATAAGGGTTCCGTTATGAGCAATGGAAAGTGTGCCCTTTATGTATCTGGTTACCAGGGGCTGTGCGTTTTCTCTGGTAACTCCGCCCTGGGTGGAATAGCGGCAGTGGCCCATGGCCATCTGACCCTGTCCCAAGGTTTCAAATGCCTTTTTAGTAAATACGTCGGGAACAAGTCCCAATTCCTTGTAGGAAGAAATTACTCCTCTGTCATTTACCGCAATACCGCAGGACTGCTGTCCTCTGTGCTGTAAAGCGTAAAGGGCAAGATAGGTTTCTCTTGCAACGTCTATTGTTTCGTCTTTTGAATAAATGCCGAATATTCCGCACTCCTCGTTGAGTTTACGGTCATTGAGAATGATTCCGGTTTCGTTCATAAAGGTCTTATTCCTCTCGGTAAAAAACTTTGATATTAGAGTCCTTTTGCTGCTTCTTTAATAGCTGCGTCCTTTTCCTCAATAGCTTCTGCCATGGCCTTCTTGTAATCAATGACTTTCTGCATAAGGGTAGGTTCGGAAAGAGCCAACATCTGTATTGCAAGAAGGGCGGCGTTGTCCGCTCCGTCTATTGCAACGGTGGCAACGGGGATACCCTTGGGCATCTGGACGGTGGAAAGAAGACTGTCAAGTCCGTCCATTGTGGAGGATTTTATGGGAAGGCCTATAACGGGAAGGGGGGTGTTTGCAGCCATAACTCCCGCAAGATGAGCGGCTTTTCCCGCTGCGCATATGAGTACGCCTATGCCTCTGGACAGGGCGGATTTGGAGTATTCTTCAGCTTTTTGGGGGGAGCGATGAGCAGAGATAACGCTTATCTCGTATTCCACGCCGAATTCCTTAAGAGTCTTTACTGTGTTTTTGAGTACGGGGAAGTCGCTGTCGCTTCCCATGATGATTCCCACTTTAAGCATATATTTAAAATCCTTTCAATGAAATTCACTGTTTTCTTGAGAGCTTTTCACCCGTTTTATTAAGGTCAAGCCCCGTGTAGTATATGTTTTTTATTTCTTGCTCGAAAATAAGGTATTCTTCCTCGGGCATTTCCCCCGTCAGACGTATATTTTCGGAAAAATCAACGTTTTGGTTTGAGAGGGAGTACTTTTCAAGAATCTTATTTACTGTTTTGTGCTTGTCGTAGCCGAAGATCGCCTCAAAGGATACGGCCTTTATTATTGGTGCTTTTTCTGCTGCCTCAAGAACCTGTGACGCGCCTTTTGCGTAGGCTCTTACAAGACCTCCTGCGCCCAAAAGTATGCCGCCGAAATATCTCGTGACCACCACCAGAACGTCAACCACGCCCTGAGCCTTTATAACGTTGAGTATGGGCATGCCCGCCGTTCCCTGGGGTTCGCCGTCGTCGGAGCATCTTTGCTTTCCGAACTGCCTGAGATTATATGCCCAACAGTTATGGGTAGCGTCCGAATGCTCGGCTCTGACCTGGGCCAGCTTTGCCTCGGCTTCTTCTTCAGTTGTTACGAAAAACGCCCTGGAGATAAAAACCGATTTTTTTTCGGTAAACTCGGTTTTGGCGTCGCGTTTGACTGTTATAGCCTCCATATCAGATACCCCGAAAAAGAAAGTGCAAAAGTAAAAACTAATACATTATAATTATAACATTATATAAGATATAAAGCAAGGGCTAATTTGCAAAAAAAATAGGATTTCTTGCAATCTAAATGAGGAATTTTTATGAAGTGAAATAAAAAAAGCCCTTGCCGTAAGCAAAGGCTTTTTTTGTTATATTCTGGGAAGGGTCGCAAATCCTTTTTGGAGGTCTTCGTCGGTGGGAATGTAATCGGACATTTCACCGTCGTTGAATCTCTTATATGCGGGCATATCGAAAAAGCCGGTACCCGAAAGACCGAGAAGGATAACCTTCTTTTCGCCGGTTGCCTTACACTTCATAGCTTCGTCTATGGCACACTTAATGGCGTGAGAGGATTCGGGCGCGGGGAGTATACCTTCGGATTTTGCAAAGGTTACAGCCGCTTCGAATACCTTACTCTGCTCGTAGGAAGTAGCTTCCATAACGCCGTCGTGATAGAGCTTTGAGAGAATGGGGTTCATACCGTGGTATCTCAAGCCTCCCGCATGGCCGGGTGCGGGCATAAAGCCGTTACCCAGGGTGTACATCTTCATAAGGGGAGTCATTTTGCCCGTATCGCCAAAGTCGTAAGCATACTTACCTCTGGTAAGAGAGGGGCAGGATGCGGGTTCTACTGCAATGAGTCTTACGTCGCTCTTTCCTTCAAGCTTATCGTATACGTAGGGGGTTATAAGACCGCCAAGGTTTGAGCCGCCGCCTGCGCAACCAATAACGATATCGGGATAAACGTCGTATTTATCAAGAGCGGCCTTTGCTTCAAGACCGATAATTGACTGATGGAGAAGAACGTGATTAAGCACGCTTCCCAGAACGTATCTGCAGTTGGGAGTGCTTGTCGCAACCTCAACGGCTTCGGATATGGCGCAACCGAGAGAACCAGGAGTGCCGGGGAACTGCTCAAGAATCTTTCTGCCCACCTCTGTGGTATCGGAGGGAGAGGGGATAACCTTTGCGCCGTAGGTTCTCATAACCTCACGTCTGTGGGGCTTCTGTTCGGCAGAGCTTTTTACCATAAACACCGTGATATCCACACCGTAGAATGCGGCGGCCATGGAAAGGGCGGTACCCCACTGGCCTGCGCCGGTTTCTGTGGTAAGGGTGGTAATGCCCTGTTCTTTTGCGTAATATACCTGGGGTACTGCAGAATTGAGCTTATGGGAGCCCGAGGTGTTGGTACCCTCAAATTTGTAGTATATTTCTGCGGGAGTTCCCAGAACCTTCTCAAGTGCGTAAGCACGGATGGTGGGAGAGGGGCGAATCATTTTGTAAAAGTCCAGAATTCCCTGGGGAATGGGTACGTATTTTTCGGTAGTATTAAGCTCCTGCTTTATAACCGCATCACAGAACACGCCCTTAAGGTCTTCTTCTGTGCAGGGCTTTCCTGTTTTGGGGCTCAGCATAGGGGGAAGATCCCTAAGTATGGGACGCATATCTACCCAGCACTTGGGAAGCTCTTCCTCGGGTATATAAATTTTTACGGGAATGTCGTTTCTCATGGGGGTGATTCCTTTCGTTGATTTATTGAGTGTTACCAAATACTCGCAGATTCCGAAAGCGTCGGGATGCGAAAGAAAAAAAGCGTCGTATCCCTCGGTATTGAGGTGATACGACGATCACGGTGCCACTCAATTTCAGACCTTCCCACAAAGGGGAAAGATCCCTCTTTCGGATACAAAAATATATCCTGCTTCTGTAACGTGAAGCCCACGGCTCGGCATACTTGGAGATTTCTCTCCGTTCCTCCTGCTCCTATTCGGGTCCATTCGCATATATTAAGACAATCGGGCTGTCACCGTCCCCGACTCGCTTTTTTGCCATCGTATATGTTACTACTCCCAAGTCACTGGATTTGTTTGGGTATTTGGTTTTGTATATTAGAGATTATATGCCACTTTAGCACTTTTGTCAAGTAACTTTTCAAAATGTTCAAATTTTCCTTGCAGCCATCAGCTTTTTAAAGGCTTTCTCAGCCCCTTCTTTGTCGCCCGAATAGGGTACAGCTTTGCCTCTGACAGCCTGGGTATGCTCGTGGCCCTTACCTGCAAGAATAATAACGTCGCCGGGTCGTGAAATCTCTGCCGCGCGCATAATGGCCTCTTCTCTGTCAACTATTTTTTCATAGTTTTGTGTCAGGGGTGAGAGATAGGCTTCTATTTGGGCAATGATATCCTCGGGTTCCTCATTTGCGGGATCGTCCGACGTTAATATTATATGATCTGCGTTTGCGCCTGCTACTTCTGCCAGATCCTTGCGTCTGTCCAAGGCCTTGTTTCCGGGACATCCAAACAGACAGATAATTCTGTTTTCTCCGAAGAATTTCTTTGCGTATCTGAAGATACCCTCAAAGCTCAGGCCGTTATGGGCGTAGTCTACTACCACGGTTCTGTCGGCCATTTTGTATATCTCCATGCGCCCTGCTATGGTGGTGGCTTTGAGAGCCTTTGAGATGACGTTGATATCTATCCCGTAGACCGTTGCAACGGAGATTGCAGCAAGGGCGTTATAAACGTTAAAGTCACCGGGAATGGAGATTGAAATCCTCTCTCCGTTATAGAATTTTCCGTGAATAGTAAACTCAGTTCCATAAGGGGTTTCTTTAATATTTTTTGCGTAAAAATCTGCTTTTTCGGTAAGCCCGAAGGTGTAGAGATTTTCGCAGGTTGCTGCATCCCTCATTTCCTCGGCATAGGGGTCGTCAAGGTTTAAAAATCCGTTTTTACAAAGGGTAAGCATTCTCTTTTTGGCGGTCTTATATTCCTCAAAGCTATGATGCTCGGTGGGACTTACGTGGTCGGGGGAAAGGTTAAGATATACTCCCGCAAAGAAGTTAACGTATTCGATTCTGTTATACTGTAAACCCTGGGAGGATACCTCAATTACAGCCCCTTCCGCGCCGTCCTTTGCAAAGCCATTAAGGATACCGTAAAGCTCCAAAGCTTCGGGAGTTGTACAGCTTTTGGGCATGGGTTTTCCACAGGAAAGGGCCTCGTTGGTGGATATTATGCCCGTTTTGCCGTTAAATGCGGAATCAAAAATATTTTTAAGCATATAGGCCACGGTGGTCTTGCCTTTTGTGCCCGTTATTCCCGTCAGCTTGTATTGAGAAGAGGGGTCACCGTAGAAATGTTTTGCGCAAAGAGGCATTGCAAGACGGATATCGGTTACGGTGATTCTGGGAAGGGTACAGCCCTCGCCCGAGATATGCTCTTCCGCTATATATGCAACGGCGCCCGAGGTTTGGGCAGAGATAAGGTATTCATTTTTGAAATTAAGTCCCTTTGCAAAGAAAAAGGTGCCCTCCTCCACCTGTCTGGAGTCGCAGGATATAGTCTTTGCTACGGGGTTTTGGGCCGCATTACACTCCGTGGAAACAAGGAGTCCGTTGATGCGTAAAAGCTCTGTAAAATCAGTAAAATTCATAATTTTTTCCTTGCTTATACTTCTCTGTTCCAGTATTTTTTATCAAGGCTTCTGAAATATACGGCCTCGTTAATATGCTTGGGCAGAATGTCCGCGCTACCCTCAAGGTCGGCGGAAGTTCTCGCTATTTTTATAAGCTTGTCGTAGGCTCTCATGCTGAGGGCTCTTTTGACGAATACGTCGTTTAAAAGCTCCTCTGCCGCATGTGTAAGGCCGCAGTTTCTTATGGCATCAACCGTCATTTTTGCGTTGCAGGAAATATTTGTGCCTCTGAAGCGCTGACGCTGTATCTCTCTGGCGGCGTTGACTCTTTCCTTGATTTTTGCGGAAGGCTCGGCCTTTTTGCCGCTGTTTATATCGGAGATTTTAACCTGGGGAAGCTCTGTCTGCAGGTCTATTCTGTCAAGGAGAGGTCCTGAAATCTTATTTATGTAATTTGACACCGTTTTGGGGGAGCAAACACATTTTTTCATGGGGTTGCCGTAGTTCCCGCAGGGGCAGGGATTCATGGCGCAGAGCAGAGTAAAGGATGCAGGATAGGAAAGGCTCTTTTTCACTCTGGTAATGGTGATTTTTCCGTCCTCCATAGGCTGGCGGAGAGTTTCAACCACCTTTGTGGAAAACTCGGGCAACTCGTCAAGGAAGAGTATGCCGTTCTGCGCCAAAGAAATGGCGCCGGGGCCGGGGATCGCGCCTCCACCCGTGAGGCCTGGGATAGAAGTTCCCTGGTTTACCTGCACCAAGGGTCTTTTTACTATAAGCTGTCTGTCTGCGGAAAGTTTGCCCGCCACAGAGTATATACGGCTGGTTTCTATTATCTCGTCAAAGGTCATATCGGGCATTATGGAGGGCATACATTTTGCCAAAAGGCTTTTACCCGTGCCCGGAGGGCCTATAAAGAGCAGATTATGTCCACCGGCGGCGGCAAGCTCGCAGGCTCTTTTTCCGCCCTGCTGACCTACCACGTCGGCAAAGTCGTACCTCATCTCTTCTTCGGCTTTTCTCATGACCGATTCAATGTCGGTTTTTGCGGGAGTAAGGAGCCTTTCTCCTCTTATATGGGAGATAAGATCGCCAAAGTTATCAACGCCATAAACCTTGATGCCGTCAATTACTGAACCTTCTGCAAGGTTGTCAATGGGAATGTATATCTCCTCAAACCCCAGAGCCTTCGCGCTGATTACAGCGGCAAGTATTCCCGAGGTGGGACGAACCTTTCCCGAGAGGGATATTTCTCCGCAAAAGGCCGCCTTCGGTGAGGGCTGTGGAATTCCTCCCATGGCAGAAAGCACGCCAAGAAGCATGGCAAGGTCGTAGGTTGACCCCTCTTTTCTCAAATGTGCGGGAGCCAGATTTATTATTATGCGAAGGGTAGGCATATGTATGCCGCTGTTTTTCAGGGCTGCGTCTATTCTGTCTCTCGCTTCCTTTACCGCCGCATCGGGCAGGCCGATAATGTCGGTAACAGAGTTGTCTGATGAGGAAACGTCGGTTTCTACGTCAACCGCATAACCGTCAAGACCGAAAAGGCCGATACTTCTTACAGTGCTTACCATAACCGAATACAAATCCTTTCGGGTGAAATAAGGGTGTTCTCTTATATTTTACACCAAAAACGGCGGGATTGCAAGACATAATTCAAAAAAAAGTTGTGGATTTTATATTATTTTTATGCTATACTTTAAAGAAGAGTATTTTTTTAGTTTGGCAGAAGAGTACTTTCGAGCCAAACACCACGCACAACCGATGAAAGGAATGAATCCTAAAATGGGTCTTTTTGAAAAGATATTCGGCAACTACAGTGACCGAGAACTGAAGAAGATAGCCCCCATAGTAAATAAAATACTTGCCCTTGAAGAGGAATACAAGAATCTTTCCGATGCAGAACTGAAGGGGAAGACCGCAATATTTAAGAAACGACTGGCCGAGGGTGAGACCCTTGACGATATACTTCCCGAGGCTTTTGCTACCATAAGAGAAGCCGATGCGCGAGTATTGGGTATGCGCCCCTTTGAATGTCAGCTTTACGGCGGTATAATTCTTCATCAGGGCCGTATTGCCGAAATGCGTACAGGTGAAGGTAAGACCCTGGTGGCGACCCTTCCCGCATATCTTAACGCTCTTACGGGTAAGGGCGTTCACATCGTTACCGTAAACGACTACCTTGCCAGACGTGACAGCGAATGGATGGGCAAGGCCCACGCATTCCTTGGCCTTTCGGTAGGTCTTATCGTTCACGACCTTCAGCCCGAAGAGAGAAGAGCCGCTTACGCCGCAGATATAACCTACGGTACCAATAACGAAATGGGCTTTGACTACCTCCGTGACAATATGGTCATATATAAGGAGCAGAAGGTTCAGAGGGGTCATGCTTTCGCCATTGTGGACGAGGTTGACTCCATACTTATCGACGAGGCCAGAACTCCCCTTATCATTTCGGGTCACGGCGAAAAGTCCGACGAAATGTATAACAAGGCCGATGCCTTTGTAAGAAGACTCCGTCCTCTTAAATTCAAGGAACTTGACGATAAGGAAACTTACGAGGATAGAGATGCTGACTATATCGTTGAGGAAAAGGATAAGCGTACCTTCCTAACCACAAAGGGTATAGAAAAGGCTCAGCAGTATTTCGGTATTGAAAACCTTGCCGATTATGAAAACGTTCAGATACAGCATTATATAAATCAGGCAATCAAGGCTTACGGTACTATGCATAGGGACGTGGACTACGTCGTTAAAGACGGCGAAGTCATTATCGTTGACGAGTTTACCGGCCGCATGATGTACGGCAGAAGATATTCCAACGGTCTGCATCAAGCCATCGAGGCAAAAGAGGGCGTAAAGATAGAAAACGAAAACAAGACCCTCGCTACGATTACTTTCCAGAATTATTTCCGTATCTACGGCAAGCTTTCAGGCATGACAGGTACGGCGATGACCGAGGAAAACGAGTTTAAGGAAATATACGGCCTTGACGTTATCGAAGTTCCCACCAATAAGCCCATGGTCCGTATTGACAGGAACGATAGAATATACAGAACCGTAAACGGCAAAAACAGAGCCGTTGTGGAATATATAAAAGAATGCCACGCAAAGGGCCAGCCCGTTCTCGTTGGTACCGTTACCATTGAAAAATCCGAGCTTTTCAGCGCTCTTCTTAAGAGAGAGGGCATAAAACATAACGTTCTTAACGCAAAGCATCATGAAAAAGAAGCTTTGATAGTTTCCCAGGCGGGTAAGTTTGGAGCCGTTACCATAGCCACCAACATGGCAGGTCGAGGCACCGACATTGTGCTTGGGGGTAACGCGGAATATCTTGCAAAGGAAAAGCTTGCAAAGGAAGGCTTTGACCACGAGCTTATCGTTCAGGCCGACGGCCACGCAGATACGGATAACCCCGATATTATTGCCGTAAGAGCCAGATTCGCTGAGCTTTATTCCCAGTTTAAAAAGGACGTTGATGCCGAGGCCGAAAAGGTCAAGGCTGCAGGCGGTCTTTGTATTATCGGTACCGAAAGACACGAAAGCCGCCGTATAGACAACCAGCTCCGCGGCCGTGCGGGCCGTCAGGGTGACGTGGGTGAAAGCTGCTTCTACATCTCCATGGAAGACGATCTTATGCGTCTTTTCGGCGGAGAGAGAGTTCAGATGATAGCCGAAACTCTCAATATGCCCGAGGATCAGCCCATTGACGCCAATATTCTTTCACGGTCTATTGAGTCTGCTCAGCGAAAGGTTGAAAGCGTAAACTTCCAGCGCAGAAAGAGAGTTCTTGAATACGACGACGTTATCAATCAGCAGCGTCAGCTCATATACGCCGAAAGACAGCGAGTTCTTGACGGTGAAGACCTTAAGAACCATATAACAAAGATGATAACCGACTACGTTGCCTCCGCTGTGGAAAGCTGTACCGGTGGTGACGATCCCTCTCTCTGGAATCTTGAAAATCTGAGAACCGGCTTTATGGCTGCATTCCTTACCGAAGAGGATATTAAGTTTGGGGATGGGAAAAAGGTTACCGTAAAAGAAATAACCGAACTCGTTACCAATAAGGCTTTGGCGGCCTATGCTCTCAGCGAGGAAGTAAATACTCCCGAAAGAATGAGAGAAATTGAGAGAATAATTCTCCTTCGCGCTACCGACAATTATTGGATGGCACATATTGATAATATGGACGATCTCCGTCAGGGCGTATCCCTTCGCGCTTACAGTAACAGAGACCCCGTTATCGAGTACAAGAACGAGGGCTTTGCCATGTTTGAGGAAATGATAGAGGCCATAAAAGAGGACACCGTAAAGGGCGTTATTCTTGCTCGCGTGGTGAAAAAGGAGCTTAAGCGTGAGCAGGTTGCAGTGGCTCAGACAGCGTCCGCTTCCGGCGAAAAGCCTCAGCCTAAGGTGATTCCCAAGTCCCAGAAGGTAGGCCGCAACGAGCCCTGCCCCTGCGGTAGCGGAAAAAAATATAAGCAATGCTGCGGAAAAGAGCAGTAATCCATGCTTGAATAAAAGTTCTACTCCCATAGGAGGAGGAAAATGAATATGAAGAAACTCTTATCAATAATTGTTCTTGGTGCCTTGGCTGTTTCTCTTTGCGCCTGCGCTCCCTCTGTAAAAAACGAAGGCTTTGTGCAGATAGGCGACGTTTACGAGGGTGTCAAGGACTTTTCCGAAGGCTTTGCTTCTGTTCGCAAGGACGGTAAGTGGGGCGTTATAGATGCCGAAGGCAATCAGGTAGTTGACTTTATCTACGAGGATATGTGGTATTTTAAGGAAGGTCTTTGTGCCGTCAGAACCGAAAACGGCTGGGGCTTTATAGATACCGACGGAAACCTTGTAGTTGAGGATATTTACGACGGCGCTTGGTATTTTTCAGAGGGCTTGGCGGTTGTTAAGCAGGGCGGAAAGTACGGCTACATCACTCCCGAAGGCAATGCTGTGACCGAGATGGTTTATACCGATGCGGGGAACCTTACCGAGGGTATGGCTTACGTTTCTTTGGGTGACGGCTACGGATTTATAGACGGTGAAGGCAATCTTATCAGCGATTATCTTTGGTTCGAGGGTAAAAAGGCTTCCGAGGGTCTTGTTGAGGTATTTGATAAAAACGTTCAGGTAGACCAGGAAACCGGTGAAGCTATGAATAACAGCGGCTTTCTCAATACAAAGGGAGAGTTGGTTATAGACAAGATATTCTACGATGCCGACATATTCAGCGAAGGCCTTTGCGCTGTCAAGATATACGATGACGATAAGGGTTACATCTGGGGATATATCAATACCGACGGCGAAATGGTTATCGGCTACCGATACACCTCTGCAGCTCCCTTCTCCCAGGGCAGAGCCGCCGTTGAGGAAGAACATCTGTATAAATATATAGATGTCGAGGGAAATGAAATCACCGATAACGTATATGCTTACGCTTACGATTTTTCCTGCTCCCGCGCCAGAGTTGGTGTTAAGACCGGTAGCGGATATTCCTGGAAATATATAGGTCTTGACGGCGAGGTAGTAATTGACGGCTACTCCGGAGCAAGAGATTTTGCTGAAAATGCCGCCGCCGTTGAAAAGAACGGTAAGTGGGGGCTTATAGATACCGAAGGAAATATCCTGATTTCTTGCAAATACGGACAAATCGGAGATATGAGTGAAGGTATAGTATGGCTCAAAAACGGAAACAAGTACGTTTTTGCAAAGCAAATCACAGAGTAAAATAAAGAAATTTCAGAGTCGCCCTTTTGGGCGGCTCTTCTTTTAGCATAAAGTAAATGTGTCAAAAATGCAAAATTAATAGCCGCCCCTATTGACGAGCCGTAGATTTAATGCTATATTATTGTAGGCGGTGGATTTCCACCGCATTATCTTACAATATTTAATATTATATTATATATAATAATACATATTAATGAAAACGAACAAATTCAAGATAAACGTCTTGTTTACACCGCTTTGTCGGACATTTTCGTATTAACGAAGCAGAGAGATAGTTATGATATACATTTCTTCCCGTAAAAATCCCACCGTTCTTCAGCTTCTGAAGGCGGCTGAAAAACCCTCCTCCGAGGGTTTTCTTGTTGAAGGCCTGCATTTTGTTGAGGACCTTGCTCCCGAGGATATAATCACAGCGGTCTTTTCGGAGGATATGAAGGACAGCCCATTGCTCCGCAAGGTGGAAGAGTCGGGTGCCGAAGTATTCCTTGCTTCTTCCTCTGTTATGGAAAAGCTCAGCGGTACCGTGTGCTCCCAGTCCGCGGTTGCTTTTGTTAAAAAAAGCTCTTTTCCTCGCCCTTCCCGTCTTATACTTCTTGACGGATTGCAGGATCCCGGAAATATGGGCACCGTTATCAGAACCGCGGCGGCCTTTGGCTTTGGCGTGGTTTTGGGTAAAGGTTGTGCAAATCCCTTTAAACAGAAGGTCGTAAGAAGCTCTGCGGGAACGGTCTTGAAAGTATACACCGAGGAAACTGACGACATAATATCTTATATAGAGAACCTGAAGGGAGAAGGCTTCACCGTCCTTTCTTCCGAGCTTGATCAAACGGCTATGACTCCCGACCAAATACCCTCCACGTCTTCTATGGCCATAGTGATCGGTAACGAGAGTAAGGGGGTCTCCCCTGCCGTTTCCGCAGTCGCGGATAAAAAGGTGTTTATCCCCATTTCCCGTAACAGTGCCGAATCCCTCAATGCGGGAATAGCCGCCGCCATACTTATGTACAGCTACAGAGATTAAACTTGATTATCATAGGAGGAAGGTCATGGACGAAAGAGTCGCTGCGGTAGCCACGTTGCTTACCGTCGGTCACGGCACCGATTATGCTGTTAACGTCGCAAGATATTTTCCTTCCTTTTCCAAATATGCCGCCATTTGCGGCGCTAATCCCGACCCTGAGGAACTGAAAAAGAGAAATCTCGTAATTCTCCCTTCTTCTAAAATAAAGGAAGCAGAGAAGATATGCAGAGAATGTGAAGAAAAGAATATAACCGTTATATCCTTTTTCGACCCTGCATATCCCAATAATCTCAAACAGATAGAAGACCCTCCCATGGTTCTTTTTACCAGAGGCCTTCCCCTTCCCGATTTTGACTCAAAGCCTTCCATAACAATGGTGGGAACCAGAGATGCGAAGAAAGAATATCTTAAATACGCGGCCATTAACGCCTTTTCCCTTGCCGTTCTCGGCTTTACGGTGGTCAGCGGATTCGTGTCCGGTATTGATTCTTACAGTCTTAAAGGCGCTCTCTTTGCAGGAGGCAAGACGGTTAGCGTATTTCCCTGCGGAGTAGACGTTACTCCCGGGCAGATTGACCCCACCTTGGAGGCAGTTCTTCTTAAGTACGGCACCATCCTTTCAGAATATCCTCCCAGAACTCCCGTCAGGGCGTGGCAATATGCCAGACGTAACCGTATCCTAAGCGGCCTGACCCAAAGCACTCTCGTCGTTGAGGCCGGTATAGAAAGCGGCGCTATGTCTACTGCCGAATATGCCCTCGACCAGGGCAGAACTCTCTATGCCGTACCCGATGGCCCTTACGAACCCCGTAGCGAAGGAAGCAACTTCCTTTTGAGAAACGGCGGAGTTCTTGCATCGAGTTTTCTTGATATAGTCGCCGATTATAACCAAAAATACGGCTACGATATAAACCCCGAAGCCCATAAAGAACGTCTATCAAAGGGCTTTAATTCTTCCCCTTCCATTATCATTCCGAAAGATATAGAAGATAAGGTTCCTCAAAAAGAGAAAGCCAAAAATAAAAAGGCAAGAACGGAAAAATCCGAAAAGAAGCCTGATGCTTCTCCTAAAGAGCCTTCCGTTATGCCCAATTCTCCCCTGGATGAAAACGAAAAGCAGGCGTTGGAGATCCTTCGTTCTTCCGATATTACCGCCGACGGCCTTTGCGATGCTCTCGGCTGGGGCTTTTTGGAATCCGTCGAGACCCTTGCTTCGTTGGTAAACAAGGGCTACGCCACCGAAGGGGCAGGCGGAATTTACCTAATTTGCAAGTAATTAAATCACTATATATTAGATTTGGAGTATGATCAAATGGCAAACAGCAGCAAAGTGACAACTGCAGCATCAAAAAAGACCGCAGCAAAGACTACCCGTAAGTCTTCTGCGAAAAAGGTTTCCACCAATCTTCTTATACTGGAGTCTCCCTCCAAAGCAAAAACTGTACAGAAGTATCTCGGTTCTTCTTATACCGTAGTTTCTTCAAAGGGGCATATCAGGGATCTCCCCGCCAGCGAACTGGGTGTTGACGTTGAAAACGGATTCGCTCCCAAGTACGTGGTTTCCCGTAAAGAGGGTAAGACCCAGACTCTGAAAGAGCTTAAAGAAGCCGCAAAGCAGAGCCGTAACATATATCTCGCAACTGACCCTGATAGAGAGGGTGAAGCCATTGCTTGGCATTTGGCTGACCTTCTCGGCATAGATAAAGAGGCGCCCGTAAGAGTAACATTTAACGAAATAACTAAAAATGCGGTAAAGACCGCAATAAAGGCTCCCAGAGCCATAGATAAACAGCTCTTTTACGCCCAGCAGACCCGTCGAGTACTTGACCGTATAGTGGGCTATAAGATAAGCCCCTTCCTTTGGCACAAGATAAAAAAGGGTCTTTCCGCAGGCCGCGTTCAGTCGGTGGCTACCAAGCTTATCGTTGACAGAGAGCGTGAGATAAAGGCCTTCGTTCCTGCCGAGTATTGGACTCTTGATGCCCTTTTCTCAGGGGATAACAAGGACTTTTCCGCAAGATTCTACGGAAAATCCGATAAGATGACTATAAAGGACGAGGCTTCCCTTAAGGAAATTCTTAAAGACCTTGACGGCGCAGAGTATAGGGTAGCACAGGTAAGACGTCAGGAAAAGCAGAAGTCTCCCAGACCTCCCTTTACCACATCTTCCCTCCAGCAGGATGCGTCCACTATTCTTAATATGCGTCCCCAGGTAACCATGAACGTTGCCCAGAGCCTTTACGAAGGTGTTGAAATCAAGGGCAAGGGACTTACCGGTCTTATCACCTATATGAGAACCGACTCTCTCCGTGTTTCCGAAGAGGCAGTAAGCGCCGCGGCAGGCTATATCAAGGAGCATTTTGGCGAAGAGTACGCTCCCAAAACTCCCCACGTTTATAAGACCAAGAAGAACGCTCAGGATGCACACGAAGCTATCCGTCCTTCCGACGTAACCATATTCCCCAACGATATAAAGGACAGTCTTACCAACGACCAGTACAAACTTTATAAGCTTATCTGGGCAAGATTTATGGCATCCCAGATGTCTAACGCCGTATACGATACCCTTTCTGTGGATATTGAAGCCAACGGATATATTTTCAAAGCTAACGATTCCGTTCTCAGATTCAAGGGCTTTACCGTACTTTATGCGGCGCAGGAGGATGCTGACGACCTTTCCGCATCCAAGCTTCCCGCAAATCTTGAGCAGGGAATGGTTCTCCCCTTCTCCGAACTCAAATACGAGCAGAAATTTACCCAGCCCCCCTCCAGATATACCGAGGCATCGCTGGTTAAGACCTTTGAGGAAAGCGGCATAGGCCGTCCTTCCACCTACGCAACCATCGTTTCCACCATTCAGGAGCGCGGATATATTTCCCGAGAGGGAAAGATGCTCGTTCCCACCGAGCTTGGCTTTGTTACCAACGATATGATGGTTGAAAACTTCCCCGACATAGTAGACGTTAACTTTACTGCGGGAATGGAAGAACAGCTTGACTACGTTGCAGAAGGCAAAATGACCTACGAGCAGGTAATGACCGACTTCTACAAGGACTTTGTAAAAGAGCTTGAAACCGCCGAAAAGAACAGCCGTCAGATCTCCGTAAAGACCGAGCCCGAGGTCAGCGACGTTAAGTGTGAGCTTTGCGGCAGCATGATGGTTTATAAGGTTAGCCGTTTCGGAAGATTCCTCGCCTGCCCCAACTATCCTACCTGTAAAAACACAAAGGCCGTTCTCAACGTTGCTCCCGGTACCTGCCCCAACTGCGGCAAGAAAATGATAATCCGTAAGAGCCGTACCGGCAAGACCTTCTACGCTTGTGAGGATTATGCGGGTTGTAAGTTTATGACCTGGGATATTCCCGTAGCTGATAAATGCCCCAAGTGCGGTAAGACTCTTTTCAAGAAATTCTCAAAGCTCATTTGCTTAAGCGAAGGCTGCGGATTTGAAAAGGCCGCTCCCGCTAAAAAAACCAAATCTGAAACAGAAGATAAAACCAATGAATAAAGTTATTGTTGTAGGTGGCGGTCTTGCGGGTTGCGAGGCAGCCTGGCAGCTGGCCAAGAGGGGTGTAAAGGTAACTCTTTACGAAATGAAGCCCCATAAAAAGACCCCCGCCCATAAGTCTGATGATCTTTGTGAGCTGGTCTGCTCAAACTCTCTCCGCGCTACGGGTCTTGCCAATGCGGTAGGCCTTTTAAAGGAGGAGATGAGACTCCTCGGTTCACTCATAATGGAGTGCGCCGATGCTACGGCCGTTCCCGCAGGGGGAGCGTTAGCCGTTGACAGAGATGCTTTTTCTGCTCTTGTCACCGAAAAAATAAAGACACACCCCAATATAGAAATAAAAAATGAAGAGATAACCTCTCTCGACTTTGACTGCCCCGCGGTCATAGCTACGGGCCCCCTTACTTCCGATGCTCTGTCCGAAGAGATAGTTAAATTCTTCGGTCAGGATTCCCTCCATTTCTTTGATGCCGCCGCCCCCATAGTTACGGCAGACAGTATAGATATGGATAAGGCCTTCTTTGCATCAAGATACGATAAAGGTACCCCCGACTATATAAACTGTCCCATGACAAAAGAGGAATACGATGCCTTTTATACCGCCCTTGTTTCCGCGGAAGGGGCTCATCTTCACGATTTTGAGGACGATAAGGTCTTTGAGGGATGTATGCCTGTGGAGGTTATGGCAAGAAGGGGTTATGAAACCCTTCTGTTCGGTCCTCTTAAGCCCGTAGGCTTGGTGGACAGCAGATATCCCGAAAGAAAGTACCACGCTGTGGTTCAGCTTCGTAAGGATAATGCGGCGGCCAGCCTTTATAACATAGTAGGATTTCAGACCCACCTTCTGTTTGGGGAGCAAAAAAGGGTATTTTCCCTTATTCCCGGACTTGAAAACGCGGAGTTTGTAAGATACGGCGTGATGCACAGAAATACCTTTATAAATTCTCCTTGCTGTCTTACCGAAACCTACGAAGCAAGAAAAAAGAAGGGCCTTTTCTTCGCAGGTCAGATGACAGGCGTTGAAGGCTACCTTGAATCCGCGGCTTCTGGTCTTGTTTGCGGTCTTAATGCAAATCCCCTTATAGAGAAGGATATTATCTTTGGCAATAGAACCGCCATAGGCGCCCTTGCCGCTTATATAAGCAATCCTGCTCTTGATTCATTCCAGCCTATGAATGTGAATTTCGGAATCTTTGAGCCCTTGGGCTATAAGATAAAGAAAAAGGACAGAAAAGAAGCCTACTCTCACAGAGCATTGGATGAGATAAAGGCATATATTGAAACTACAGCTAATTACTTAGAATAGAACGAGGAAAAATATGAGAATAATAGCCGATTGCATGGGCTCCGACCTTGGGGCCGCAGAACTTCTTAAGGGTTGCGTTCAGGCCGTAAAGGAATGTGACGTTGATATCGTAGCCGTAGGTAAGAGAGAAGAGCTTCTGAAAGCAATTTCTGAAAACTCCCTCTCTGCAGACCGTATTGAAATAGTGGATGCGGAAAACGTTATAGATATGCATGATACTCCTACTGCAGTGCTTAAGGAAAAATCTGACTCTTCTATGGGTGTAGCCCTCCGTCTTTTACGTGACGGCAAGGGTGATGCTATGGTTTCCGCAGGAAACACAGGCGCTCTTCTTGCGGGAGGCACCCTTATAGTTAAGCGTATAAAGGGTGTTAAGAGAGCCGCTTTGGCTCCCATCCTTCCCTCAAAAAGCGGATACGTTATGATAATAGACAGCGGCGCAAATACTGAGTGCCGTCCCGAATATCTTGACCAGTTCGGTATTATGGGCTCCGTATATATGAAAAACGCCGAGGGTATCGAAAATCCCAGAGTCGGTCTTGCAAACAACGGCGCAGAGGAGACCAAGGGCACCCAGCTTTGCCTTGATGCTTATGAACTGCTCAAAAACAACAAATACATCAACTTCGTGGGCAACGTGGAAGGCCGCGGCCTTATGACCGGCGAGTGTGACGTCTTCGTTTGCGACGGATTTACCGGTAACCTGGTTCTCAAAACCGTTGAAGGTATGGGAAAGTTTATGGTTGGCCTCATAAAAGACCTTTTTATGAGCAGTATAGTATCGAAGATAGCGGCCCTTCTTGTTAAAGGCAATCTTGACAATCTGAAAAAGAGGGTGGACTATAAGGAAGTCGGCGGTGCCGTTCTTCTTGGTATATCCAAGCCCATTGTAAAAGCCCACGGAAGCAGTGATGCCAAGGCCTTCAAAAATGCCATAAGGCAGGCAGTTAGATTTGCCAAGGGCGACGTTATCTCCCAGATAGCCGAAAGTCTTGAAAGCCAGAAGGCAGAGCAGACTGCAGCCGTAACCACGGCTACGGAAGAAAACAAAGAAAATAATTAATTCAGATTTACGGAGGAACTGTATGGTATACGATAAGCTTTGCGAGATACTGGAGGATATATTTGAGCTTGACGAAGGGTTTTTGACCAAGGAAACGTCCTTTTCCGAGACCCTCAATGCCGATATGGAGGACCTTATTGAGCTTTCACTCATTATCGAGGAGGAGTTTGATATTCTCGTGAGTGAAACCGAGCTTGAGGACGTAGAAACCGTTGGGGACCTTGAGAAACTTATAGAGCAAAAATCTGAAGCCTGACCCCGAGTCGGGACAAAACGTCACCGTGAACGGTGACTTGGAGAACAATTATGAACGAGTTAAACAATAACTTAGAACAACTTGAAGAAAAGATAGGTCATAAGTTTGCGGACATCAACCTGCTTATTAACGCCTTATCCCATTCATCCTATGAAAACGAGCACGCCACCAAGGGCGGAAGCAACGAGCGCCTGGAGTTCCTGGGCGACTCCGTTCTTTCCCTTGTGTGTGCAGAGTACCTCTATTTCAATATGGATAAGGACGAGGGATACCTGACAAAGATGAAGGCCAAGGCGGTTTGCGAAAGCTCCCTTTTTGAGTTTGCCCAGACATTGTCGTTGGGCGACTATATGCTCTTCGGAAAAGGCGAAAAGGACGTGGGTAAGCTTCGTCCCTCAACCCTTGCGGACTGTTTTGAGGCCGTTATAGCCGCTATCTATCTTGATGCGGGCTACGAGGCTGCAAAGCGCTTCGTCGTTCCTTTCCTTACGGAAGTTACCAAGAACGCTGACGAGTTCTTTAAGGATTATAAGACTCTTCTTCAGGAAATCGTTCAGAAAAATAAGGGCGAGAGATTAAGTTACAGAATAGTTGGAGAAAAGGGCCCCGAGCATGATAAGGTTTTCTCCTGTGAAGTTCTTCTTAATTCAAACGTTATCGGGATAGGCGAGGGCCATTCAAAGAAAAACGCCGAACAGCAAGCGGCAAAGAAGGCTCTCATACTTATGGGCGTGATTCAAAAATGAGTCTTGAAACCTTTGGACGACACGCCACCATCCCCGTATTCGTTCCCCACGCGGCCTGCCCCAATCAATGCGTGTTCTGCAATCAGAAAAAGATTGCGGGGGCAGAACTTCCTTTTGAGGGTGTAAAGGATTTTCTCAAGGAAGCCGTTGAGGGACTTTCATCCAGATTTACGGGTTGCGACATAGCATTTTTCGGCGGTTCCTTTACGGGAATAGGCAAGGATAAAATGATTGCCTATCTTAAGGAAGCAAATCGGTATCTCGGACAAGGTGTTACGGGCATCCGTCTTTCTACCCGACCCGATTATATTTCAGACGAGATTCTGGATATTCTTGAAGAGTACGGCGTTACGGATATCGAATTGGGTGTTCAGAGCCTTAACGATGAAGTTCTCAAGGCTTCAAAAAGAGGCCACACTGTAGAACAAACTCTTAATGCCGTAAAACTTATAAAAAAGCGTCCCTTCAGGCTGGTTTTACAGCTTATGCCCGGGCTTCCCGGAGATACGAAAGAAACCATAACCTCCACTTTCAGGACTGCGGCGGAATTAAAGCCCGACGGAGTAAGGATATATCCTACGGTGGTTATTGCCGATACCGAGCTTGAAAGGCTTTATTTGCAGGGACAGTTCGCCCCCCTTTCCGTAGATGAAGCTGTTGAATATTCTGCCGAGGCGGTAAAGCTTTTTTCTTCCAAGAACATAAATATTCTTCGCATAGGTCTTCATTCTTCCGACCTCTCCCATAATTCGGGTGTGGTTGGTGGGCCTTACCATCCCGCCTTCGGAGAACTGGTTATGCAACGTATATGCCTGGACGAGGCGAGGAAGATAATCACCGAGCTGAAGCCGCAAGACGGCGACGCCTACGTTATCAGGACGGGGCGTGGGGGAATCTCCCGAATGACCGGACAGAAAAGGGCTAATATATTGGCTCTCCAAGATGAATTCTCCGTAAAAATTGCCGTTGCCGAGGATCCCCATAGGGATATAAAGGACGAGCCTTGCGGAAAGCCCGTTTTAGAAATAGTAAAAAAGAGATAACTCATATAGAAAGGTTTTTGCTACAGCGTGAAAGATATTCTGCATCGGCAAGATATTGTGCGTTCTTCACGCCTAAATTAAATCTTTTCTCCGAAAAGATTTAATTTGTTTTTGAGTTGCCGTAAAACGGCAACATGGAGGATTAGTATGATAAAATCTGCAGTAATAGGTTGCGGAGTTGTTTCCGTATGCCATCTGGATGCCGTAAAGGCATCGGATATGGCGGAGCTTGTAGCCGTTTGCGACATAATTGAGGATAGGGCAAAGGCTACTGCCAAAGAATACGGCTGCGCTTATTACACCGATTATAAAGAAATGATTTCCAAGGAAAAGATCGACTGCGTGCATATATGCCTTCCTCATTGGCTTCATTCGCCTGTGGCCGTCTATTGCCTTGAAAATAATATAAACGTGGTTCTGGAAAAACCCATAGCATCTTCCCTTGAGGGTGGCGAGGCTATAGTCGAGGCCTCAAAAAGAAGCTCGGCCAATATAGCCGTTTGCTTCCAGAACAGATACAATAACGTGTCTTTGACCCTGAAAAGGCTGATTGACGATGGCAAACTTGGCAAACTTAAGGGAGCAAGAGGTTCAGTTACTTGGTCAAAGCCCAGAAGCTATTATCTTGACAGTGATTGGAGAGGTAAATGGGCAACCGAAGGCGGCGGTGTGCTGATAAATCAGAGCATACATACCCTTGACCTTATGCAGTGGCTTATGGGCGGAAAGGTAGAATCCGTAACCGGACACGCCTTTACCGACTACCACGATTACGTCGAGGTGGAGGACACCGCCTCTATCAACCTCACCTTTGAGGGCGGAGCTCACGGTATATTCTACGCCACCACTTCATATTGCGAAAACTCCCCCATCTTCCTTGAAATAAGCGGAGAAAAGGGTATTGCTGAAATAAACGGCGGAAATCTTACCGTAAGATATACCGACGGCACCGTGGAAGTTGCAAACAACGATTCCACTTCTCCCAACGGTAAAGATTATTGGGGAAATGCCCACGCATCTATAATTTCGGACTTTTATAAAAATCTTGAGGCCAAGCCCTTCTGGATATCTCCCGAAGAAGCTATGAAGACCCTTCGTATCATCAAAGAGGTTTACAAACAGTCAGGGCTTGACAAATAAGATTGAAAGGCGGCAAAACAGTGCTTTTTATAGTTTTAGGTTTAGCGTTTATTCTCATAACATTCGAGGTTCCCTTGGTTACGGGAGCCGAGGCTTCTCAGTATATCGATATCTTTCCCGACTTTGTGGGGTATCTTATACTCTGGTTCAGGCTTGAAAAGACCGTTTCCGTAAATAGGTGGTTTAAGGATTCCAGCACCATTGCCGCAGGTATGATGGCCGTTACCTTCGTTCAGTTTTTGGGAAGCATGAGCTTTCTCCTTCCTCAGAACTTTATGGATTCGTCAACCTTTAAGTTTATGGCGGACATTATAAACTTTATCTTCTCTGCAGGCGCACCAATCATCCTGGCTCTTAATATGGTATTCGTCAGCTTTCTCTGCAGAGGCCTTGGCCTGTCCTGTGAGGATAGAAAAAAAGAGTTTCTCTCAACTGTATTTTTTGTGTTAACAATAGTATTTTTTGCCCTTGCTGCCTTTGCGGCGGTAACGCTGTTTATCAGAAATCTCCCCATTCAGGTATGGCATATTGCCCTTCCTGCGGGTATAGTTTTTGCAGTGTTTGCACTCATTGGGTCAAGAGGCGTAAAGGAGCTTGAGTAAAATGGACAGAATCGACAAAATCAACTATTATCTTGATATCGCCCAGATAGTTGCCGAAAGAGGCACTTGTCTGAGAAGACGTTTCGGCGCGGTAATCGTTAAAAACGACATTATCGTAAGTACCGGTTATGCCGGCGCTCCCCGAGGACGTATAAACTGTTGCGACAGAGGTATTTGTATCCGTCAGGAGCTTAATATTCCCAGGGGCGAAAGATACGAGCTTTGCCGTTCCGTTCATGCGGAAGCAAACGCAATCATCGCCGCTTCCAGAGAAGAGATGCTGGGAGCCACCCTCTACATGTCCTGTATGGACGGGCAGACGGGTGAGCTTGTGGACGGTACCACCAGCTGTTCTATGTGCCAGCGCCTTATTATCAATGCAGGCATTTCCACCGTTGTCGTAAGAGATACAAAGACGGAGTATCGCGTTATAGACGTGGAAAAAGAATGGATAGAGAATGATTCTTCTCTTTCTTACCACGAGGGATATTAATTACATATTAGAACATTAAAAAGGCAAATATTTATTGCATCCGGATTCAAAGTCGGCTTTCCCGACCTCTTGGGTCTTTTATTGGAGGAGTTTATTTATGGATCGTGAATTTACAGTTACCAGACAGGAATATCCACGCCCTTCGCTGGTACGTCAGCTCTGGCAGAATCTTAACGGCGAATGGCAGTACGAGGAAGACAATTCTCTTGTGGGAGAAGAACGCCGTTTTTATGAGCGCGAGGCTTTTGACGGGAAAATAATAGTTCCTTTTGCTCCCGAAAGTCCCCTTTCGGGCATCGGAAAGACGGATTTTATAACCGGAGTTTGGTATAAAAAGAAATTCCGTATCACCAGGGAAGGACAAAATCATAGAGTAATCCTTCACTTCGGAGCGGTGGATTACGCCACGAAAGTTTGGGTAAACGGAAACTTCGTCGGACGACATATCGGTGGGTATACCCCTTTTTCTTTTGATATTACCCATCTTGTACGCACCGACGTCAAAAATGACCTTGTTGTTTTCGCAAAGGACGATACCAGGGATCCTTTTCAGCCTACTGGAAAGCAGGCTATTAAATATGAAAACAGCGGCTGTCATTATACCCGTACTACCGGAATATGGCAAACGGTGTGGATAGAGTACGTTCCCGATATTTACATAACCTCTCTTAAGCTTACTCCTGATGTCGACAATGAAAAATTGCATATTTCCGCCACTCTTAACAAACCCTATTCCGGAGAAGTACACGCCTTTGCATCCATAGGCGGAGAGGGAGCGGCTGCTACTTCTGCGCAGATAAGCGGTACGCGCGTTGACTTTTCAATGATAATAAGGGATCCCCAGTTATGGTTCCCCCACGACCCGGTACTCTACGACCTTGAAGTGTGCGTGGGACAGGACTGTGTTACCAGCTATTTCGGTATGAGAAAGGTATCCGTAAAAGGACACGCCATAGAGATAAACGATACGCCTATCTTTCAGCGTCTTATCCTTGACCAGGGATTCTTCCCCGACGGTATATATACCGCGCCCACCGACGAGGCCCTTCGTGACGATATACTTCTCTCTAAAAAGATGGGCTTTAACGGCGCCCGTATGCACCAGAAAATATTTGAGCCCAGATACCTTTATTGGGCGGACAAGTTGGGTTATCTCATTTGGGGCGAATATCCCAGTTGGGGTCTTGACGTGACCAATCCCGCAGCTATGAACCCCATGCTTCCCGAATGGATGGAGGCCGTTATGCGTGACTATAACAGTCCCGCTCTTATCGGCTGGTGCCCCTTTAACGAAACCAACAAAGCGGCAAGTGAACATCTCTATTATGCCGTTGTGACTACTACGAAGGCCTATGACCCCACTCGTCCCATCATAGATTCCAGCGGTTATACCCACACCTCTATGACGGAAATATATGACGTTCATAATTATGAACAGGACGTGGAAAAGTTCAAGGCAGCCTTTGAGGAATTTAAGTATTCCGACGATGCCGTATGGAGGAATAACAACGATATCGCAAAGGACGTAAAATATCTGGGACAGCCTTATATGGTGTCCGAGTTCGGCGGTACTCTTTGGGCTCCCCATGACGAAGAAAAGCGTTGGGGCTACGGAAACGCACCCCAGACGGAAGAGGAATTCTATGAAAGATACGAGGGCTTGGTAAACGTTCTTCTTGACCATCCCAAGATGTGTGGATTCTGCTATACACAGCTCACCGACGTATTCCAGGAAAAGAACGGCTTGCTCTATTTTGACAGAAGCGAGAAGTTTGATGCATCCCGTATCAATGCCATAAACAGCCGCAAAGCGGCCATTGAAAAATAACGCCCCCTTCCCCTATTGCTACATGGAGAAAATTTATGCCAAAAACCACTTTTTTCAGGGCGATAGCCCTTCTGATTGCAGTTGCCGTTTGTTGCTTATATCCTGCTACTCTCTGCGCGGCCGCTATTCAGGGCTCGTCTTTTGATTCTTTGGAATTTGATAAATCATATATCTTTTCCCTCTCATTGGAGTCCTGTTTGGGCAGTGAAGGCACCTCTATGGGCAGCTCCGACGGCGGACTTTCTGCTTCTGCGGTATCTTCGGGATTTGAGAGCGTAGGTTTTTTCGTGACCACGGACGAGGATTTTGACCCTTCCGTTATTGGTAAAAGCGGTGCTGTGCTTGAACTTGCCCTAAATATTCCCGATATAAACGGCTTTTTGGATTCGGCAGGGAATTTTATGGGTGGAAAAGTCACCCTTTCGGTTGCGGGCATAGAATATCAATGGAGCCTTGACGACGTAAATATGATTCAAGGAGAAAACGTTATCAGGCTTAACGTAAGAACGGCCACAACTCTTTATCCTCAGAACGATGTTGAAGAAGAGCCTATTGATAGTGAAGATGAGGAAGTCACTGTTTCCGAAACTTGTATGTTGGGAGTATTTTTAAAAAAGCTTCCCTCAAAGGAAAAAGCTTCTTTTATTCTTAAAGAGGCGGCGGTGGAAATACCTCGTGTGACTTTGCAGGACAAAGGTGATACTCCCCTGCCTTCCGACGATATCGGAAAGACAGAGATTATCATTGCCGTAGTTATAGGCGTAGCCATAGTGGTGACCATTCTGGTATGGACGATAATTGTTGTTAAAAAAGAAGAAGCGAAAAGGCGCAAAAGACGCAGAAAAAAACGCATTGAATCCCAAGACTGACCGAAAGGAAGCTCTTCAATGAATTTTGATAAAGCGAAAAATATATACTTCATAGGTATTGGCGGCTCATCTATGTCGAGCCTTGCCCTTATTATGAAAAAGAGAGGGCATAACGTCTGCGGCTCGGATATGCAGAAAAGCTATACCTCGGATATGCTTACCGAAAAGGGCGTGACCGTATATATCGGTCACTCTGCTTCTAATATCGATGCCTCCTCCCCTTCCGTAGTTGTAATGACGGATGCTATAGCTCAGGATAACCCTGAGCTTTGTCGCGCAAAGGAGCTTGGTATTCCCGTTTGCAGAAGAGCGCAGCTTTTGGGCTATATTCTTGACGGATATAAAAAGACGGTAGGTGTTGCGGGAACTCACGGGAAAACCACCACCTCTTCCCTCATTACATCCATATTCGTTGAGGCAGGTGCAGACCCTTCTGCTATTATCGGCGGAAAAATGCTCAACACTGGAGCTTCATATATGTTGGGTGAGGGTGCCCCCTGCGTTTTTGAGAGCTGTGAGTTTAAAGAAAGCTATCTTTATTTCCGTTCCGATATATCGGTCATTCTTAATATAGCCCCCGACCATATGGAATATTTCAAAACCATGGATAACCTTATCGCCTCTTTTGCCAGATATACCGGCAACGTAAAGGAGGGCGGCTGTCTTATCCTTAACGCAGAGGATGAGAATACCATGACCATGCTTGAGCGTAGTGGGTATTCGGGCAAGGTCGTTCTTTTCGGTATTGAAAAGGGTGACGTTACCGCAACCGATATAAAGATAGAGCACGGACTGTCGGAATTTACGGTGAACTTTAAGGGGCAACCTCTCTTTAGAGTGGAACTGAAGGTTCCAGGTTATCATAATATAAAGAATACCCTTGCCGCAACGGCGGCGGCGCCTGAATACGGACTATCCGTTGATGCTATAAAGGCAGGTATAGAAAACTTCAAGGGCGTTGGCAGAAGATTTGAGTATCACTGTACCCTAAACGGCGCGGTGATAGCCGACGACTACGGACATCATCCCGATGCTTATAAGGTTACCTTTGATACGGCACGTTCTCTCGGATTTAAGAGAATTATAGCCATCCATCAGCCCCACACATTCTCCCGCACCAAGATGATGATGAAGGAGTTTGTGTCCGTCCTGTCTACCGTGGATAAGGTTTTTGTACCTCCCATTTATCCTGCCAGAGAAACCAACGATGCCTATAATATTTATGCCGAAGACGTGGTTGCGGCTCTTCCCAACGGTGAATACCTTCCCGATTTTGAAAGCATCGCTCACCGCGTTAAGGAAATAGCGCAGCCCGGGGATATATTTATTACCCTCGGTTGTGGAGATATAAACAAGGCGGCAATTCTTATTACGAAACTCTACGGAGAAAAGAAATTTTAAAACGAGGCGGAATCAGTATGGAAACACGAGTAGCCATAATGGGAATAATCGTTGAAAATACCGAATCGGTACAGAAGCTTAACAATATCCTTCACGAATACGGAGAATACATATTCGGAAGAATGGGGATTCCCTATAAGGAAAAGAAGATAAACGTTCTTTCGGTTGCAGTTGATGCTCCTCAGGACGTTATCTCATCTTTGTCGGGCAAAATAGGCAAGCTTGAGGGAATAAGTGTAAAGACCGCCTATTCCAACGTGATTTCCAACAAGGAGAATTAAAGTGTCGCATATATATACTTCCGTAGATCAGCTTATAGGTGACACTCCCCTGCTTGAGCTGACTAATATAGAAAAAGAGCTTGGCCTTTGCGCAAAGGTTATTGCAAAGCTTGAATATCTTAATCCTGCGGGCTCTGCTAAGGACAGAGTTGGTAAGGCTATGATAGAGGATGCGGAGTCGAAAGGGTTACTTGTTGAAGGCTCCGTAATAATCGAACCTACCAGCGGAAATACGGGAATAGGCTTAGCTGTTGTTGCCGCAGCAAAGAGATACCGGGTGATTATCGTTATGCCCGACAGTATGTCCCTTGAACGCAGACAGATACTAAAGGCTTACGGCGCAGAGTTGGTTCTTACCCCCGCGGCGGAAGGAATGGCGGGAGCCATAAAAAAGGCCGAGGAATTGGCAAAGACTATACCCAACTCCTTCGTAGCGGGACAGTTTGAAAATCCCGCAAATCCGAAGGCGCATTATGACACTACAGGCCCCGAGATAT